>NZ_JANZKV010000246.1 GCF_025060895.1 Stieleria sedimenti | reverse complement strand
AGCTGGAAGCTTGCGCCACGGATCGCAAGCTGGAAGCTTACGCCACGGATCGCAAGCTGGAAGCTTACGCCACTGGTGGAAGCTTAGGCCTTGGAGTTAGGGGAGGTTGGGGTTGGTGAACAGGGCCAGCCCGAAGCCGGCTTGCCAGTCATCGGCATCGCGGCCTTCGGTGGTGACCATGTAACGTCCGTAGCTGGTCAAGCGGATTCGGGGCGTCCACCAAAAATGAACACCGACTTCGGGATAGATCGCCGCCAGGGAACCCGAGATGCGTTCATCGTCTTCGCCGTGTTCGTCGATGAATCCGTCATCGTCGTTGTCGATCCAGTCGTCGTCGGCGGAGACCACTTCTTTGGCGTATCCGGCGTAAACGCCCGCACCGACGAAGGGCGCCAGCCGGCTGGGTGTTTGCAGCCTCAGTCCCGCGTCCAGACCGGTGAACCAGTCGTCGCCGTTGCCCATGCCCATCAAGGAGGCCCGCGCGGTCATGAAACTGGTCGCATACATCTCCGCTCCGATGTCGACCGTGAACAGGCCGTTGTCAGCAGCGCTTCGTTTGGTGACGCCGCTGGAGACGAACAGTCCGGTGGCGTCTTCCAGGAATCGCGCGTCGGCGGCCTGCTTGAGCTTGCCGAGCACGTCACTCTTTTCCGCTCCGTCACAATATTTTTCGGCGTACTCGGGGTCGTCCATCGCCCAGCGGGAACGCAGAATCCCGGTCGGCAGGGCGCAGCCGAGTTGCGTCAGCGCGGCGAAGGAGATCGCCAGCATCAGGGCTGAGGCTTGCTTGGAGATCACGATAGGGTCTCTGAAATCGCGTTGGCGATTGACGGGGGAACGGTCTGACGATCATCCCTAGCAAATGGCGGGGGGCAAGGTCAATCGCTAATGTCAATCCTGCTTAGGGCAAGAATCCCATCAATCTCTAGGAACGTCGATCGTATAAGTGACGGATTTGATCGCAGCGGAAGTCGCCAAAACGATTGCAGCGCGAGCCCTCTCTGCCATTCCTTTCGGGTTCCCACCGACTTGAAGAGGCAAGGTGGCCGCGGGGAGGTAGGAAGATTTTGGAGGTAGGAAGATTTTGGAGGTAGGAAGATTTTGGAGGTAGGAAGATTTTGGAGGTAGGAAGATTTTGGAGGTAGGAAGATTTTGGAGGTAGGAAGATTTTGGAGGTAGGAAGATTTTGGAGGTAGGAAGATTTTGGAGGTAGGAAGATTTTGGAGGTAGGAAGATTTGTCGGATCGAGGGGGGATGCATTTCATCATTTTCTTACCTCCCAAATCTTCTTACCAGCTTTCCGTTACGGCAATTCGCTCAGTTGTTGTCTTAATTTGCGCAAGACGCGAGATTTGGCCTGATAGACGCTCGCGACGGACAGCCCCGTCCGCTCGGCGACCAGCGACGCCGGTTGATTCTCCATCGTCGACATCCAGAAGGCGTTCCACGTCGTCGGTTCGAATTCAGCTTCGACGGATTTCAAGACCTGGCGGACCAGCGGGTTGTTGATCGATTCACCGTCGATCGATTCGTCCAGCGAATCGGCTTTCTGTTGCAACCGTGTCAGCGCCTCCGTGCCCCCTTCGGCCGGCTGCCTGCCGGCGAGCTTTCGAAAGTGATCGCGAACACGGTTGCGTGTGATCGTGGCCAGCCAGCTGCGAAAGCTGCCGGATTCCTTCTGGCGTTCGAATCCGTCGATCCCCCGCGCGACCGAGGTGAAGACCTCTTGTACCACGTCCGACGCGTCACTTTCAGCGACGCCGGAGGTACGGCACCAGCGATACACGATCGGACCAAACGTTTCCACCAGCCGGCTCCACTGGACCGGATCGTTCCGTTGCACGCCTTGCAGAAACGGATCGGACAGCGTCGGGTGCTCGGGGCGGCGTCGGTCGTCGGAATGGGGGGGCATACGAAAGAGTGTAACCGAATCTTTTTTCGCAATTTGGTGTCAGACGTCAGCGTTCATCTGGTGGGGCCGATACCAGCACGTGGCGTGAGCCAGTGGCGGGTGATGGCGGTGGTTTCACCACGCGCCGCTCGCTGACGCTTCCCGCTGGGGTGACAGGCTGGTAGCCGATCCCACGTTTGTTGCTTGAACCCGACCGGAAAGACGAGGAGAATACGATGATGACAGCAACCGAGTGCCCGACGGCGGAACGATTGAAAGCTTATTCGCTCGGGCGGCTGCCCGAGGCTGAGAATGACGAGCTTTTCGAACACCTTCGTTCCTGTACCACTTGCCAGGCCGAACTGGAAACGGTCGACGACGCCGACGATTCATTGATCGGCGAACTGCGGGCGACGGATCAATTCGCGAGCCTGGCCGAGGAGCCCGATTGCAAGCTGGCGATGGTCAAAGCCTTGGGGGCATTGGCCGCCGCCGATGAACTTTCCGCCACCGGGCTGCACAACGTCCCACGGGTGATCGGCGAGTACGAAATCGTCCGCCTGCTCGGCCGTGGCGGGATGGGAAAGGTTTTCTTGGCGCGGCACAGTAAACTCGGCCGTCACGTCGCCGTGAAACTGCTCTCGGGCCACCGGCTGGCCGACCAACGCACCCGAGATCGTTTTGATTCCGAGATGCGCGCCATCGGCCAGCTGAGCCACCCCAATATCGTGACCGCACACGATGCCCGCGAAGTGGATGGGACGGCGGTGCTGGTGACCGAGTACATCGACGGATTGGACCTCGGAGAGTTGGTGGCCAAAAACGGTCCGGTCTCCACCGCCGATGCCTGCGAGATCATTCGCAAAGTCGCCGTGGCGCTCCAGTACACCAGCGATCAAGGGTTTGTGCATCGCGATGTCAAACCGTCCAACATCATGATCAGCCGTGACGGTGAAGTGAAGTTGTTGGATCTGGGCCTGGCACGCTACCAATCGGGGCCGGAGAATGAGTTGACGGCGGCGGGTCAGGCGATCGGGACGGCGGACTATGTTTCGCCGGAACAGGTGACCGACGGTCGCGAAGTGGATTGCCGGTCGGACATTTATTCGCTGGGGTGCACCCTGTTCAAATTGCTTTCAGGAAACGCACCCTTCGCCGATCAGACGCACCAGACGGTGTTCGCCAAAATGACCGCCCAGGTCTCCGAAACTCCGCCGAGTCTGGCCGATCGAGTCCAGGATTGTCCACCTGGATTGGTGCGATTGGTCGATTCGATGTTGGCCAAGGATCCCTCCCGACGGCCGCAATTACCAAGCGACGTCGCAGCCACCTTGGCGACATGGTCCGCCGGGCATGATTTGGTTCACCTAGTGGAAATCGCGTCCGCCTGCGACGCACGGACTCGACCACTGCCGCTTTCGGCAACCACACAAACCAAGCCGTGGTATCAACGGTCGGTTCCGATCACGATGGCGATCGGTTTGGGGCTCTTGGGTGTTTTGCTCGGTTTGCTGATGGGACTGTTCATCAAAATCACGTTCCCCGACGGAACCGTGTTTGAAGCGCCGCTCGATGGAGCCCAAATCGAAGTCGTGAAGGAACTCGATGACGACACAGGGGATGCAAAAGCAGCCGACGTCGTTCGGCCGGCCGCCGAGGAAAAACTGGCCCAGCGGGCAGCGACGCGGCACAACGACGTGCTTGAGAAACTCTCGGGGATCTGGCTGTTGGTCGGATACAAACAACCCAACAGCGTCCTGCCCGAAGGCATGCTGCTAGCCATCGACCAAACCGAATTCTATGCCGTGACCAAACAAAACCCGCAGGCGGGCTTCCAGGTCTCCGCCGGGCAGTTCACCACGTTCCAGCAAGATCATCGGGGGCTCAATTTGCTGGCGGTCGACGAAGTGACGGGGAATCAAATCTCGGTCGGCTGTCAGTTCCCCGATGAATCCTCCATGGTGTTTCAATTTGATCCCTTCCTGGACACCGCGGAGATGCCGTTTCAGGGCCGGCTGAGAAATCATGGGAAGGGGCACCTGTATCGATTTAAAAAGCTGGGAGCCTTTTCCGAGATCAATCAAATTCCGCCGTCGGGCCCCGATTCAGATGATGCCAAAGCGCTGGCGATGATTCGGCAACTAAAAACGCTGGGAGTCGATCGGTATCTCAAACAACACGGTGACCCGACCAGCGCGCCGGTACGACAACAGCGTTCGGTGAACAACTTGAAGCAGATCGGACTCGCCTTTCACAACTTCCACGCCGCCTATCGCAAGTTTCCCGGATCGGTCAATCTGCGTGAAGGTTCGCTCGGTGCCGGAAGTCGAAAGATTCAACCCTTCAGCTGGCGGGTCGCGATCTTGCCGTTCATCGAAGGCAATGCGTTGTTCGAGCAGTACAAGTTCGATGAGCCCTGGGACAGCGAAAGCAATCTCAAGCTGCTCGATCAGATGCCGGAGGTCTATCGCAGTCCCCACGCGCCCGAAGACCAACCCAGCGGGCACACGAACTACCTCGGCTATGCGACGGGGAACAGCGCGATCGGCACCGAAGGCGGGGTTGGAATGCGTGAACTGCGTGATGGCAACAGCAACACGTTGTTGTTGGTCGAAACGAAACACAGCGTGCCGTGGACCAAGCCGGAAGATTTGACCGGCGAAGAGGACGCCGAGTTCTTTGAACCGGTGACCTACCTGATGGCCGACGGCAGCGTACGAACGACCGAGAAGCTCGATCCGGAGTTGCTCAAAAAGTTGATCACCCGCGACGGCGGCGAGGTGATTCCTCGTTAAGGAAAGGGCGCGGAGTTGGCAGAAACATGTGGGGCAGGAAAATGGGTGGGGATGGAAGGACAAAAAAATGGGTGACAGGAAAATGGTGTCGGTGATTTATTTTCTTGTCACCCATTTTCCTGTCTGCTTCTCTTCATGTTTCTGCCCGCCATTTTTCTGCCATCCGATTCCCGATTCTGCCTAACCGCAGAAATTATCAACCACGCCGATGCCCACGACGCCTTGGCGGCGGAGCTGGGCGGCGGCCAATGCGACTTCGGATGGGCTGGTTCGGCGGGCGTCACGGACGATCAAGCTGGAATCGACCGCGGCGGCGATTTGTGGCGTCGCCCAAGCACCCGCGATCGGGCCGTCGAACAACAGCAGATCGAAACAACCGTCGAGTTGTTCGAGCAGCAGGTCGATTTCCGTGGGAGTGATCGGCACGCCGCGGTGACCGGAAAGCACCAGTGGCAGCAGCGTCACGCCGTCTTCGATCGATGCGATCGCGGCGTCTTCGATGCGTTCACCCTGACGGATCGCGGTAACCCAATCGGTTTCGACTTCCAGACGCAACAGTTCCGATTGGCTGGGCGTGTCCAGATCGATGTCGATCAGGGCCACTCGCACGCCGCTGGCGGCCGCGGCAATGGCGGTGCCGATCGCAACGGTCGAACGTCCTTCGCCGGCGCTCAGGCTGGTCACCAGCACACTGCGAAGGCCTTCACGCACGGATTGGCCGAGGTGTTCGGCGATCGAGCGAAAGAACGTTTCGTCAAAGAACAGTTCCGCGACGGTGGAGGGTAGATCAAACGCGTCGACTTCCCAAGTCGCACCGGCCCAGCGGGCGGCGGTTGAATCATCGACGTCGTCGGCCGGTTGTTCGGTCCACTCACTCGTCGGCATGTCGTTCTTGTCCGGCGTCGGGGCAGCCGCTGGAGCCATGACGCTGTCGGTGGAAGGCGGGTCGGCGATCATGTTCGTCGCGTGCGGAGCAGGGGCGTCAGCTTTCACGCCGCTGGGAAATTCGTCTTTGACTTGTTGCTCGACCGCTTCGACCAACGCGTCGAGCTCGTGAGTGATCGCGTCTCCGTCGCGAACGTCGGCCGCATGCACGGTGGGGGCTGCCGCAGCAGGCGATTCGTTGGGCTCGATTGACTCCGCGCTGGCAGCGGAGTCGGCTTGCAGTGTCGGCTGAACTTGGACCACCGGCTCGGCGTGTGCGACCGGCTCGCCCGACGCGACGGTTGGGGCAGGTTCGATCGGTTTCGGCGCTGGTTCCGGAGTCGGCGGACGATCAATCCGCAGGACCTGTCCTTCGGGCTGATCGATCCAGACTTCACCGCTCGCGACGAAGGTGTCGGAGACCGTGACCGATTGGCTGAGCAGTTTTTCGAGTGCGTCGTTGTCCTCCACCGGTGCCGGTGCCGGCGACAGATGGGAAGACGGCAGCGACGCGTGCGGCGGCTCAACATTGGCGACCGGTTCAGCGATCGCATCGTTGGGTTCGCTGCCGGCGATTTCATTGCCGGCGGAGACGTCGTTGGGATGCAGGCCTGCGCGACGACGGTTGCGGGTGTAGGCGCCGATAAACGTCTGGTTGGTCTTCATGGTTTGGTTCGTTTTCAATCAGGAGACAGACAGGTCGCTACTGCAGGTGCTGCACGGTCAGATTGGCTTTTCGGCTGCGTCGGACGACGAAGCGATGGGCTCACGGCTGTTCGGAGTCTTCCCAGACTTTCAAAATTTCCAAAAAGTTGCCGATCGCATACGGCGTGTCGCTGTACCGCAGGCCATCTTCCAGCCGTAAGCGGTCTTCCATTCCGGCGGGCAGTTTTCCGGCGGGCAGTTTTCCGGCGGGCAGGGGATCGGAATCGATATCGATTGCGGCGGTCGGTGGAACATTCGGCGATTCGCCACTGCGGAACGCGACGACTGACTGATTGGAATCAAAGCTTGGCGGAATGTTGGGGGCTTCGCTTGCCGATGGGGCTGGCGGGAAGCCTTGGTTGGCCACGTCGAATTCCCCCGGTAGGGCCGCCGAGGGCTCGCCAAGCATGCCCGCCGCTGCTGGTGCGTCGGCGATCGAGCTGAGTGGGGCATCGACGGTTTCGGTGGGAATGTCGGCGGCGTGGGATTCCCCTGCGATCTGTGTGGACGCGGCATGCTCCGGATCGGTCTGCGGTGGTTCTGCGGCGGCCGAATCATCCATCACTTGAATGTCTTCGGTGATCACGACGATGGTTTCACCCAGGTCGTCGGCGTCGACATCGGTCATGCGAGATGGGTCTTCGGACGTTCCGGTCTTGTTGAATCCGCGTCCGGAAAAGAAGGCCAGGGTGACCATCAGCAACACCAGCATCACGATGGCCGAACGTGTCGCCCAGGACGCTTTGGCGGTGGCCCAATTCATGGATTCGTCGCGGTAGGCTGCGATGCGCGATTCGTCCGGGGATTCGCGGCTGTCCAATGGTGGTTCGAGCGGGGATGGATCCGAATCGGAACGCCGGCCGACGCCACCGGGCATCGCAGATCCGCCGGGCATCGCAGATCCGCCGGGCATCGCAGATCCGCCGGGCATCACAGAATCCGAGTCGTCTGGCGAGTTCGGTCCAGAGCGGCTGAGATCGCTGTGGTTTCCTGACGGTGGGTCGACGTGACTGGCCGGCGGCCCGCTGTGGGCGTCGTGGATCGCGAACCGTCGATCGTCGCGTTTTCGCTGCAAGCCTTCTGGCGTACGATCGGGTAGTTCAAACAGCGTGGGCAGGAGATCAGCCGCCGAGGCCACGTGTTCGGCCGTCGGTTCGGGGATTTCCTGGAATTTGCCCCGGTAGCAGGGGGCTGGCGTTTGCGGCGCGTTGCTCGGACGAGCCACTTTCGGCGATTTCTCGGCCCGAAAGCGTCCCGGTCGCGAACGTTTGGCGTTATTGGTCGTGTCTCGTTCCTGATCCATCAGTGATTTTCCGCAGCGAGTTTCCACGCCTGTTCGGCACAAGAAAGTCAGAAAAACCCCGAAATCGGCCCATCCGTGGAACCGTTTCACCTGGGGACCACCGACCGGCCCTGGTAAGGCTTCATCGGTGTTTCTCTGTGTCTGTCTTCAGGCTTTTGCGGAATAGTCAAACTTGCGCGGTTACGGCAAGGCTGAATGTCGTCTTCTCGCCGACTTTCGCGGTTCGCCTTGTGAATTTCTGCCGGACCACCAGAATACGGGCTCGAAGAGTCCACACTCCTTAGCGATTTTTATGATGCTGCAAGCCAATTCGACCGCCGATCTCCTCTCCGAACTCGTTCGCGACCGCATTCTGCTCCTGGACGGGGCGATGGGGACCATGATCCAGCGATTGGGGCTGGATGAAGCGGGCGTGCGGGGGGATCGGTTCGCCGATCACCACAAGGATCTGAAGAATTTTTCCGACATTCTGTGTCTGACGCACCCCGAAAAGATCACGGATATCCACCGGGCCTATTTCGAGGCCGGGTCGGACATCGTCGAAACCAACTCCTTCGGTGCCTCACCGGTGGGCATGGTGGAGTTTGATCTGCCGCTGGAGCTGGTCGATGAAATCAACCGTGCGGCGGTCGCCTGTGCACGGAAAGCGGCCGACGAGTGGACCGAGCGAACACCCGACAAGCCTCGTTTCGTCGCCGGTTCGATCGGTCCGACGACCATGCAGCTGGCGATCAGCACGAAAGTCGACGATCCGGCCTTTCGCCCCACGACCTTCGAAGCGATGCGTGCCAGTTATCGCGCCCAGGTCGAATCGCTGGTCAATGCCGGTGTCGACATTCTGCTGCCGGAGACGGCGATCGACACGTTGAATTTGAAATCCTGTCTGTTCGCGATCCAAGATTTTTTCAACGCCGGTGGACGCCGCGTCCCCGTGATGGTCAGCGGCACGTTTGACAAGGGCGGCCGCACGTTCGTCAGCGGTCAGTCGGTCGAAGCGTTCTTCACGGCGCTGGAGCATTTTCCACTGCTGTCGGTCGGCATGAACTGTGCCCTCGGCCCGGATGTGATGCGTCCCCACATCGAAGCTTTGTCGCATGTCGCAGGAATTCCGATCAGTTGTCACCCCAACGCCGGGTTACCCAACGAAATGGGCGAGTTCGATCTCGGTCCCAAGGCGATGGCGGACATCGTCGGCGAATTTGCCGACAACGGGTGGATCAATATTTTGGGCGGCTGCTGTGGCACCACGCCGGACCACATCCGTGCGATGGCCGAACGTGTCGCGGGGCTGAAACCGAAGCAGGAAACTCCCGGGCCGGTCTACACCCGGTTGTCCGGTTTGTTGCCGATGGTGATGCGGCCCGAAGTGCCCTTCACGATGATCGGTGAGCGAACCAATGTCACCGGCAGCCGCAAGTTTGCTCGACTGATCCGCGACGAGGACTACGACACCGCCGTCGAAGTCGCCCGCGAGCAAGTCGAGAACGGCGCGACGATCATCGACATCAACTTCGACGACGCACTGTTGGACGGTGCCGAGGCGATGGTCCGTTTCTTGAGGCTGATCTCCGGCGATGACGTGACCGCGTCGGTGCCCGTGATGATCGACAGCAGCAAGTGGGAAGTCATCGAAGCGGGGCTGCAAAACGTCCAAGGCAAAGCGATCGTCAATTCGATCTCGCTCAAGGACGGCGAAGAAAAGTTCATCGAACGCGCCAAACTGGTCCGGCAATACGGTGCCGCGGCGGTCGTGATGGCGTTCGACGAAAAAGGCCAAGCGGCGACCGAGGACGAGAAGGTGCGGATTTGTAAACGCGCCTACGAAATCTTGGTCGATCAAGTCCACTTTCCGCCCGAAGACATCATCTTTGACCCTAACATTCTGACCGTCGCCACCGGGATCTCCGAACACGACAACTACGCGGTCGACTTTATCAACGCGATCCGCCGGATCAAACGGGAATGCCCGGGGGCGAAAACCAGCGGCGGTGTGAGCAACATCAGCTTTTCCTTCCGCGGCAACGATCGCGTCCGCGAGGCGATGCACAGCGCGTTTTTGTATCACGCCATCGAAGCCGGATTGGACATGGGCATCGTCAATGCCGGCCAGTTGGAAGTCTATGAGGAGATCCCCAAGGATCTACTCGAGCACGTCGAGGACGTGCTGCTCAATCGCCGCAGTGATGCGACCGATCGATTGCTGGAGCTGGCCGAGACGTTCAAGGGAACCGGCATGAAGAAGGCCGGCGAGGACTTGGCTTGGCGTGACGCGCCCGTCACCGAGCGGATGAAGCATGCCTTGATCAAGGGCATCGATAAATTCATCGAAGAGGATGCCGAAGAGGCCCGTCAAAGTTTTGACCGCTGTTTGCAAGTCATCGAAGGTCCCTTGATGGACGGCATGCAAGTCGTCGGCGACCTGTTCGGCGAAGGCAAAATGTTCTTGCCCCAGGTCGTCAAATCGGCGCGGGTGATGAAGAAAGCGGTCGCCTACTTGGAACCCTTCATGGAGCAAGAAAAACTCGCCGCGGGGCTGGAGAACGCTTCGGCGCGGGGCAAATTTTTGATCGCCACGGTCAAGGGTGACGTCCACGACATCGGCAAAAACATCGTCGGCGTGGTGTTGCAGTGCAATAACTTTGAAGTCATCGATCTGGGCGTGATGGTCAGTGCCGACATGATCCTGGACGAAGCGGTCAAGCACAGCGCCGACATCATCGGACTGTCCGGATTGATCACGCCGAGCTTGGACGAGATGATCAGCGTTGCCCGCGAGATGAAACGTCGCGGGATGAGCGTGCCATTGTTGATCGGCGGGGCGACCACCAGCGCCAAACACACGGCCGTCAAAATTGCACCGGTCTACCCATCGCCCGTCGTGCACGTGGTCGATGCCAGCCGCAGCGTCGGTGTCGTCGAACGTTTGCTCAGCGACGAGCATCGAGACGCATTCATCGCCAAAAACGTGGAAGATCAAGTCAAGTTGGTGGCGAGTTTCAAAGAGCGAAAGCAAAAGCTGGTGCCGTACGCCGAAGCGCTCGAAAAACGATTCGCAACCGATTGGGAAAACGTCCGCATCGACCAACCCTCGTTTACCGGAACTCGCGTCTTGCAAGACGTCTCGATCGCGGAAATCCGTGAATACATCGACTGGTCACCGTTCTTCATGACCTGGGAATTGAAGGGCAAGTATCCCAAGATCTTTGAGGACGAGGTGGTCGGCGAAGAGGCGAAAAAGATCTATGACGATGCGAACAAGATCTTGGATCAAATCATCGCCGACGGCAGCGTGAAGGCTCGCGCGGTGTACGGTTTCTGGCCCGCGGCCAGCGATGGTGACGACGTGATCTTGTACACCGACGAGTCTCGTCAGACCGAGCTGACGCGTTTCCACTTTTTGAGGCAGCAGTGGGAACGCAAAGGGCAAAAGGACTTCCGCAGCTTGGCCGACTACGTGGCCCCGGTCGACAGCGGCCGCCAGGATTACGTCGGCGGGTTTGTCGTCACGGCGGGAATCGGCGCCGCCGAGCTCGCGGCGAGTTACAAAGCCAAGCATGATGACTACAACGCCATCATGGTCCAAGCGGTCGCCGATCGTTGTGCCGAGGCGCTCGCGGAGATGCTTCACCAACAGGCGCGCCGCGATTGGTCCTACGGTGCCGAGGAAACGTTGTCCACCGATCAGTTGATCGACGAAGCGTATCGCGGCATCCGTCCCGCCGCCGGCTATCCGGCCTGTCCCGACCACACCGAAAAACGAACGTTGTTCGATCTGCTCGACGCCGAATCCAACACGACGGTCGAGCTGACCAGTTCGTACGCGATGACGCCGGGCGCCGCGGTCAGCGGATTGTATTTCGCCCACCCCGACGCCCGTTACTTCGCCGTCGACCGAGTCACCAAAGACCAGATCGAAGACTACGCACGACGAAAGGGCAAGCCGGTCCCTGAAATCGAAAAGTGGCTGACGCCCAACTTGGCATACGAACCGGAGTAGACGCGGTCTTCGGAGCACGCTGGTGTATGGCCCCTTCCGGGCCGTCGTCGGTGGGACGTTATGCGATGACCTTGCACATGTTCCCAGGTTCCGCCGTCTGGCGTTAGCCTTCACGTGCCTCAGCGCGAACCGGCTGATGCCAGTTGTGTTTTCCAGCTCGGTCACTCATTTTCATTTCTGGTCATTCACAGGATCGATTAGGTAGAGGTCGAGTGCCGCGGCCCCGGCGACTTTGCGCAACCTCGCTAGACGTCAAAGACTCCCCTGCAGATCGTTAGATCGCACCAACGATCACCTCTGATCCGTGCACCCAGTCGGTGGACGTTTGTTTTCTCCGGCGCGGAACATCTTCGTTGCGCGAATATTTTGCATCTTTTTCTCGACTGGGGTGTTTCAGGCCCCGCTATATTCAATCGGTGTTGTAGGAAGCCACCGCAAAATGGATGCGCTGGCGTTCGGTGTCACGCGCTCCAGGGGAAAGTGTAATGGTTGCTAGAAAAAGTCATTGCGAAAGAGACGTCCGTCCGTGCCAACGATCGGGGTTCACCTTGGTCGAACTTTTGGTCGTGATCGCGATCATCGGAATTCTGGTGGGGCTGCTGTTGCCGGCGGTCCAGGCGGCGCGCGAGGCGGCTCGAAGAATGAGCTGTAGCAACAACTTCAAACAGATCGGGATCGGACTCCACAACTACCACTCGGCGTTCAAGCAGTTGCCCAAGCACGGTACGGGAACGCCCAGTGGGAACGGCGGAAATCCCGAGGGACCCAACCCGGGCGCGGCACCTCGGTCGAGCGATCGCTTGGAAGTCAGCTGGTTGGTTTCGATGTTGCCCTATGTCGAGCAGCAGGGGCTGTGGGACCGCATCGGAAATCCGCTGACCGACGCGAGCACCGGAGCGGTGTTTCCCCCGATGGGACCGTGTCCTCGCCGTTCGCTTGCGCAGCACGCCAACGCGCGTTATGAACCATGGCTGACGGAGATCCCGATGTTTCGCTGTCCGAGCGATCCTGGCGTCGGACTGCCGGCGCAAGGACGTACGAATTACATCGCTTGTGTGGGTGACTCGATGAGAAGCTGGCATGGAGGTCGCCGCGACAATGGGACCGATTTTGGCGCTGCCGGCCCGCGACACCGACAGGCATCGTGCCGCGGTGTGTTTATCCATCGTTTTGATTCGAAATTCCGCGACATCTTGGACGGGTTGTCTAATACCATCGCCGCCGGCGAGATCGCGACCAGCCTGGGGGACAATGACGTGCGGACACGTGCTGCCCTGGCACCGAGCGGACGAGACACCATCTGGCTGCCCGGAGGCGTCCAGCAATGCGACATTTACGTTGATCCCGATCGACCACGGTTTTGGTTGGCAACCGCCACCTTCACCAACCCCCACGGCCCCGGCGGCCACGCCGAACAGAAACGAGGGTTTCGCTGGGCGCACAGCCGATCGTTGTGGGGGATGTTCACCACAATTTCGCCCCCGAATTCGCCGCTCTGCACCGACTGGAATAATTTCAACGCAGGCATCTTGCCACCCAGCAGTCGGCATCAGGGCGGCTGCCACATCCTGTTGACCGATGGTTCGGTCCGGTTCATCACCGATTCCATCGAGGCGGGGGACCAGACCAGTGCGCAGGTCGGAATCGATGCGAACATGGTCTCGCCGGGCAGCGAAAGCCCCTTCGGCCTGTGGGGAGCGCTCGGCACGCGGGCCGCATCCGAAGTCATCTCGGATGAGTTTTAGAGCTCGAACCGGCGAGCCGGAGCTGCGTTTGGTTCACGCCGATTGGATTGACGAATCAGAGTCTCTTTTTTTCCCGTTGAGGATTGCGATGAAGAAATGGTTGTATTGTGCGATGGTCTTGGTGTGCTGTGCCCCGATGCTCGGCGGCTGTGGAGGCTCAGCCGACACGGTGGAGACGACCGCCGAACACGATGAATTGGCTCAGTGGGTCGATGAAAACCCCGAGCCGGAAGAAGTCGATCCCGACGCCCAGTAGATACTTCACCGCACGCGGTTGCCCGATGTTTCGCGGTAGGCGATGGCGATCATGTCGTTGGTCGCCATGCCGATCTCACCGGTCACCGTCGGAGGTCGGCCGGAGAGGATCGCGTCGGTGAAGTCGCTGATCAGCGGGGCGTGCAAATTGGCGTGCGGCGGATGCGACTCGGTACGGCGACCTGCCGCGGTGATGATCGTCAAGTCGCCGCCGTTGAGGTCTTCGGTGGTCGCTCGACCGTCGGTGCCGATCACTTCCAAACGGTCCGGCGTATCGACGGTACCGAAGTAGCATTGCAACACGCCATGGCACCGGTTCTCGAATTCGATCAGCAGCGTTGCCATGTCTTCGGTGTCATGTTCCGGTGAAGGGGCGCAGGACGCCTGGACGTGTCGCGGTCTTCCGAACAGTTGCAGGAACAAATCCAAGCGGTGGCTGCCGATGTCCATCAGCGGGCCACCGCCACCGAGGGCTTTCACGACGCGCCAGTCTTCGGTGGGGAATCGTGTCGGATTGCCTGTCGTCGCCAGGATCGAAAGCGGACGCCCCAAGGTTCCGTCGGCGATCAATTCGGCCACGCGTAAAACGACGGGATAAAAACGCCGGTAGTACGCCACGCCCAAGGTGACTTTGGCCGTGGAACAGGCGGTGATCATCCGCTGGCATTCCGCAGACGAATAGGCCATCGGTTTTTCGACCAGTACGTGTTTGCCGGCTTGGGCGGCGGCAATCGTTTGGCCGCAATGCCGGTAGACCGGTGTTGCGATGTAGATGGCATCCAGGTCTTCGCGGGCAAACAACTGCTTCGCAGACGTCGTCAACGTGGGGATGTCAAAGCGCTTGCCGAAGTCCTGGAGCAGGTGTTCGGTCCGTCGGCAGGCGGCCGCCAATTCAGAGCGTTCATCGGCGATGATCGCGTCGGCAACCCGTTTGCTGGCGATATCGCCGCACCCCAGCAGTCCCCAGCGTATCGTCATGATTCGTTTTGCGTTTCCGAGGAAGTCATTGGCGGCGAATGCCGCGGAGAAAAGATCGGACGAAAGGTAGAGAAGACATCCAGCCTCACCGATCCTGGGATGTCGGTCTGGAAGCCAATCCCAGCTCAAACGCGACGTCCTGCGGGCCGACGCGTCTAGACCTTCAGCGAAACTCGAAGCTCTTCATCGCTGTTCAGATGGGACCTGTCAAGTGTATTGATTCTCAGCCGCAGCTCAGAATCGGAAAAAGTCCCCTGCACCCATCCGCTGGGCTGCTTTGAATCAAACACGTAGGCGACTGCGGGAAGATTGACTAAATGAAGTTGCTCGGCGTCGACGTCAAGCATTCGATTCTCCCAGCGATGCGTGTGTCCGTAGAAGTAGGCTTTCACGCGAGGGTGTTGCTCCAACAATTTTGTAAACGCCGCCGTGTCTTTCACGCCCGAATAGGCTTTTCCACCAGCGGGTGGTGAGAACTGCAGGTTGTGGTGGCCGACGACGACGACCGGACGCTGCGTGTCGGCGGCCAGGAATTCCTTCAGCCACTGGAGCTGCGCAGGGCCGATCTCTCCGGTGACCTGATTGACTTTCCAGAGTGAGTCCAAGAGCACGACGTCGGCCTGGCCGAGCCGGATCACATCGACGTGCTTGTCCTCGACCGCGACGTCGTTGGATTGCTGATCGCGGAGGGCTTGGTAGAGGGGGCCGCGATCATCATGGTTGCCCATCGTGACGTGCAGCTGAAGGCCGGCGTTGTTCAGGGGCGCGACGAGTTTCGCAAACGTTGCGTAGTCGCCCGGCAGTCCTTTCAGATAGGCGCAGTCGCCGTTGATGATGACGTGCGATCCGGAGGGTAGTGCGTCGACGACTTGACCGACAACCTGTTCCAAATGCTCCGCCATTCTAATGCCCCGCGCGACCGTACGGGTGTCGGCGTCAATGTGCGTGTCGGAGAGAAACGCCATTTGCGTTGCAGGTTGCGGAGCCGGCTGGGCATTGGCCGCGGCGGAAAAGGCGAGGGTGGATGACGCAGCGATCGCCTGGAATTGGCGGCGGCTGATTCGGTGGTTCATGGATGGATGCTGATTCGGGTGATTCATAGTGTTGGTGTGGGTGTTGATTGTAAACGATTGGTCACGTGCCGCTCGCTGACGCTTCCCGCTGGGGTGCCGGTCGCTAACGCTTCCCGCTGGTACTGGTATTGACACTCGTGATCAGGTACTCGATCAGATCCGCCATCGCTTGCGGCGGGATCGCTTTTTCGAAGCCTTCGGGCATGATCGATTGATTGGTATTTCGGAGCAACTCGATGTCCTGCCGCAAAATGGTGTCGGACACATTTTCGGCGCGACGCAACGTGATGCTGTTGGCGTTTTCCGATGCGATCATGCCGGCAGCCGTCCGGCCGTCGGTGGTCAACACGACGTAGTTGACGTATTGCGGATTGACTTCACGGTTGGGGTCCAACACGTTCGTCAAGATCGATTCGCCGCCGCGTGTGGCTGCCGCAGCCAAACTGGGACCGATCGCGTGCCCGACGTCGCCCGACTGATGACAGCCCGCACACTGCTTCTTAAAAACCTCGGCACCGCGCTGGGCGTCGCCGGCCAACTGAAATGTTTCCTGATACTGCGCGATGACCGCATCCCGTGACGGACCCTTGGTTGTCGCGAGGTAGCGCTCGGCTCGCTTTCGCAATTCCGAATCGCGACTGGAGGCGAGTGCATTCCAACGCGGCAACGAAATGTCAGCCGCGTCGATCGTTCCCGCGTCGATGGCATCCAGCACGGCGGCCGATCGCTTGGCAGTCGTAAACAGAACGTCGCCGGCGGCACTGCGAAGCCGCGGACTCCACGTCGGCCAGGGTTCCAACAGAATCTCCACCAACTCGGGCGAATCGCTGCGGTCTAATGCACCGATGACGGCCAACTGTAACTCCGACGATTCACTCTGACGCAAGACCTTCACCAGCGTGGGAAAGATTTGATCAATGGGTGCGTCGGTCAACCAGCCGATCGCCCGAACGCGTTCGGCATCGGAACGCTTCGTCTCGGCAACCTGGGCCAGCGCCATCGAGATCAGGCCGGCGGCGAGCGACTCGGCGCGACCATAAAGTTCCCCGCCGATTAATTCCCGGCGATCGGCCCGATTCAAACGCCCAAGCGCTGGCAGCAGACTGGGATGATGCCCTGCACTGACCAAGGCAAAAAGCGACCGACGCCGCTGGTCGGTCTCGTCACCACGGTCGATTTGGCTGGACAGTCGCAGCAGGAACGGGGCAAGCGGTTCGACGAAATCGGATTTCAACAACGCGGCAAACAATCGATCCGGTTGACCGCCCGTGGAACTCGACACGGCGGTCTGGATCCAGCGATCGGTGGGATTTTGCAGTGCCAGCGCGGCGAGCCAATCCGACTTGGCCTGGAACGAAAACTCACCGAGCGAAAACGCCAGTTGATATCGGACGTCGATCGATGGATGACGGACCAGCCGCTTCAGATCACCGACGATGTCTTCGTCGGACGCAAACCGCTCGGCCAATCGAATCGCGTGGCGGACGACTTGGGGATGCCGATCGTCAAAACGGGCGGTCACATCCTCGGGTTTGAGTAAACCGAGGCCGTCGAGTGCGTAGAGTGAATGCAAGCGTCCCTGGGCAGACGAGCTTTGTCCGGCTTGACGACGCAGCGTCTCGGCGATCGTTTTGTCCTGGCGCTGGTGGATCAATCGAGCCGCGGTTTCGCGGTGCCAAGCGTTGGGGTGCTGGAGCAACTTCGCCAACGACTCGGTATCGAACGTGTTCAGCTTGGGAGTCGGCCGATGGTGATAACCGTCGGGCACGACGCGATAGATTCGGCCCCGATGGCGACCCGATGTCAGGTCCACATGTTGCTTGATCTCCGGCGGAAGACTTTTGGGGTGTTCGATGACTTCGCGGTACACGTCCACGACCGAGAGTGCACCATCGGGGCCGCAAGCGAATTGGGCGGGCCGAAACCAGTTGTCTTTGGAGGCAACGAATTCCGATTTCGCATCCATTCGTTCTCCGACCAACTGCACACCCGCGGGCGTCAGACGTTTGCGATGGATCAGATTGCTGCCGACATCACCGACGAGTGCCAACGAGTGATCGTCTTTGGGCCAGGCGTCGCCGCGATAGATCGTGACGCCCGTCGCGCCGGTGAAGTAGCCCGCCGCGCGGCCGCCGCCTTCGATTGGGCCGCGAACGAGGCCTGCGACGCGCAGCCGTGTTCGAACGACGCGCCACGGTTCGACCGGGCTGATTCGAAACACTTCGGCTTGCGGACCGTCGGCGGCGATCGATTGGCGGGCCGAGGGGGCGACCAGCAACGGGTTCCGTTTGATGTAGCGATCTTCGTACATCACTTGTTGCAGGTGATCGCTGTTGGAGGAAACGAATTTACGTCCCCAGTCATCGAAACACATACCGTGTTGGGCGCCGCCGCTGGTCAACGTGAACGCGTCGGTTTTCGGATCAAACGCCATGTCGTGTCCGCGGACTTCCACGGCCGTCGATTCGTCTTGATCGGTTCGTCGTACCTTGCCGCCGACGGTGCCACAGGCCAAGTGGATGCGGTTGTCCAGTCCCCAACGAAAGGAGTTCAGTAGGCCTTGCACGTTTCCGATCGAAAATCCGGTGAAGACGACTTTCTTTGAATCGGCGATGCCATCACCGTCGTGGTCCTTCAGGTAGAAAATGTCCGGGGCATCGGCGACAAACAGGCCTCCGTCGTAGGGAAACAGCGCCGTCGGCCAAAGCAGATTGTCGGCGTAAACGGTGTGGTGATCGAAGACGCCGTCGTCATCGGTGTCGATCAGTCGCGTGATGCGTGAGAGCTTGTCGTCACGGTCTTCGCTGTAGCCACGCATTTCGCAAACGAACAGCGCGCCGTCGGCATCCCATTCGATTGCCACGGGGCTGTTGACCAGTGGCTCGGCGGCGACGAGTTGAATTTGGTAACCGTCGGCGACCCGGAAGTCATCGAGCGTGTCGCCGGGTTCGGTCGGTGCGATCCGCGGCAATTGATCGGCGAAGTCGGCCGCAGGGGTGGGGGTGAGAGAGAGCAGGGCGGCCAGGCAGGGGAGGAACAAACGGTAGGACAGACGAATCATGATGCGTCGGGTTGGGATGGGATGGGATGAGGAGGGCAGGGCAGTGGGCCACGGATGGCAAGGCGTACCCACGGATGTCATGTGGAGCGATCGGCTGGGTGCGCTCAGCTCGGTGAGGTGTGTTTCATCCGCGGGGACGCTTTGCCATCGGTGGGATTCCATTTCTTATTCTTTCGAACCGAGCAACTGCGCGATCTTGTCCATCAGGACTTGTTCGCAACTTTTATCAACGCGCGACGCCCGTGCACTCGTTTCGTAGCCGCCTTGTCCGTAGGCGATCTCGGTGCCGATGTAGCCAGGTCCGTAGTCGCCATAGGCGGCCATGGCGACGTGCAAGTCATCACGCATGGTTTTCGCGGCCAGTTGGTATTCGACGAACAACTCGCCGGGCATGTGCAGCACGCGAACGTCGCCGACGGCCAGACACGCCAGGTCGATCGTGTGACCGGATTGGCAGCGTCCGAGCCAAGCCAGGTCGGCGGGCACGTTTTGGGTGTCGGCGGACGATGGGCTCTGTAATGCCGCTTGCAACTGCTCTCGGTCCAAATGAGGTGCCGGCGGCAACGCGACCGGGGCGACCGACCAGGCAATCGATTCGGGGCGGATCGGGAAACGCTCGGCAGAATCGAACGCGCGTTTCATCGCGTCGGCGACACGGGCGGCCAGGATCAACCGATTCGCTTTGTCGCCGTCATTGTACTTCCCCGCGCCGATGTTTCCGCCGGCCCCATTGAAATGGATGTGCATCGTTTCGGGGACGTCTTGCCCGCGGAGGATCCGTGCGATGCCGGGGAAATCGGGACTGGGGACGCCGGTGCGGTAATAACTTTGCGGATGACAGGCATAGTAGGTCATCGAAGCAAGCGCCTTGTCGCCGTCGTAGAACACCAGACAATTCAGTTCGGGGTCGATCGTTCCTTCCGGTTCGGCTCGCAAGTCAGGGTCACGGCAGGTGGTGTAACGCGTTGCTTTGACCTTTCCATCGGGACCGAGCAAGCGGCGGTTCGAAGCAACGTTTTCGACGACGGCCGTGCCGAATCCGGCGTGTGTGATCGTCTGGGCATGGGGCAGGGCGGCGGTGACGGTTTGACCAAGCTGGTGCAGCACGCCGCGTTGGAAGGAGCTTTCGAACGGGCCCAGATCGGTCGCGCCGGCGTGGTGGAGGATCTGTTCGGCGGTGAAGTCGCAGCGTGGTGCGTCGTGTTGATGCAGGCAATGCACCGCGACGCGGTCACGAGTCGTTTCGGCGGCCGCCGCCAGGACGTCGCGGAACGCGTCGTGGGCGCCGTTGGCGATTCCGATCCAATCGACCGCACACAACACGATCGGCTGGTCGGCGCCGAGAATCACCAGACCGCGACATCGCAATCCCAACTCGTCGCTGCGGCGAACGGGGTCGTAAGCCATCATCGAACCGACCGGCGGGGTGACATCCAAATCGAAAGTCGCGATCTTGACGGCATTGCGCTCTGCGGCATGTCCGCGGGCAGCAAGGTCTGGAAGCCAACTCAGCGCGAGTAGGGCGAGAAACACGAGGGCGTGCAGGCGGGGGCGATGAATCTTGGTCGACATGGAATCGTCTCGGCGGGAATTCGGTGGGGAGCGGGGCTTCCATCATAGCCTGTCACTTCGCCGGAAACACGGTTGTGCGTTGCTCATGACACGTTCAGATCAATTACAATCTCGGTTCCCGCCCGTTTGTCCCACCCACCCAAGAAAGAGTTCCCCGTGATGCGTTGCTTCAAAATTTCCGTTTGCATGTTGTTGTCGATCGTTGCCGCCGAAGCGATGGCGATTGATGTCGGTGACAAGGCGCCGTCCTTTGAGGCGATCGATGATCGCGATGCGACTTGGAAGTCGTCCGACCACGTCGGCAAAAAAATCCTAGTCGTTTATTTCTATCCGGCCGATATGACGGGCGGATGCACGGCACAGGCCTGTGGCTATCGTGACAAGATGGAATCGTTCACCGCCGACGGTGTGGAAGTGGTCGGGGTCAGCGGTGACTCGGCTAAGAATCATCGCGTCTTCAAGAAGGCCCATCAGTTGAATTTTTCCCTCTTGGCCGACTCCGACGGGAAGGTCGCGAAAGCATTTGGGGTTCCCGTCACGCTGGGTGAAAAAACGGTGACGAAGATCATCGATGGCACCGAAACCGAGTTGTTGCGAACCGCCACGGCAAAGCGCTGGACCTTTGTGATCGGACTCGACGGCAAGATCGCCTACAAGGATTCCGCGGTCAACGCCAAGCAAGATCCGGAGAAGATCGAGCAGGTGATCAAGTCGTTGAAGTAGGGCATGCTGTGCATGCCACTCCTCTCTGGTCGGGCATGCTGTGCATGCCCTTCTGTCACGCACAGCGTGACCTACTTGAGCTGTCACGCACAGCGTGACCTACTTGAGATGTCACGCACAGCGTGACCTACGCGAACAAGCGTTGTTGTTTCGCGGGTGCGGGGTGGTACGGCGGTCGGTCGATGGTGTAGCGGCGTAGCAGCGTGCCGGCCAGGGCGATGCCGCTCAAATAGGCCGCTTCGACTCGGCTGCCTCCGCACCAGTCACCGCAGGTGCCGATTCCCGTGGTGGCGTCGAACAGGCATTCCTGGTCGAGCGGTTTTTCTGGCACGGCGTAGCGCCAGCGGTGTGCGGTTGCATAAAGTGGCTGCGTGATCGTTTCACCCAGCAGCGACTCGAAGGCCTGTTGCAAGGCTTGCAGGACACGAGCCGGGTCATCATCGACATGCGTCTCCGACCACTCCGCCGACGCATGGATGACCCACGAAGCGGGCGAAGTCCGGCCGGGTTTCTTGTCGTTCCTGGCGATCCACGAAATGGGACTGTCATCGACAAACGCACCGTCATAGGGGACATCCGACAGCGACGGGTCGGCAATCATCAAGGCCCAACAAGGACGCATGTTGACCGAACGCACCGTCTCGGCCAACTCGGTCTGGCCGTCGATCAACGCGAGCGTTTGAGCGGGCGGACAGTTGCACAGCACCACGTCGAACGGTCCGTGTTTTTCACCTTCCGTCGTTTCGATCTGCCACTGTCCGGCTGCATCGGTCAGACGCGAAATCGTCTTCCCCAACCGCAGCGTCAATCCTTCGGACAGATGTTTAGCGACGGCGTTCATGCCGGGGATGCCGAGGTAGCGGGGCGTGTCATTTTTTTCGCCGAGGATCTGGCCTTGGGCATCCAGGTGCACGATTCGGCCCATCCAGGGTGCGACCAATCCGTCGTGAATCCAGCTGTTGACGAGTCTGCAGAACCGTGCGTCTCGGGCCGTGAAGTACTGGGCGCCGTGATCAAACTGCAGTTCGTCCTTGGCGTCTGGGTGCGACGCACGGCGGGTGGCGGTCCGTCCGCCGACGCCGCGTGATTTGTCAAACACCGTGACATCGATTCCGTGATCGGCCAGCGTCCGAGCGGCCGTCAGTCCGCCGATGCCGGCACCGATGACCGCCACCTTGGGAAGCGTTGCTGCGATAGGGCGATCGACATGCCGGTGAAAACGTTGCAGATCGATGTGGCTGGCGTGTTCCTCCACGCAGCGTGGACGAAGTTTGCCGATCACCGGTTGCTCGGGAGTGAAGGGGCGGTCGAACTGGCCGTAGCACCAAAGCACGCCGCCGTAGGAGGCGGGGTTGCGTCCGTCGAGCGAATAGCGGTGGTTCAGATCCAACGTCATCTGAAGGGCGCGGGAGGGAGAGTCGAGCCAAGGTAGGAACGCTTTTCCCCACGTCATCCGGACGTTGTTGTGTAATTCGCCATGTTTGATCAGGCTGCGTTGGGCGGCGTCCCAAAGTGGACGTCCCGTCTTGGCCCGTGCCAGGGTTTCCCAGCTGCAATTGGCTTCCCGCGGATCCTCCTCGTGGCGGCACAGCGACTGCTTGGCCCAATCCGGCACCGCGTCCAGGCTGTCAATGATCTCGCGATGATGAAAGCAGTAGTGAAAGGACATCTCGCGCCAAGTCAGCAACTCGTCCAGGAATTTTTCCGCGTTTTGCTGTGCCGCTTCCCGGGCGATCCGAAACGGGCTGACCATTCCGTAATGCAGGTAAGCACTCATTCGGCTGGAGCCTTCGGTCCGCAACGGGTCGTGACGCGCGTGTCGGTACGTTGCCAGTCCGTGCTCTTTGAACGCCTTCCACCGCGCATAGCCGGCGCGGGTTCCACCGGGTGTGTCCGCGACCGGCGCGATCGAATGATCGATCCGGCACTGGCCGATCAAGGACGCCAAGTCGACGTCTTGCAACGAAATCGGATGCAGGCCGAGCGACGAGGCGAGTCCTTCCACGTCACACATCGGGACGTCGACCTGTTGTTCGGGATAGGTCTTGTTCAACCGTTCGTCGTAGAGAGGTTGAGCGTGGCGGCGAAATTCAGCGGCGGAAGTGAACGCCCGGTCGAACAGTGTGACCGGAGCGACGCAGGAGCAGTCGACGGTGGCCACCGGTGTCTTGCAGGTTGCGACCAAACGTTCCATCCAACTGACGAGCGGTTGCACCGGCATTTCTTCGGTGATCAGGCAGGCCGCCGCTCGCGTCAGGTTCCGCAGGTACGGTCCGCGCTGTCCTTGCCGTTGCAGATGAAACGCGGCCACGATCCCTCGATCGGCCAGTTCTCGTTGCACATCTCGATGGCCTTGCAACATGAACGCGTGCAGTCGGTCCGAGGCGTACGGGTACTCTTCGCTGAGCCCGTGGTAAACCAACAGTGGCAGTCCGTTTTGGCGGGCCAGGCAAATCGCCGCATCGAGCGCCGGGTTCTCGTGGGCACGCAGCGCGTTGTGCATCCAGTACAGCACAAAATCCCCGGGCTCGTACGCCCTCTCCTCGGGCGACGCCATCCAACGAAGACGCTCGGCAATGTGTTTGGGAAGTGCGGTGTCCAAGAGTTCCGGTCTCGGTCGGAGAAAAGACGGTCCTGCGTGATATCGTACGACAGTGGCAAACACTCAGTCGTGGCGGATCAACCAGCGGGCGAAGCGTCCGGGGGGCAGGCCGGGCGAAAGGTAGCGATTTGACGGGCCCAAGTCCCGATTGGAATCGCGTCCAAGCTGCTGTGCGACCGCTTGTGCCGCCAAGCGACCGCTGATCACGGCGCCTTCCATCGTGGCGGGCCAGCCCGTTTGTGTCCAATCCCCCGCCAAGGAGAGCCAGGGCAGTTGCGTGGTTGCAGCCGGACGGATCGCATCGACATCCGGACGCAATGAAAACACGCTCTTCGGGTCGGTGACCAGGCGGTGCCGCAGCAGGCTTGCGTTTCTGGCGGCCGGAAAGGCGTGTCGAAGCTCGGCCAAAACGGTGTCGATCAGTTCCTGTTTGGACCCCGAAATCGATTCCTTGGACGCGCTGATCACCACCTGATAGTAATGTTGCGTTGGCTCACCCGTTGATTTTGCGGCTGGCTGATGATGAGATTTAAACGGGTCACGGAACAGCCACTGCGCGGTCGTGCCCACCATCACCGCATGATCCAACGCCGTGATGGGCGAATCAAACCAGAGATGCAGCCCCGTGATGGCAGACGAGGGGATTCGCGAAATCGCGTCCACGTCCGGCAGCCGACTTCGGTCCGCGTCAGGCCATCGGTCGAACAGTTTGTCGATCCGGTGCCAAGGGACGGCGCAGATCACGGCGTCTGCATCCAGGTCTTCCGATGCGGTGATCACACGTGCTTCGGGGGTGATTTGCTCCACGGCGTGCCCGCATCGAATCTCCACACCTCGCCCGGTCAGCACTGCCGAGAGCAGGCGTCCAAACAGCTCGGCCAGCGGGAGGGTGGGAACCAGTACATCGCTGGCACCGCGGGCGATCGCGAATCCGTCGATCAGCACCTTGCGGGCGGCAGCCATCGAGACGTGCCCGGTCGTTTCTCCCAAAGCGCTGACCAGGATCACGTCCCAGAACTCTCGTACGCTGTCGTCGCTTTGACCAGCCTGGGCCAGCCACTGCCGGGCGCGGCAGTCCCCCAACGCACGCGGCGGCGTCCGCATCAGTTTCCACAGCCCGCCGAGAATCTCGCGTTTCTGTCGAGCGGCGAGGTAGCGCTGCGCGTGGATGGTTCCCAAGAGGTGCAACGGCGGTGGCAGCCAACGACTCGCCGCGAATTGACTCGGCGGATGCTCGGGGTGCAAGAACGTCAACGATTGGTAGCGGCGGAAGTGATCTTGCAAACCGCATCGATCCAGCAGTTCGATCAAGTTGGTGCAGCAACCCATTGCGGCATGCTGGCAATAATCGACTTCCGTTTCCGTTTCGGGGTCGACGTAAGAACCGGCGCGGCCGCCGGGAATCCGTTTGGATTCCAGCAGCGTGATTCGATCGTCGGGATGAACCCGCGAGAGCGCTTCGGCGGCGGCCATGCCGGCCAGCCCGCCGCCGACGATCACGACCCGATGCCCCGTCACGTGCCGGCCTCGGTGACTTCGGTCGGTGGCACGGGCAGGCGATGAAAGACCGGCTTGAGGAAGTGTTGGGAAACGAGGCCGAGTTTTTCAGCGGTGCTCAGTTCGACGCGCCGCGTCGCGACCGCGCGTGGGTTTTCCGCGATGCGATCGAGCAGTCGACGGTAGGTCCGCCACATCATCGAAAACATCGGGCGGCCGTCGGGGCCGAGTGAATCCCAGACTTGCCAGCCGCTGACATAAAGCGTCTTGGCGCGACGGATTTCGTCTTCGATCAGACAGACCAGGCGATCGTCCGGACGCGGTTCCAGCAGATCATCCTCGCACAATCCGTGTTGGGCAAAGTGCTGGCGGGGTAAATAAATCCGCCCCCGCTGGGCGTCTTCGGAAATGTCGCGCAGGATGTTGGTCAGTTGAAACGCCAGTCCACAATCGACGGCCGCACGCGTGGGCAACGGGGCGTCGAATTCCCAGATGTGCAGACAAGCCAACCCGACGGCCGATGCGACCAGGTAGCAATAATGCTCCAGTTGTTCGTAGGTGTCGAAACGCGTTTTCTGTTGGTCGGCCAGCACGCCGTCGACGATTTCCAACAGGTAGCGAGTGGGGATTTGAAACCGTCGCGTCGTGTCGCGCAGCGCCGGCATGATTTCTTTGGCGTGACGAAACAGATCGATCGGCCAATCGGAGGTGTCGTCGGCCAATCCCGGGGACAGCGGCACATGGTCCACCGGGGTGTCGCTGATCAGGTTCAGTGCCGTGGTTTGTCGCCACCAATCCAGCCAGCGGGTCCGCAGCGCCGCCGGTTCATCGCAATCGCCGATGTCGTCGGTGATCCGAGCGAAGGCATAGAGCGCGCACATGGCGTTGCGTTTCTCGCGCGGCAGCAGCCAAAACGAGCGATAAAAGTTGCTGCCGCTGCGGCGCGAGATGCGTCGCACCCGTCGGTAGCTGTCGGTCGTGATGGAAGCGGATCGCATGATTACAGTTTGCCGAAGAAGGCACGGGCGACGAGCAGTCCTTGTTTGATTTTCCCAACTTCCGGTCGGACACGCAGGACATCGAAGTCGATTTTTCGAATCGCATCGAGCGTCGCCAGACCGCCATGGGCGAACAGTTTGATGTCGCTGCGCAGCCAAGCGGGGACATGATCGACCAGTGGCAATCCGCGATGGAAATAGTGCTCGGCCTGCTCGCAGAGAAAAGCGAGCGATCCACGCAGGGCAGGGGGCGTGGACGGTTCACCGAGCATCGACACGCTGACCCCAAACCGCTTGCGAACGTCAGCGGGCAAGTAGATCCGGCCGATCGCGTGATCCCGCGAAACGTCTTGCCAAAAATTGGCCAGCTGCAGTCCGGTGCAGATTTCATCCGACAGGGCAGCCGTCGTCGGGTCGAGCGAATCGGCCAATTGCAGCACCAGGCGTCCCACCGGATTGGCCGAACGCGAACAATAATCGATCAGTTGTGCCGTCGATGCGTACTGTTTGATCTGTTGGTCTTGCCGAAACGCCGACAACAGATCATCAAAGGGGCGTTTGTCCAGGCGATAGGTTGCGATGGTGTCGGCCAAGGCGGGGAAGAGTCCCTCCGTCGGGGTCTGGCTGTCCGTCGGGGTCTGGCCGGCAAACAATCGGTCGATCTGCTGTTGCAAACGGTCCAGGCCTTCCAAGGCCGTGCGTTCGTCGGCCGATTCGTCTGCAACGTCGTCGGCGGTACGACAAAACGCGTAAATGTTGTAAAACGGTTGTCGCATTCGCCGCGGCAGTAAAATAGAGGCGACGAGAAAGTTTTCGTAGTGGGACGTGGCGAGCTGACGGCAATACCGCTGGCTTTGTTTTAACTCGATCGGCGGCGTGGTTCCGGACGACATTCAGGATTGATTCAATGAAAATTGTGCTGGCGGCCCCGCGGGGATTTTGTGCGGGGGTCAACATGGCCGTCGACTCGTTGGATTTGACGCTCCAACATTTTGGCGCTCCGGTCTACGTGTATCACGAGATCGTACACAATCAGTACGTGGTCGACACGTTCAAGCAAAAAGGAGCGGTGTTTGTCGATTCGGTCGATGAGGTGCCCGAGGGAAGCGTGCTGATGTTTTCCGCACACGGCGTGTCGCCGGAAATCCGCGCCGCCGCCGCGGCGCGCAACCTGACCGCACTGGACGCCACCTGTCCGCTGGTCACCAAGGTTCACTTGGAAGCGATCAAGTACGCCAAATTGGGCTACACAATCGTCTTGATCGGGCACCAAGGGCACGATGAAGTGATCGGGACGATGGGCGAGGCGCCCGAGGCGATCGTGTTGGTCGAGGATGAACAGGATGTGCAGGCGTTGGAGGTCGCCGACGAATCAAAGGTCGCCCTGTTGACGCAAACCACGCTCAGTGTCGATGACGCCAACCGTATCATCACCAAGTTGCGCGAGCGGTTTCCGATGATCCAAAGTCCGCCCAAAGGCGACATCTGTTACGCCACCCAGAATCGACAAGATGCAGTCAAGACGCTATCCGAAGATGCCGACGTCGTCGTCGTGCTCGGCAGCCAGAACAGCAGCAACAGCGCCCGGTTGCGTGAGTTGGCTGTCGACCGCGGAAAGCGTGCGTTCTTGGTCGACGGGCCGGGCGATTTGAAACGGGACGATTTTCGTGATTCCGACACGGTGCTGATCACCGCCGGGGCCAGTGCGCCGGAATCGGTGGTGCAGGAGACGGTTGATTGGCTCCGACGGGAATTCGATGCCAGCGTGGAAACGGCGACCGTGCGGGAAGAATCGGTGGAATTTCCATTGCCGAAACCGTTGCGGGCGATCTCGGCTGCGAAGTGACGTCGGGAGGGGGGCAAAACGATGGGGGCAAAACGATGGGGGCAAAACGATGGGGGCAAAACGATGGGGGCAAAACGGTAAGAAGGCAGAATGATGGGGTGGCA
>NZ_JANZKV010000245.1 GCF_025060895.1 Stieleria sedimenti | reverse complement strand
GCCCGTGCCATTCGTACCGGACCCCCTCATTCCGCGTGCCTAGCACTAGTACCGCGAGGTGGTCGGATAGGGCAGCGGGGTGGCGATCTGGCTGTTCGCGCTGGTGCGGGCGGCATCTAAATTGGAATTGATTTGGCGGCTGAGCGCCGCGACACGTTCGGCGATCATCGGTTGGGTGTTGTTGAGCGCCAGGGCCCGCTGGTAATTCTGCAGTGCCTGGGGCAGATCGCCATCGGTTTCCCGCAACCGCGCCAGCGCCAACCAGGCTCGGGAGTTGTTGGCGTCCAGCTGCACCGCGTCTTCCAGATATTTCAGAGCCGTCCGGGACTCGCCCGCCTCTTCGTACAACCGCGCCAACTCCACCCGCGGTTCCGACGCCATCGGATGATTGGACGCCCAATTTTTGACCAGAGCGAACGCGCGGTCGGGACGACCGGTGTCCATCAGCAGCACGGCCAACCCGCGATGGCACTCAATATGGTTGGGATCATGATCGAGGCACTGGTTGTAAAGCGCTTCGGCATTGCGAAACAACGTCTCGTCATTCCGCTGGCTCGCCAAGCGATGCGTCGTGGCGGCCAAATTGTAATAACCGTCAGGATTGGTCGGATCCTCCGCCACCACTTGCTGAAATTGTTGAAGCGCCGCGGTGTACTGCCCCTGCTGGTGAAGCTGGGCACCCAAGACGTTTTTTCCGCTCGCGGTCCAACTGCAACCGACCGATGTAAGGACTGGCATGAGCGCCAGCGATAAAACCACAGCGCGCGAGCGAGTGAAAAATCGACATCCGCAGCAGGAACCAGCGCCTTGATGGGTGGCTTTCTGTTCAGATCGAAGAGTCATTTAACTGCCATCCTGACATGTTACGACCGCACCTGCAGGGGGGATCAACTGAGACCCGTCGGAGGCATCGCGGTCCAAAGAACGTCGCATTGTGCAGGCAAACCCTATCAACACGCGCCGAAACCACGCAAGAGAGGAACTTTCGTGCCGCAAACCACGTCGAACGGGGCACGTGTTCGCTCGCAATGCCAATCTGCACGGATTAGGGCGGTCATAACGATCGTGGTAGACAGCCCAAACCCCGTGAAAAACGCCTTTTTCATTGCGGTTCCACACGACCTAATTACACTTCGTGCCAGGTACCGCCGCGCAACAGCGCAGATCCCCTAGCTTATCGATTTTGCAACTTTTGACCTAAGACGGGTCAACTCCGACAACCGACGTGTTGTTGCCGGACTCAACCCCACAAGTGCTGCCCCAACAGACTGACTGCCCGCAACCCGGGCATAATGACGAGGCCTCTGGATGACCTTCCGCAAACCATCGCATTCCCTTCGCACCCATCTCAGCCGCAACTCCGGGTTGCAGTCCGATGGTACGACGCCGCCGGCCGCTGCTCCTCGCGCAGGCCGTAACCGCCGCAGCGAGAAACGCCGCGACGAGAAACGCCGGTCGCTCATGGAGAGTTTGGAGACGCGCCAATTGCTGGCCGGTCCCGAGCTGATCGGGATTCAGCCCAACGAGGGCGATTTGTTGTTCAACGGCGATACGTTGAACTTTTCGCCCAAGGAGTTGGTCTTCCGATTCGACGACAACACGCGGATCGACGAGAGCACCTTGGATGCGATTCGCATTACCCGTGCTGGCGAGGATCGGACGTTTGAATCGGCGTCGGTGACAAGCGACATGGGAACCGGCGGCACGGCGCTGTTTGAATTCCGCGCCCGTCAATCGGGCAGCCTGGGCAACGGGATCACGCTGGAGTTTACCGAAACCAATCGCGTCGGCACCTCGGCACCGATCATCACGACCGACGGACGCACGATCACGATCGACATCAACACCAATCCGTTGCAGCGGACGCTGGCACGCGACTTGGTTTCGGCGATCAATCGCGACCTGAGAACCAACACCGGCGATCCGTTGCGTTCGGGTGATCTGATCGAAGCGATCCAGATCAGCGGGGCCTCAGGACAACGCATCGCGTCCTCCGCCAGCGTGAACGACAAAACGTTGGTCCTCGACGGGGCCAACGCCGCGCAAGCGGTCACCGATTTTGGCACCAACGGCGCGGTCCGTGTGCGATTGATTTCACAGCTTCCCGGTCTGGACGGTCGCGGCACCAACCTGGTGGTCGAACAGCGCAACTTCGGCGGGCCGGCCAATCCGGTCGTCGTCGTCAGCGACCAAACGATTCGTGTCCAGCTGAACAGTTTCTCCGCCGATCCGACGACGGCCGACGAGTTTGTCAACGCGATCAATTCCAACCCGCAAGCCTCGGCTCTGGTCCAGGCAACCATTCAGGAAGGCAACGGCACGACTCCGATCGGTCAGCGAACGGTCAACTATTCGCCGATCACCCTCAGTGGTGTCAGTGACGTGGTGGTCGAACCCGGATATGTCGGGTTGGGCGATTCATCACGCGAAGTGATTTTTCGATTTGCCGAACCGCTGCCCGACGATATCTACCAGATCGACGTGCTGGGCACCGGAAACTTCGCGCTACGTGGCGAAGACGGCGAAGCGTTCCAAGACGGCACCGATTTGACGCGGGTGTTCAACATCAACTTGGGGCCACAGGTGGTCGCGGTCGTTCCCGAACCGGTCCGTCGCCAACCCAATGGGACGCTCGGCACCGAATCCGGCAAGATCGAGGTCCACTTCAATGACGACGATCTGCTGCAATCGGCGGCCGTGAACCCCAATTTTTATCAGCTGATCTTCACCCGCGACACGGTCGACAACACCGACGACGTGATCGTTCGGATCAGCCCCACCGCCAGTGCGATCACCAACACGAAGGTGGGAGGTGTCTGGACGGTCACCTTGCCCGGCACCGTCAGGTACAGCAACATCACGAACATCGCCACGCTGGACTACAAGCGGGCGCTCTCTCGAATTCCCGATCCGGAAAACCCCGGGCAACTGTTGACCGGAAACGCGCGGCTGCGGGTCGGAACGGCAGAAAATTTGCCGATGGCGCCCCAAGAGATCACGCTGCCGATCGGCACCCCGGGTGCCCCCGACGGCGCCGGTGACAGCTTCCTGACCGCGTACGACTTGAACACCACGTGGAGTCTGAGCGGCGCGACGACGACGCGTTCGGCGACGTTGGTCAGCGAGATCCGCAACGAGACACCGTTCGAATTGAACCTCCCCGGTCCCGACGTCCCGGGCACGCGGGTCATTCGTCCCGAAGACCCCTCGCGACTCGATCGCGTGGTGCCGTTGGATTACGTCCGTCAATTCGCCGACACGGTCGATGGGATCACGACGATCGAATACGACTTCGTCGCCAGTTGGTTGGGCGATGACCCCAACCGTCCGGGGATCACCGCGGACACCAATTATTTCAACATCATCAGCGAAGAACAAAAACAACGCGTCCGCGAGGTGATGTCGCTCTACAGCGAGTACCTGGGTGTCGCGTTTGTCGAAGTTTCCGATCGCGACCCCACCGACATCGGTGGTTTTTCGATCGTCGTCGGTGACTTGTACGGTGGTGATGAACGCGAAGCCAGCGCCCAAGGCGGCTTGGCCGTGGTCACCCGCGATCGCGACGGCGACGGCGTTGATGACCTGGTCGTGATGGACTTCCAAGACTTCGACGAGTCGATCGACGATCAATTCGGCGGCGAGTTCTTCCGCGGCGCGATGTTCGGCGTCGGCCAGCTGCTCGGCTACGGCTATGCCGATGACCTGCCGCAACCGGTCACCCAAAGCACCGACTTTATTTTCCAACCGGGGACGGACAACGAGCCGGCATTCCCGAGTTACGCGGACATCGTCCACGGCCAGTATCTGTATCGCCCGGACAGCACCGACATCGACATGTATCGCTTCCAGGTCGACCAGACCGGATCGATCGCGATCGAAACCATCGCCGAGCGACTGGGCACCCCCAGCCTGTTGGACACCCAGCTGCGACTGTACGTCGAAGACGCCAACGGACAATTCGTCGAGATCGCTCAGAACGACGACTACTTCAGCAACGATTCGTTGATCCGAATCGACAACGTGAACCCCGGCAACTACATGATCGGTGTCAGCGCCAAGGGCAACGACACCTACGATCCCGTGATTCCGGGCACCGGCTTCGGCGGCACCAGCCAAGGCAGCTACGAACTGCGTGTGGACTTCACACCCTCGGCGGTCAGCACGATGGTCGACAACACCGGCATCCCGCTCGACGGTGACGCCGACGGCACACCGGGCGGAACGTTCAACTACTGGTTCAAACCGTCCGATCCCTCTGAAACACTCTACGTCGACAAGGGCAACGTGACGCTGCGTCAGGCCAGCGGGTTCCTGCCGTCGAGCCTGGGCGACCTGGCCTTCATCGAAGCTTTCCAGACGCGGACGATTGGCTATGTCAACAACGCTTACGATGAAATCGATCTGGCCGTTGCCGACGCCAGCCGCATGTCGATCCTGAAACAAAAGGCCTTCAACGGTACCCTGACCGAACTGAACCAGTTACGTCTGTCGGGCAATCTGAACGACATCCAACGCGCCGAATCGATCACCCGCTACCTGTCCGAATTGGACCTGACCATCCGCGTGCTCGGCAACGGCGGTCGTGACGGATTGGTGCACACCGCGGGCGACAACTTCAGCTACAACATCGGCGTCAATGACAGCGGATTGGCACTGGAAGACGGCACCAGTTTGAATCTTCCCGCGGGCATCCAGATGATGGTCGACGCCGGCGCGATCCTGAAGTTCAGCAACACCCGGTTGGGCGTCGGCAGCGTCGCACCGACGATCGACCTGAGCGGTGCGAACCTGCAAGTGCTCGGTACGCCGACGCTGGTCACCAGCACGGGGCTGCCGGCACGCGATGAGGCCGGCGGAATCGTCCCGGGCAGCGTCTTCTTCACCAGCATCAACGACGATTCGATCGGCACCGGAAACCAGATCGGCGTCCTGCCGGCGGCGCAACCGGGCGATTGGGGCGGCATCGATTTCCGTGGAGATCTCGACACGGCCGACGAACTGCGGATCAACCCCGAAGACCAGGGGATCTTCAACAACCATATTCAATACGCGGACATTCGATACGGCGGTAGCGCCGTGCCGATCGGCGGCCGCAGCGTCGTCGTCTCACCGATCGACATGGCGATCACGCGTCCGACGATTATCAACTCGACGATCAGCAACAGCGCCGACGCTGCGATCGCCGCGACCCCGGACACGTTCCGCGAAGATCGATTCACCGATCCGAAGTACCAACAATCCGGACCGTTCACGCCCGACTACACCCGCGTCGGACCGGAAATCCACGGCAACACCGTGATCGACAACAGCATCAACGGTCTGTTCGTTCGTCTGCGGACGCGGAGCGGATCGACACTCGAATCGGTCACCACCAGCACGCGTTTCGACGACAGCGATATCACGCACGTGCTGACCGAAAACCTGGTCATCGCCGGCACCCCGGGCGGTCCGATCCTGCAGTCCGGCGCACCGTCGTCGTTTCTGATCCGATTGTCGGCCCAGCCGACCGACGGTGCCGTCCCGGCGGGCACCTACGTTTACCGATTGACCAACGTGACCGACGCCAACTTGGAGTCGGCCGCCAGCGACGCGACGGTATCGATCACGACGACCAGCACCGGCGGCATCCGTTTGCAACAATTGCCGACGGTCGAACCCGGCAGCGCGACCGTGGCGCGGCGTTTGTACCGAGCGACGGTCGTGGGCGGCGTCCCCGGCCCGTTCGAACTGGTCGCCCAGCTCAACGCCAGCAGCACGTCGTTCACCGATCGCTTGGCCAACGGTGGTGCCGAAATGCAGCTCACGTCCAGCCCGCTTCGCAGCCGGCTGGACGCCAGTCTGGTGATCGATCCGTCGACCGTCGTGAAAGTCGACTCGGCGCGGATCGAGGCCCGCTTTGGCGCCAACCTGATTGCCGAAGGCACCTCCGGCAACCCGGTGGTGATCACCAGTTTGGAAGACCAACGCTACGGCGGCGGCGGCACCTTTGATACCAATGACCGCGGCAACGCCGCTGAAATCGCGCCCGGCGATTGGGGCGGACTGTACATCGGCCATGGTTCCTCGGCCAGCATCGACAATGCCGTGATCGCCGGCGGCGGCGGAACGACCCGCATCGAAGGCGGCTTTGCCTCGTTCAACGCGATCGAAGTCCATCAGGGCCAGCTGCGTCTGACCAACAGCCGGATCGAGCAGAGCGCCGACGGTCGCGGCTCGCTCAACGGCACCCGCGTGGGGCGCAGCGATAACGCATCGGGTGCCGTGTTCGTTCGTGCGGCCACCCCGATCATCGTCGACAACGACTTCATCGACAACGAAGCCGCTGCGATCTCAATCGATGTCAACTCGCTCAACGCGCTGGAGGTCTTTGACAGCGGACGATCGATCGGCTCGATCGACAAGTTCGACATCATCGGCAACAGCGGGCCGCTGATCGAAGACAACTCGATCACACGCAACGCGATCAACGGCCTGGCCGTTCGCGGCGGCCAACTGGTCACCGAAGGTGTTTGGGACGACGTCGATATCGTGCACGTCGTTACGGACTCCATCGAAATCCCCAACAAACACATCTATGGCGGTCTGCGGCTGATCAGTGATGCCCGCGGATCGCTGGTCGTCAAACTGCAAACCCAGGCAGGCGAAGAGCAAACCAACCCGGCCGGGATCGTCGTGGGCGGATCCTTGCTCACCGCCGCGGATGAATTCCGCGACATCGCCGATCGCATCGGCGGATCGCTGCAATTGATCGGCCACCCCGACTTCCCCGTCATCATGACCGCCTTGTCCGATGACTTCTCGGGCGCCGGGTTCACGATCGACGGCTTCGCGCAAGTCGACACCGACAACGACGGCGTGATCAGCGGCGTCATCACCGGTGACGATGATGACACCGGCACGGGAACCGGCGGCGTGCTGGTCGGAACGCTTCCGACCGGCCCCGAAGTCAACTTGGGCACGACGATCGACAACGACGTCGCGGCGACCATCACCGGGTCGTTCACCGCGACGATCGGAGACGCCAACGAAGTGCTGACCAGCGCCACCACGGTCGAAACGCCCACCGGCCAACAATTGCTCAACCAAGACTTTGTCTTCCAGTACAGCACCTACCTGACCAGCGGCGGCAACACCACCGCGTTGGCGGCGACCACGATCACGCAGCCCGCGACCCTGATCGCAAACGACCGTGTGGAAAGTCGCGGCACGTACACCGGCCCCAATGGAGACGTCAACTGGATCGCGACCAGCTTTTTCATCAACGGCTTGCCGACGTTGTTCTCCACGCTGGATCTGCAATCCACCTCACCGCTGGGTGACATTCGAGTGGTCAGTTACTTGGATGAGGACGTCCAAGGGATTTCGGACGACGTGCTGTACACCGTGGGAACGCCCGGACAAGCCGATTTCCGCGCCTACACCGTCGACGGTCCGCTGCGGATCGGGTTCTCCCATGGAGGCTTCTACACCAACGACGGCGTCAATCAGTTGGGCGCGACCTATGAGGGCTGGGCGGCCGACCAGTTCGCCGACCTGCGAACCCAGATCACCGCCGGAACGCAAACCTACTCGATCCCCGGCGTGATCGACCTGAATGACTTGCCCCAAGGCAACGACCCGATCTTCGGAACGACCTTCGGCCCCAACGACATCACCACGGCCCACTCCTGGGTCCTCGATTCCAACGCGTCGAGCGCTCGGGTGACCAGTTTCTTGGAACTGCTCGCGTCGGATCCGACCGTCGCTCAATCACCCAACCTGGTCCAAGCCGGCCAGTGGAACGGCGTCACGATCCGCGAAGCAGCCAACGACCGCAACGTCGCCGCCGTGGCCGAACAAGAACCGGTGCGAACGACCGTGTTCGACACCAATTCCTTCCCGGGACAAGCTCAGTTCCTCGGTGAACTTGCCCCCGATGAGCAGTCTGGCGACGAAAACCGACGACTCGGATTCATCGTCGACGGTGCGATCACCACACGCAACGATGTCGACGTTTACACCTTCATCGCCGAAAGCAACACGGAAGTCTGGTTGGACATCGACCGCACCAGCAGCGGACTCGATACGGTGATCGAACTGATCGATTTCAACGGCGACATCCTGGCCGCGTCGAACGACTCGCTGTTGGCCGAACGGGACGTCGCGACCGGCATCTACGTTTCGCCGCGTTTGGACAGCGATGCGGCCCAACCGCTGACGGTCAACGAAGAGCGGATCCCCGTGCAACGGATCACGGTCGATTACGACATCGTCAACGCCACCAGCGGGAACCTGACCTTTGGACTGGCGAGTGCCCCGGGAACGACGGTCAATGTCGACGCGGCGGACTTCAACGCTAATCCCGCCGGTTCGATCGCAGCGGCTTTCAACGGTGCCTTCCAAAGCGAACTCGGATTCGTCACCACGCAATTGCTCTCGCGAAACGCAACCGGTGACTTCGTCATCGAAGTCCGCTTCGACGCCGCCTTCTTCACGGCCCTTGAAGTTCCCGAAATCATCGGAACCGCCAACCCGATTTTCCCGGCGATCGGAAGTCTCGGTTTTGAAACCGACATCTTGGACTCGGTCCTTCAAGACACGTATTCGTACAACGCCAAGGACGCCGGCATGCGAATCCGTCTGCCGGGCGAATCCGGCACGCTGAACCAGTATCACGTGCGGGTGCGTAGCAGCAACACGCGTGACGGCAGTGACCTGGATACCCTGGTCAACGGAAACGTTCTCGGCGGCCTGACGCAAGGCCGCTACTCGATGCAAATCCGCCTCGGCGAGACCGACGAAAGTCCCGGCACCCAGATCCGATTGACCGACGTCCGTTATGCGACCAACGGCGTGCAAGTCATCGGCCAACCGTTGCACTCACCGCTGACCGGCGAAGAAGCCGAGACGACGGCCAGCAACGAAACGGCCTCCGAAGCTCAGCGACTGGGCTACTACGGCACCACGGCCGACGTGGGAATCGAAGCCGGACCGCTGCAGAGCGATCGACTGGCGAAATCTTTTGCCGGCGTCATCGACTCGGCAACCGACGTGGATTGGTATTCGTTCGACATCCAATACGAAAACTTGACCCGCGATGACGACCCGCTGTACCTGTCCACGGTGATCGACCTGGACTATGCGTCCAACTTCGCCCGCAGCGACATGGCGCTGTACGTGTTCAACGCGCAGGGCGATTTGATCTACATCGCCACCGACAGCAACATCGCCAATGACCTGCCGGCGTCCAGTTCCAACAACAGCAGCGATGATCTCAGCCGCGGCGGCGCCGGTGTCCAGGATCCGTTCTTGGGCAGCGTCGAACTGATCGAAGGCACCTACTACGTCGCGATCGCCAATCAGACGCAAGTCCCGATCGCGATGGACCAGTTCTTCAACCCGGCCAGCAACAACCCGCTGGTCCGTTTGGCACCGATTGATGCGATCGATCGGATTGCCCAAGACGACATGAACGACCGCGTGCTGTTCGACGAAACCTCGATCGTCCCGTATTCGCTCGACGACGTCGTCCTGTACGTCAACACGAATTCCGGCCTGCACGTCGTCAACCCCTTCACCGGACAAGACTACGGACAAGTCGGCAACTTCGGCAACGAAGACATCTACGACGTGGCCTTCCGCAGCAACGGCGAACTGTTCGCGTACACCGGATTCGGCAACCGGGTCCGCAGCGACAGCACCTGGTTCTACGTTCAAATCGATACGGGAACCGCGGCACTGAATCAACTCAGTGCCGGGGCCGGCATCACGACCTACGGCGACATTCTGTTCGAAGTCAATTCACAGCAGATCTTGGACGGTGTGTCCGACGAAGGGATCTTTGTCGAAGCCATCTCGATCCGCGAGTACAAGAACGTCGAACGCGGCTTGTTCGTCGGCAGCCGCCCGACGTTCAACGGTGCGTCGGGACTGCAATACCGCGACAACGTGCTGTGGGAATTCAGCCCGCAAACCGGTCTGGCCGTCGGCCCCTCGTTCAACCGTTTCTTATTCAACTCCGGTGCGGGAACGATCCCTCGTGAAATCGGCCAGATCGACACGACCGCCCCCGCGACGGCGTTTTCGACTCAGCTGGGTGTTCCCGACGTGGTCGAAGTGGTCGGCAGTGGCTTGCTGCAACAACAGCTCTTCGACGGTGATACGTTCACGCTGATCAGCGGCGCCACGACCACGTCCTTCGAAATCAACATCGCCGGCAATGTGGCCGTGACCGGATCACCGGCCTTGGACGGCGACACGTTGACGATCGGATCGAACATCTTTGAATTTGACACGGGCCCGCGACTGCGGCTGGCGGGCGTCTCGGCCAACGGCGGACTGGATGTCGGACAAACGTTTACGGTGACCGATTCCAGCAATGTCAGTGCGACCTTTGAGTTCGTCAACCAAGGCGACACGCCGAGGCTGGGAAACATCCCGATCACCATCCGTCTGGCCAGTGGGCAAGCCCGCACGTCCGGCCAAATCAACAATGACTTGGCGCTCGCGATCCAGGGCAACCTGTCCGGCGTGACGACCACCGTGTTGAACACGGACCTGGCGCTCGATAACGCGACGTTCACGTTCGACGGGGCCGGCATGTCGATCGTCGGCGCCAACGGCGTTGCGGCCGGCAACATCGCGATCCCGGTGGACGAGTCCTTCGGTGCGACCGAGGTGCTCAATGCCATCGTGGACACGTTGACCGCCAACGGCATCGCCCACACCGTCGTCGGCCAATCGTTCTCCGTCCCCGGCGCGACTTCGATCAGTGTGAACTCCCAAGCACTCGTCAGCGGCGGCAGCCCCGGCGTGCAAGTCGGACGCACGCCGATCCAACTGGAACTGTCCGATTCCGCTGCGGATGTCGCTCAGAAAGTCGCCGACGCGATCAACAATCTCGGTGGCAATGCCAGCGCGGTCGCGGAAAACCGTAGCGTCACCATCAGCGGCGGATTCCTCGGCGGGGCCAGCGGAAACTTGGTGGCCGGCGGCGTCCCGCAGGGCGGAACGATCACGGGTGTCGAAATCGTCGGCAACGACATGTACGCCGTCACCGACGCCGGCGGACTATTCCGGGTCACCGACGCGGAACTGACCGGCGGCGGCAACCAGTTCCTCAACGGCAACCGCCAGATCGGAACCTACGTCGAAACCGCGACCGACCTGCTGCGTGTCCCCGGCGGCTTCACCGGCCTTCGCGCCGGCCCCAACAGTGTTGATGGAGGTATCTTCGCCAATGTCCTGTTCGGTATTACGCCCAACGGTGACATCTACGCGTTCAACACGGCCGGCGAGTTCCTGCCGTACTTCGCCGGCGGACGTTCGAGTATCTCGACCGGTATCGCCAACGCCGAAGGTCTCGATTTCAGTACCCTGGATTACAACCTCTGGCACTACACCGGCGCACGCGGCGGTGATGCCGGGCACGGTGGCGGCACCTCGCTGGCGTTCACCTACGAAACCTCGTTCCAGAACAACTACGCCAGTCAGGCGGAATACCCGACCAACACCGCTCGGATTGACGGGCAAAGTGTCAACAACACCTACAACTTCCCCGGCGGTGCCAAGGGACAGGTTCAAAGCAAGCCGTTCTCGTTGGAGAACTACTCACCGAGCGATGTCCCGGTCCTGTACTTCAACTACCTGATCGAGGCCGACGGCGGCGGCAGCACCGACGCGTTGCGGGTCTACGTCGTCCAACCCGACGGCACCGAACACGCCGTCGCGCTCAACACCACGGCCCGCAACGCGGCCCCGGGTGCGAACGATGAATTCGACGACCCCGATCCCGTCGCCCCCTACAACGACGTGATCGACGTTGACAAGCAACAACTCTTTGACAACACACCGACCTGGCGTCAGGCACGCGTGCCGTTGGCAGAGTTCGCCGGTCAGGCGGGACTGAGTCTGCGGATCGAGTTCGCGACCGCCGGGCGATTGGATACCGGATCGACAACGATTCGTACCGTCGAGGCCTCGGATCTGGTCGAAGGCCAAACGATTCGTGTCAGCGGTGAAACGTTCACCATCAATTTCCCACCGACGCTGATCGCGCCGGCAGGGTCACAGGTCGCCAACGCTTACGCGGCCGATCCGAATACCCGCGCGACGTTCGTGCTCGATGGCCAAACCTATGTGCTCAACGACGGCACCCGCAGCGTTGACACGTCGCCGTCGGATCCCAACGATCCCAATTCGGCGCCCAATGAAATCTCGATCGATTTGGCCGCCGGACTGACGGGGACGGCGACGGTTGCCGACTTGACGCCGTCGCAAATCGGAGCGTTGATTGAAGCGGCCGTCACGGCGATGCCACCGGCGACCTTGAATCTTTACGACTTTGTCGTCGACCGCAACTCGGTCGAGTTCGGTGAAGCGGTCGACTTGAACTCCAGCTCGAGCTTGTTCACGATCCGTAATACCTCGGCCGGCGGGGCGAACTTGATCGACGTCCGCGCGGCGATGTCGGCCGGCGAAGTCGCGGTGGCGGTTCAATCCGCGATCCTGGAGCGTTTCGTGCCCGACGCGGTCGGTGCGGCCGGCCCCAACTACATTCCGACGTCCAACGCGATCGTCACCCTGCCCGGATTCAGCGTGTCCGATGCCGGGCCGTTCGCCAACACGGCTCAACGATACGCCGACCAATTCGGCGGATCGCCGGTCGACGGATCGCGCAACAACGATTTCGAGGGCGTCTACTTGGACGACTTCGTCATCGGTTTGGCCGAACGCGGGGAACAGGTCAGCGATCCACGTGGCGTCAATGCCCCCTTGGATACCGCGTTTGTCACCGACACGCGTTTCGCATTCCCCGAACCCGATGATCCACGCAGCAGTCTGGTCACCGGCTCGTATCAGGTCGAAATCCGCGACGCCAGCGAATACATCGAATCGGAGTCGTCGTTCCAGTTCCGCACGTTCAACAGCAACGACCGCTTGGGTTCGGCGATCTCGATCACCGCAAGAAGTGCGACCGACATTGTGGACGGGCAAATGTTCTCGATCACCGACGGCCGCGCCGTCGTCGAGTTCGAGTTCGACTCGGACAACTCGGTCACACCGGGCCGCGTGCGAGTTCCGTTCTCGATGACTGTGCCCGATGAAGACACCGGGCTGAACCGTCCGCAAACGGCGACCGAAGTGGCCAAGTCGATCATCGCGGCGATCAACCGCTCGGATGTCCGCAGCGTGTTGGACGTGCAAGCGGTCCCGAGCAGCGGATTTGAACGTGAAGTGTTCGCCCAGCCGGGCATCAAACAGATCTCTCGAATCGATCCGCGGATCAACCTGGTCGGCAACGTCGTCGTCGCGGACCCGACACGTTCTCTCGCCGCGGTCGATCGCTCCGAATTCCGTGGCGACAGCAACCGTGATCGCGACGCTCAAGGCGTGATCATGATCGAGAACAGCCGTTTCTTGTTCAACGAAGAATACGGCATCAACATCCAGCATGACATCTCGGCGACGGTCGCAGGCAACGACACCGATTCGATCGTCCGCTACCCGAGAAACCTGATCGAGCTGAACTCCGAGCAATTGGTCCCCGGTGTCGTCGTGCAGAGCAACATTATCGCCTTCAACACCGTCGGCGGCATCAATCTGCAAGGCATCGACAACGCCCTGGACGAGACCTCGTTGGATCCGGTCGCGATTGAGCGGATTGTCAACAACACGATCATCGGCGGAACGATCACGCCCGGCGTCAGCGCCCCCTCGGACACCTTCGCGGGGATCCTGTTCGAACAAGGCCAGATCTCCTTTGCCGACGCCGTGGTCAATTATTCACCCGATGCGGGCAACGGTGCCCCGACGCTGACCCACCAGACGCCGAACACCGCGTTGGGCGCCCCGGACGGCAGCGGCCGCGGACTCGAGCCGATCGACGGCCAATTCGCCGTTTCGCTTGGACTCGGTGGCACGCTGACGCTGCAGTTCGTCGACAACTTCCTGACCGGCAGCGGCGATGCGACCAACGACTTGGTCGTCTTTGAAACCGGCGAGATCGAATCGGTCCTCGTCGAGATCAGCCGCGATGGAATCGACTTTGTCAACGTCGGGATCGTCGGTGGCTTGACCAACCAACTCGATATCGACCGATACGGATTCGGTCCCAATGACCGATTCGCCTTCGTCCGACTGACCGATCTGCGTCAAGGCAACACGACCGGCAGCTCGCTCGGAGCGGACATCGATGCCGTCGGTGCCATCAGTTCGGTTCCGGTGGACACCTTCAATCAAGGCGGGATCGGAATCAACATCGTCGGCGGATCCTCTCCGACGGTGCTCAACAATGTGATCGCCAACACGGAGACCGGCATCGAATTGACCGGAGGCAACGACGGCTTCGTGTCCGGTGGAAACTCGTACTATCGAAACACGAACAACACCGGAACCAATGTCACGCTGGGAACCCTGGCCCAGATTTTGACCGACAGCGAATCGGTCTTCGTCGATCCGGGCAACTTTGCGTTCTCACCGGCTTCGGGCGCTCGCATCATCGACAGCTCGATCGATTCGCTGCCCGACCGATTCAGTTTGACGACGGTCCGCAACGCCGTCGGCATCGATCCCTCGCCGGTGCTCGCGCCGCGACTGGACGTCAACGGTCAGTTCCGCGTGGACGATCCGAACGTGGAGCCCCCGAGCGGACTGGGCGAAAACGTGTTCAAGGATCGCGGCGGATTCGACCGCGGCGACTTGGAAGGCCCCCGCGTGACGCTGGTGTCGCCGTTGGCCCCCGGAATCGGACTCGACGCCGGACGCGCGACCGTGCTCGGCGCCGCCCCGCAAGCGTTCGAAATCCAGCTGATCGATGGCATCGCGCCGGCGGACATTGTCCCCGGCACCGGGATCGACGATCGATCGATCTCCACCAGTTCACTGGTGCTGCTCAAAGACGGCGTGGCATTGGTCGAAGGCACCCACTATCGATTCGCCTACAACCCCAGCACCAACATCATTCGGCTGACGCCGATCGCCGGTGTTTGGGAAGACGATTCGACGTACGTGATTCGAATGATCGACAGCAGCGATGCGATCATCCGCGCCGCCGATGGCGTCGTCTATCCCGACGGCGAAACCGTTTCGGTCATCGACGAACTCAATCAACGCACGGTGTTTGAATACGACTCCGGCATCCTCATCGACCTGCTGCCCGGATTGACGCCGGTTGCCGCCGACGGATTGACGGTGTTCGTCTACGACGGTTCGGTCACGCGTTCCTTCGAGTTGGACGTCAACGGTGCGGTGAGCCCGATTTCGACCGGCGTGACGATCCCGGCCGCCGGCGTCACCGCCGACTTCGCCACCGCCCTGGCCGCAGCGATCAACGCGGATCCGGTGCTCAGCTTCACCGCACGCGCCTCCGGCGAAACCGTCCAACTGGTCGGCGGCACCCCGTTGTCGACCGCGACCAGCACCAGCGGCTTCGTTCAAATCGCAGGCCGCATCGGCACCGCGACAGGCTTCGGGTTCCAACTCCCGCCGATCAACAACAGCAACGTCGCCGACGTCGTCGACGGACAATCGATCACCGTTCGTCTCGGGGCGGTCAACCAGGTCGTCTTTGAATTCGACAACAACGGATTGCTCAACGACCCCACCGCCACGGCGGTGCCCTTGGCCAACAACGCGTCGCTGGATCAGGTCATCAACGCATTGGTGATCGCGATCGGCGGGTCGGGGCTGGGACTGGCACCGACCAACGCCGGGTTCGGACGGATCTTCCTGGGCGGTGACAGCAACTACTCGATCGACTTGACGAACTCCAACGCCACGCAAATCGGCTTGCCCGGTGAAGCTCCGACGGTCCCGATCAACATCCCGATCGATCAGCCGGCCGAAGAGATTGTCAAAATCATCCAAGCCACGATCGACGCCCAGAACCTGCCCGGCATCAGCACTTCGCTGGTCGACGTCCGCGTGTTCCTCGAAGGCACCGGCGGCGTGTCCGGCTTCGGTGCCGTCGACGTCGTCGTCGTTCAGGACCAAGTCGGCAACCTGCTGCAAAGCAACCAGGCCGACGGGCGGACGGAATTGACGATCTTTATCGGAACCGGATTCGATTACGGGGACGCGCCCGCGCCCTACACCAGCACGATGGCCGATGGCGGTCCCCGGCACCGAGTCGATCCCACACTCAGCCTGGGACAGCTCAACACCGCCGATTCGGACGCCGAATTGCCTAACGCCGATGCCGGCGACGATGGTGTGACGCTGCCGTCGGCCTTCCAATCCGGCTTCGTGAGCAACATCAGCATTTTCGTCCGCAACACCGACGCGGGACTGTTGAGCGACAAACCGGTCTACGTGGATGCCTGGTTCGACTGGGACCAAGACGGCCAATTCGAAGTCCAAGAGCGACGTCGATTCGGAACGCCGGGGACGAACCTCACCCCGGTCTTCAACAACGTCTTGACCACGGTTGCGATCGATGTCCCCGCCGACGCGGCGATCGGGCAAACGTACGTCCGGTTCCGAATCAGCGAGTCGCCGACGACCGGGCCGACCGGAAATGCGACCAGCGGCGAAGTCGAAGATTACGCCATCTTCGTGACCAACAATCCATACCAGAATCCGGTCGGACGCTATGACGTCAACGCCAGCGGCGCAGTCACTCCGCTGGATGCCTTGAACGTCATCAATGCGATCGCCCGCCTTGCCGCCAACACCGGCTTTGTGGATCTGCAAACCACCCCGGTGACGAATCCCCAGTTCCCCGATGTCAATGGCGACGGACTGCTGTCCCCGAGGGACGCCAATGACGTCATCACCGAACTCGGACGGCTCGTTTCCGCAGCCAGCGGCGAAGGCGAAGCGACCACGATGAGCTATGTGGCCGCCGCACCCGGTGTGCTGGCCAGCGGGCCGACCGCTCTGGGGGATTTGCTGATTCACCAAAGCGTCACCGACACCGTGCAGCCCGCCACGACCGGGGCTTCCGATGCCGACACCGAATCCAGCCCCGCCGAGCCGACTCACGTCGCCCAGCAGCCGAGCAAGACCAGTGTCTTCGACTCACCGGCGTCGATCGAACTCGATTCGATCGTCGATGATCTGGTTGCCGATCGGATTCAATCGGGTGACGAAACCTCGGGAGACGAAAACGGTTTGGACCTTTTCTTCGCTTCGCTGTGAATGAGTTGAACTTTTCGCCCGCCGGCCGCGTCCAACGGTCGGGGAAAGGGAGAATTTGGGATGCCAACCGCGTCGTCGGCATCGCCGAATCCCGAACTTTCACGGGCGCGTTGCAGCCCGTCCAGCCGATACAACGGTCAGCCTGCGATTGGATCCGCGGGCAAGTCATCCGATGATGGAGAGCGTCCCCGCACGACTCGGGGCCGCCAACTAGGATGGGTTCGAAATCCGCAGCGGTTCGTTTTTTGGTTGCGTCCCTTATCCTCGACAGGGTCTTCGCAATCCGACGCACCAACGCGGGATGATGCACCCCCACCATCAAATCAAGACTCCGGAGCCAGGTGTTGCCGGAGCGAGTTTTCAATCGCCGATGAACCGAGCAACGACGAGACGATCCCGCCGACGGCGCCTCGGTTTCCAAAAAGTGGAAGACCGCCGGTTGCTGGCCGGTGACTTGCCCTTCGGTGCCACTCCGATCGACAACGGTGAATTCCTGCTCGGCACCGTCACCGTGACACCTGTTTTCTTTGAAAGCGATGGGTCGATTGATCCGGAAACGCAAAATTGGTCCGAAACGGAAATCGAAGACACGCTGGCCAAGATTCGCGACAGCGTGGACTGGTGGAGCGACTTGCTGGCCACGCAAACATCGGTTCACTCGCTGGATTTCATCATCGACGATCGCTACGCCCGCGATCCCGTCGAAACCGGTTACGAACCGATCGACAACGACAGCAACGTTTTCAAACGCTACGTCGGCGGCTGGCTGACCGATCTGGGCTACGGCGATGCCCCCTCGATCGAACGGGCCGTGTCCCTGTTCAACGACTCCCAGCGGCAAACCCATCAAACCGATTGGGCCTTCACCATGTTTGTCGTCGATTCCTCGGATGACGAAAACGGATTTTTTGAAAACGGTGGTTTCATCGGCGCGTTCGCCTACCCCGGCGGGCTGTTCATGGTGGTCCCGTCAGGGCGTCCGGTTTCCACGTTCACCCACGAAATGGGACACATCTTCTGGGCCCGGGACGAATACCCGGGGGCCGGCAGTTGGACCGACCAGCGGGGCTATTACAACGCACAGAATTTGAACGCATCGGACAATCCGACGCCGGGATTTGTCCAGCAAGACAGCATCATGCGGGGCGGTGTGGTCACCACGCGGGCGTACGACAGCCTGGTTTCCCCGGAATCCACGCTGGCCATGATCGGCTGGCGCGACAGCGACGGTGACGGCATTTTTGATCTCGCCGACGTGCCACTGAACCTGGACGCGATCGGTTCGTTCGATGTCCACTCGGATGTCTATTCGATCCGCGGCTCCGCCACCGTCGACACCCTGGCCAACCAAAATTCCGAAGGCACGCAGAGCGACATCACGCTCGCACGCATCAGCGAATTGCAATACCGAATCGATGACGGCCCTTGGCAGACCGCGATCGCGCCCGATGCGACACACGCCGAATTCGATTTGGAAATCGAGGTCTCCAGCCCCTTCACCCAGATCGCCTGGCGGGCCATCGATACCCACACCGGGATCACCAGCGAAGTGCTCCAGGGTGACATGCTGACGCCGGTCTGGTCCGGGATCGGCGGCGGTTTTGCGTACGTCGACCAAAACCAAAACGGACAACGCGACTTCGGCGAGCCCTTGATCGACGGCACCCAGTTCACGGTCCGTCGCGACGATGGAAGCGCCCTGTTCAACCGCTCGTTCCGGGCGGGGAATTCGCCCGATGGACTCGTCGCCCCGGTCAGCGGATTGACGCTGTCCAGCCTGGGCAGCCACGTCGACGGTCGCGTCGCAACCTTGGAATCCAGCAGCGACGAACAAGCCGGCCGCGTCCTGCACTACTACGACACCCAGGCCGATCAATGGACCGACACCTGGAACACGGCCAATCGACTGCAAGTCGCCTTCGCCGGGTCGACCGGGCGGGTTGAAATCGATTTCACCGCACTAGACACCGGCAGCTACGGACTCGAAAGTGGCAGCTACGCGCGTGTCGAGGCCTATGACTCACAAGGCAATCGCATCGATCGGGTCACCAGCCCCCTGGTGCCAGCCGGCAGCGGCGACACACTCGTCATCGAAGACTCCCTGGGACGGATCTCACGAGTCGTCGTGTCTGGGCACGCCGAAACCGAGATCTTGATTTCCAACATCCAGGTCGGACAAGCCGCACTGGTCTCGGCCGATGACAACGGTGCCTTCTCCGTCGATGGGCTATCCGACGGCAACTACTCCGTTGAGATCGTGACGCCGAATTTGATTTACCAGTTCCCGTCTGAACCCGTTGTCTTTCAAGTCTCCGCCGGAACGATCGCGCCGCTGGCAATCGCGGCCCGGCAGGTCGACAGCCCACGCTACAACCGCCCGCTGCCGGGCGACGTCAATGGCGATCAAGCGATCACCGTTCGCGATGCACTCGCAGTCATCAACGACCTGGCACGACTGGGCAATCGCGTCCTGACGGCCGAGGAAACTTCCGGCCTCCACATCGACGTCAACAACGACGGACGCGTCTCAGCGATGGACGCGTTGCGGGTGATCAACTTGATCGAGCAAGGCATTGTCGGTGAAGGTGAATCTTTTTCTGAAATCTCGGCAACGACACCCCCGATTTCCGCGGCAAACCGAACCACCGACACAACCCCATCACCTCGGCCGGTCCAACCGCTCTCAACGGTCGCAGTCGACCTGGTTTTCAGCCCCGAGAATCCGCAAATTGCTTCCTACCAGGACGACAGTCTAAATCGTGAAGATCCGGAAATGTTGAACTGTGCGGGGCAACGGACTTCCGACCAAAGTCTCAGCGACTCGCCATCCGATAGACCCACCGGGGCGGATGTTCAGTGGCCCGAGAAAACCGGGGCAAACACGGGTTTTGAGCGTCCTTTGTTGGGTTTTTTGCTTCAAGACGGCGAGATTGAGAGCAGTTTCGCGGTACATCCTTCACCGGAACAACTGTTTTGATCGGATTTACTGGAACTTTACGGCGCGGCCGCGGTCTAAACCGCCGAGCGGATTGGCCCAATTCCCATTCAATCAGAACGTTGATAAAGCGGGAAAGGGAGATAAGATAGGGCCAATATTCAGCCTGGCGAGTTTTTAACCCCTCTAGGCTTCCAATATTTGGGGTCTGCGCCCGCAGAACCCAACTCCTCCGATTCGCCACTTGACCGACCCCACAGTCACCGGCAAACCACGTTCTACTTCATCTTTCCGGAATCCCAGATGAAAAGCCTGCGTCAGTTGCTCCGCCGCCGTTTGCACACCTCCGGTGCCGAACGCCCCCAGAAGCGTCGAGCCACCAAGCATCAACACGGCGGCGAAATGAAACGACGGCTGAGCACTCAAACACTGGAACAGCGTCAGTTGCTCGCCGGTGATTTGCAGGTCGCCCACAACTACTGGAACAGCTTCGACGTCAACCAGGATCTTCAGATCACGCCCAGCGACGCTTTGAGCGTGATCAACTATCTGGCGACCACGCACGCCAACGGCGAACAGGTGGCCGGCAGCACGGCCGACGATTTTGCCGGGCGTAAAGTCGACGTGAACGCCGATGGCAATGTGACCCCCAGCGACGCCTTGAGCGTGATCAACGCGTTGGCACGCGGCGAACAGTTGGGCGAGTTGGTCGAATTCTTGTTGAGTGCCCGCGACGAGGACGACAACTTGCTGCCGACCACCAACGGCGTCGTCCAAGCGCCCGGCGTGGGGATCGACAATTCGTTCTACTTGGAAATTGCCTACGACGACCTGCGAACCTTTGGTGATGACAAGGGAGCGTTCTCCGTCTTCCCTGATTTGGGCGTCAGCCAAGGCGGCATCCTGCAACCGGTGTTGCGTGAGACGCAACAGATCATCATCGGCGAAGAGATCCGTTCGACTTCGTCCGGCTTTGTGACCGTCGGCCGTGAAGGCTCGGCCGCGACCGTTGACATCACGATCGGTGATATCCAAGGTGGCTTTTCCACGGCACTGGCGGGCGCGTTGGTCAACACCTTCGGGATGAACGCCGGCGACTTCGAAATCACCGAGCCGACCGCACTCAAGGGTGAGAACGGGCAAGATCTCGGTTTCGAGATCTTCTACAAAGCCGACGCCTTCGGCAACGTCGACATCGCGGACCTGACTTTCACCCCCAATTTTGACAACACGGTCCCGATCGAATTCCGCGAATTCGCACCGTTGGAGGCCGACGGCACGACCCCGAACTCCGCCGCGGTCCGCTTCAACCTGGATGCGCGGAGCCGAACCCTGCCCAACAACCTCGAGTTCTACAACCTGCTCAATCGCGGCTCGTTCGACTTGACGACCGGCTTCACCGACATCGGCGGTGTGGGCGGTGCGTTCCCCAACGGCGTGCGAGACGTCAACGGTGGGGTGATGCCCCCTGTCGTCGATGTGTTCCGCATCGAAGTCTTCTTGAACACGGAACTGTCCGATTCCAACCCGTTGATCATCGACATGAATCCGGGTGAAGGCACCGACCCGTTGACGCTGTACGGCAGCAACGACGTCGTCACCGAGGACTTGATCACCATCGACGATGACGCACGCGTGACGATCAGCACCGGTGCGGTCGCGGTCAACAACCCGCCCACCGTTTCACCGGTCCCACTTGAAATCACGCTGACCGAAGACGACGCCACCACGTCGCCGAGCCTGTTGACCGGTGCCAGCGATGTCGATGGCGACACGCTGTCGGTCAGTGCCTTCAACTTCACCGGTGGGGATCAATCGGGAGTCTCACTCAGTGGAAACACCATCACGATCACGCCTTCGACTTACAACAGCTTGAAAGTCACTGAGTCGGAAGTGATCACGGCGACCTACAACATCATCGACGGCCGGGGCGGAAGCGCCAGCCAAACGTTGTCCTTGACGATTAACGGCGTCAACGACGCGCCAGATGCCGGAGCGGATCTCGCCACGACCAACGACGAGTTTGATCCCCAGTTCAACATCGATCTGCTGCAAAATGCCTCCGACCCCGATGGCGACACGCTCAGCATTTCCAGCATCACCCAGGTCGGCAGCGATGACACCTCCGGCGTCACCCCCGATCAGGCCAACAACCAGATCACCGTCAACCCGGCAGCCTACGCGTCATTGGAACAAGGCGAAAGCGTCACCGTGACGTACCAATTCGAAGTCTCCGACGGAAACGGCGGAACGGACACGGCGACCGTTTCGGTCACCATCAACGGCGACACGCCCAACCGCGCCCCGGTCGCCGGCGACCCCGTGACCCTGTCGGTTTCCGAAGACGATGCCGATACCTCGATCGACTTAAGAACCAACGTCACCGACGAGGACCCCGAAGACACGTTGTCGGTCGACGCGGCGACCATCGTCACGACCGGCGACACCTCGGGAATCACGCTCAACGGCAACTTCCTGAACATCACGCCCAACGCGTATAACTCGCTGGCCGCCACGGACACCGAAGTGGTGACCTACAGCTATGATGTCATCGACGGTGAAGGCGGTCGGGCCGCCCATTCGGCGACCATCACGATCGGCGGAGCCAATGATGCTCCCGTGGTCACCGCCGCGGTCAGCACGACGGTCAGCGAAGACGACGCCAGCACCGATGTCGACCTGCTCGCCGGAGCCTCGGATCCCGACAACGGCGACACGGTCTCGGTCGAAGACAGCTCCCTGGTCCTCCGCTCGGGTGATGACAGCGGAATCTCCGCCAACGGCACCAGCGGCTTGACCATCGATCCCTCGGCTTACAACGATCTGGCGGCGGGTGAATCGGAAGTCATCATCTACGACTACAACCTGACCGATGGGAATGGTGGCACGATCGCCCAATCGGCGACAATCACCATCACCGGTGTCAACGATGCACCGTCGGTGGGCGATCCGCTCTCCTTGACCGTCACCGAAGACGATGCGGCCCAATCCATCGATCTGCTCAGCGGTGCGACCGACCCCGACACCAACGACACGCTGATCGCCCAAAGCCTGGTCTTCAGCAGCAATTCAACCGCCTTCACCCTGGTCAACGACACCTCGTTGACCTTCGATCCGAACTTCTTCAACGGATTGGGCGCAACGGAAAACGAAGTCGTTGTCGTCAACTACGACGTCGCCGACGGCAACGGCGGCACCGCCGCCCAAACCGCCACGATCACGATCACCGGCGTCAACGACGCACCGGTCGTCGCCGGGGCAATCGACGAGACGTTCTCCGAAGACGCCGGCACCCAATCGCTCTCGCTGCTGCTCGGCGCCAGCGACCCCGACACCAACGACGTCCTTTCGGTTGCCAATGTCAATGTGACCGGCGACGATAGCGGCATCACGCGAACCGGTGCCGACCTGAGCATCAACACAGCCGCCTACGACAGCCTGGAAGAAGGCGAATCGGTACAAATCCTGTTCACCTATCAGGTCACCGACGGAACTGCCAGCGTCAATCAAACGGCGACCATCACGATCACCGGCGGTGCCGATACGCCGATTCCCGGTCCGGACATCAGTGTCACGCTGGATGAAAACGCCCCCGGCCAATCGGTCAACCTGCTCGAAGGATCGACCGACCCCAACAATGATCCGCTGTTCATCATCGATGCCAATATCCGCAGTGGTGATTCGAGAGGGGTGACCGTTGATGTCGCGACCAGTCGACTGTTGATCGATCCGTCCGCGTATGCCGATCTGGAAGACGGCGAAACCGAAGTCATCGTCGTCGATTACCGGGTCAGTGATGACAACGGCAACTCGGCACCCCGCGTCGCAACGGTAACGATCCTCGGCCAGACCCTCGTGCCATCGTCGATCTCCGGCCAGCTGTTCATCGACCATCTCGAAAACCGCGAAGCCGTTCGCGGCGGTGCCGCGCCGATTTACAACGGGGTCAAAGATGACGACGAAAAAGCCCTCGCCGGCGTCACCATCCGACTGATCGAAGTCACGTCGTCGGGCGAAACGCAGATCGCGACGGTACTGACCGATATGCAGGGCGCCTACTCGTTCACCGGCGTGCTGCCGGGAACGTACTTCGTCGAATACGACGTCCCGGACTCGGTCTATTACAGCGGCAGTAACCGTGGCCAAGTCGTGATCAACGAAGCCGGCGGCGAAACGGCATCCGGCCCCGCACTCAACGCGACGGGCTTGATCGGTGTGCAACAACGGTTGGACTTGCTGGCCAAGAGCTACATCGATGCCGGCATCATCGACACCAGCAACTTGTCCCGAGGACTGGCCGGCGGCTCCGTCCAGCTCAACGCCGACGGCAGCATGCAGATGTTGGTCGCCGGTGAAGGCTTCGATCCCGAATTCGCCGAACTCGTCCTCAACGACGCCCGTGACGCAGCCCTGCTGACGATCATCGACTCCGTGGACGGCAAAGTGAAGTCCGCGCGGTTGACCCTGGACCAATTCGTCGTCACCAGCGACGGACGCGGCGTGCGATTCTTTGGCTCGGTGGACGACTTTGATTTCGTCGAAACCAGCGAAGAGTTGGTCCAAGAGGAATTCGAAGACTATCGCAATGCGATCGACCGAGCGATGGCGGCGGGCTTCTGACCCCAGCCCCAACACCGTTGGAAAATCGAAACCGCTGGTGACAGTTCACCAGCGGTTTTTTTATGCTTTCATCTCCCTTTGGGATTTCATTTTTCAGCCCCCAATTTTTCGGTCACTTCTCTACCGTGCATACCATTCGCCTGCGCCGTCCTTGGTTGCGATCGGTCGATTCGCAACCCCCGCCTGACAAGGTGGATGTGCCGGACACCCTGCCGCCGGCGGCCGGCGGCGGTGCCGTCGTCACGTACCGGCGAGCCTTCAATCGACCGACCGGCCTGACGCCGAACGACTCGGTGTGCCTGTCCATTGCTCACTTCACCGCTGATTCGATTGAAATCCGGATCAATGACACGCTGATCTACCAATCCGACCGGACCGAGCCGATTCGCTTGGACATGACCGCAGCGCTGCGGCCTTCCAACCAGTTGGCCATCACCTTGACCGCGGGTGAATGCCCCACCACCGTGCTCGACGGCGCGGTGACGCTGGAGATCGAATCCATCGATCCCTAGGGCTTCGTCAAACAGGAATGGCACGGGCACACGTGTTGGTGTGCAGGCGTTAACCGCCCATTGTCGCTGCGTCGTCAAACAGGAATGGCACGGGCATACGTGTTGGTG
>NZ_JANZKV010000244.1 GCF_025060895.1 Stieleria sedimenti | reverse complement strand
GCAAGGGGCCACGCGGCGCCCCTCGCTTACGCGTCGGGCTGGGATGGTCGCGTTGATTTCGAAACATCGACTAAATCGACAACCCGCTCGCGCCCTACCGCTAACAAAAACGGCGACACCGACCATGGGAGCAGATTTCCACCCGCACCGACGGGACTTCCAGGGGCTTTATCGTTCATTAGTGGTAGACATTTTTTCCTTCGAGCGTATAATCCGACGTAACCCCCCGGGAATCGTGTTTCTGTCGCCTATGTACCCCACCCCACCCCAATGGCGGCGCGACTCCCGACGACTAGTTTTTGAGAAGGTGGCGGCCGACTGAGTCCCCCGCTCCGGTTCGGCCGCCACCTTTTTCAATGCTCGTTCTGAACGAGGCTTTAAGAGAGCTTTCGACGTCACTGCTGGACGCGGTCTTAATCTGCGCTCGCGGACCAATTACACTCGTTGCGTTCTAGGCATCCACCACTCTAGGAGTTTAAGTGTGAACCACTTTGTATCTATGACCCGATTGTTTGTTCCGACGGCCGTCGCGATCGCCGTTGGCACGTTGCTGACCGCGGTTTCTCCCGCCCAGGCCCAGGAAACCGGAACGTTGCGGATGACGTTCAAATTGAAGGGCGCCGCGAAGAGTTTTCCGCCGATCACACCCAACGTGGACCAAGCGTTCTGCGGCTCGAAAATGATTCCGGACGAGACCTTGGTCGTGAATTCCAAGAACAACGGCATCAAGAATGTGATCGTGTACGTCTACACCGGGCGTCGCGGTACCGAGCTGCCGCCGATGGAATTGGAGCCCGAAACCCACGTTTTGGCGAACCAGGATTGCCGGTTCGAGCCCCATGTCTTGATCGCCAAGAAAGGGGACACGATCAAAGTCACCAATCCGGACAAGGTCGGGCACAACGCCAATTTTCAGTTCTTCAATAACACCCAGCAAAACCTCACCGTTCCCTCGGGTGGGGCGGTCGAAATCGAGCTGAAAGAAGACGAGCCGGCGCCGATTCCGGTCGCCTGCAATATTCACAACTGGATGAAGGCTCAAGTCGTCGTGCTTGATCACCCCTTTGCCGCAGTCAGTGATGAAGACGGCGTGCTGGAGATCAAGGGATTGCCGGTCGGCGAAGTCATTTTCCGTGCCAACCACGAAAATGGGTCACTCAAAGACGTGATCGTCAACGGTGAAGAAACCGAATGGCGAAGCAGCAAGTTCGAAGTCGAGATCAAACCCGGTCTGAACGACATGGGCACGATCGAGGTCCCGGTCGACGCGTTTTAAGCGACGAGCCGATGAGGCATTTCGGGCACCGGCCATGAACGACCGCAGCGGCGTCTCGATCTCGCCGCTGCTGGGGAACTGCGACAATTGATTCGGTTGGTTCATTCGATTGCGTTCGGTTACGCTGCTCCTATGAGACCAACCCTCTGCAAAACGTCGATTTCTTCGGTGCCGGTTCGCTCGGCACCCGTGTTCGCGCCGGTCCGGCTCGCTCCAATCCTGTGCGCCGGGTTCCTGTCCGCGGCGGCTTTGCTGTGCGGCTGTGATGCACCGGTGGAGCACTATCCGCCCAATCAGGTTTATTCGCTGGTCGTCTCGGCCAAGCTGGATGCCCCGACCGAGCTTGCCGCAGAGGACACGACCGCGGCGTTGGAAGCCTGGTTCGGCACGCCAATCGAACCGCGTTGGCCGGCCGACCAGATGTCGCGTGACGCAGCCAAGTCGCTCGTTCGCTTGGAGAATCTGCAACGGGCTGCCGGGCCGGTTTACAGCGATCAAGAGAATCGGCACTTCGGGCTCTTCAACGAGCATTGCGTGACCTGTCATGGGGTATCCGGCGGCGGGAACGGCCCAGCGTCCTTGCTGCAAAACCCCTATCCGCGTGACTTTCGCCCGGGCGTCTACAAGTGGAAATCGACCGAGCGGGGCGCCAAGCCGACACGCGAGGACTTGATGACGATTCTGCGTCATGGTGCACCCGGGACAGCCATGCCGTCGTTCCAGCGGCTTTCCGAATCGGATCTGGAGGCCTTGGTCGACTACGTCATCTATTTGTCGGTTCGGGGTGAATTCGAACGGCGTTTGCTGACCGAAGCGGTGGTCGAGTTGGGTTATGAAGAGTCACGGCCCGATGACGACGCCAGTCTGTTGACGCTGGCGGATTTTGACCAAGACGCATTCGCCATGGAGGTGGCCCGAGATACGCTGGACCGTATCACCGGCCAGTGGGTCGACGCCCCGCAAGCAGTGATCGCCGTGCCGAAAGAAACGCCGGACGATGCGGCATCGATCGCGCGGGGAGATGAACTGTATCATGGCCCGATCGCCAATTGTGTCGGTTGCCATGGAAAACAAGGCGGTGGGGAAATCGTCACCTTCGACTTTGACGACTGGACCAAAGAATTTACCGAAGGCATCGCGGTCACGCCGACCGATCGAGAGGCGGTGCGGCCGTTCCGCAAGGCGGGGGCATTGCGACCGCGGCAGATTCACCCCAGAAAGTTGACCGACGGTGTTTATCGCGGCGGCGGAGATCCCCAGACGCTGTACCGCCGGATTGTTGCCGGTATCGCCGGCACGCCGATGGCCGGACGAAGCGTGTCGGATCAGCCGTCGGACAAAGAACTGACCAGCGATCAGGTTTGGGACATCGTGCATTATGTTCGGTCGCTTGATGAGGCAAAGCCATGAGTCGTGAAAGCTACCGCAGCGTCGGAGCCATCGTCGGACTGGGGTTGGGGATCGCCTTGATGGTGATGGCTGGGCAAGGTGGAGTGTTGCCGGGAGCGATCTTCGGTGCCGGCGGGGCACTGGCCGGCGGCATCCTCGGTGAGAAGATCCACGCGATGCGGCATGGAAATTGATGAGCGAAAACGAATCCAACGAAACGAATCAGAGCCTCGCCGCAGAGCGGTCACCGCTGCTGCATCGCCTGGCGGTGTTGTCGGTGTGTCTGGTCTGGCCGTTGATTTGGGTCGGCGGTTTGGTGACCACGTACGACGCGGGGATGGCGGTTCCCGATTGGCCCGGGACTTACGGATACAACCTGTTTTTGTACCCGCTGTCGACTTGGCTGTACGGTCCCTTTGACCTGTTTATCGAACACGGCCACCGGCTGTTGGGGGCGGTCGTCGGTTTGGTGGCGATCGCGATGGTGATCGCGGCGATTCGGCGCGAAAATCGTCGCGCGGTCGTCTGGCTGACCGTCGCGATCCTGGTCGCCGTGATCTCGCAAGGTGCGTTGGGCGGAGTTCGCGTGTTGTTAAGCGATCGAACCACCGCGATGATTCATGGCTGTTTCGGCCCCGTGGTGTTTGTCTTGTGCTGCATCGCCGCCTCGGTGACCAGCCGTCGATGGTGGGACCGCAAGCTGACGGCAACGCGAGCGGCACAGGGCACCGGTTCGGTCCAGCCGCTCGGCCGCTGGGTCGTCGCGGTGGCGTCTGTGCCGGTGCTATTGAGCTATTTGCAGTTGGTTCTGGGGGCGCAGCTTCGGCATGTCCAGCCGTTGACCACACCGAGAACCTTTACGCTGATTGTGGCGGTCCACATCGTCACTGCTTTCGGTTTGTGGTTGTTGACGCCGGTTTTGTTCATTTTGGTGCGTCGCTGCGGCGATTTGACGCTGTCCAGGCCGGCCGGTTGGCTGATATGGTTTGTGGGCTGTCAAATCTTGCTCGGAACCGGGACATGGATCGTCACATACGGTTGGCCGAGCGTTTTGGAGTTTCTTCCGTTTGGCGAAGGCTTTTTGGTTCGCTCAAAGGGATTCGTGGATTCGATCATCGTGACCGCCCATGTTGCGGTCGGGTCGCTGATTCTGGCGACGGCGGCGGTGATCCTGGTTCAAGTTTTACGTCAGCGAACGCTTGCCACCCCCGTTTAATCATTTATGTCCAGCAACGTCCTTGCCACCGATTCCCGCTATGAATCCGACCTCCAAGGTCCGGGAGTGGCCGTACTCGATCTGCCGGCTCAACGCAGGGAAGCCACTCGACGCATGGAAGTGACGGCCCAGGCAACACCGGCATTGAATCAGATGGTGGATCAGACGGAGGTTTCGATTCGTGTGTTGGTTTCTGATCTGATTCAGCTGACCAAGCCGCGGATCGTCGTGATGATCTTGGTGACAACGGTCGCCACGGCGATGATTGCTGCCGGCGGACCGGTTTCGCTCGGCACCCTCGTCTTGTTGTTGTTGGGCACCGGAATGGTTGCCGGCAGCGCGGGCGGAGCGAACCAGATTTGGGAACGCGTGATCGACCGCAACATGCCGCGGACCGCGGTTCGCCCGCTACCATCGGCGCGGATGTCGACCGCTACGGCGACGGCGTTTACCGCCTCGATGGGCACGCTGGGGCTTGCGATCTTGTGGATGGGGTTCTCGTTGACGCCGGCCGGTGTCGGGTTGGCAACCTGGTTGCTGTACGTGTTTTTGTACACGCCGATGAAAACCCGGACATCCTGGAACACGACGGTCGGAGCGATCGCCGGTGCATTGCCGATGTTGATCGGCTACACGGCACTGGGCGGATCATTGGCCGACGGGACCGGGTGGTTGTTGTTTGGCGTGTTGGGCGCTTGGCAGTATCCGCACTTCATGGCCATCGCTTGGCTGTATCGACGCCAGTACGAACAGGCCGGATTCTGCATGTCGACGACGGTCGAGCCGACCGGGATCTCTGCGGCGATTCAGAGCATCGCCGGGTCGCTGGCGGTGATCCTTTGCGGCGTTGTGTTGTGTTGTCTGTCGCCGGGGATCGTTCCCGCCGTCGTGTGCAGCGTCGCGGTGCTGGCTGCCACAGTCCCCATGTTGAAGGCATCGATCCGCTTCGCGCGGAGCCGAACGGATGTGACGGCACGCCGATTGCTTCGGTCCTCGTTGTTGGTGCTGCCCGCCGTCTTGGCGGTTGTTACGATTCGTGTCTTTTGGTGATCTATGAGAACCGCGTCAAACATCGCCGCGATCTTGTTCGTGGGAGTCATTTTGGGATTGGTGGGCCGCACGCTTCGCCAACGGTCGGCACCCACGGGGCCGGGACCAGAAGACGTGGTCTACACCGCTGAGGTGGCGCCCGGCGAAGCACCGTTGGTCACCGACAGCAACGAAATCGCCAACGATGAAGTCGTTCATCCGCCCGAGGACGAGGCCTGGTTGAGCCGGTTCGAGCTAACCGAGCGTAGCGGCGAGTTGGTCAAGAGCGAGGACTTGTTGGGCCAGCCCTATGTGGTCAGTTTCTTTTTCACGACCTGCCCGAGTGTCTGCCCGCAGCAAAACCAGAAGCTGAAGGAGTTGCAGGAGCGTTTTCGAGGCGAAGACGTCAAGTTTCTCGCCATCTCCGTCGACCCGGAGCGTGACACGCCGGAAGTGATGCGGGAGTATGCCGCCCGCTTCGGTGCCGACAAGGACCAGTGGTTATTCTTGACCGGCGATCTGACCTACATCCGTCGCATCGGAGCGGAGATTTTTCAGCAGCCGATCGACAAAGGGTTTCACACCGAAAAATTTGTGCTGGTCGATGCGAAAGGAAAGATCGAAGGCTTTTACAGCTGGCCGGAGTCGCGGCAGATGGAAAAGCTGGAATCCGCGATCAGCGAAATGCTGTAGTGTCAGCAGCGTGATGGCAGAAAAATCGGGGGCAGAAAGATGCCGGCGATGACGACAGGAAAAGGGGTGACAAGAAAATAATACTTGGAACTTGAAACCTGGAACTTTGAACTTGGGACTCAATTAACGATGTGGCAATTTCTGTCCGACAATTTGCCGCACTGCACGGCCCTGTTGAACGCCGCAGCGACGGTCGTGTTGGCCCTCGGGTTGATCAGGATTCGTCAGGGCAATCCACGCGGGCACAAGAAGATGATGTTGACGGCGCTGGCGATCAGTGCGGCGTTCTTGGTGCTATATCTGTTGCACAAGGTCGCGTTGTATCTGACGACCGGGGAGCCGAACACTCGTTTTCCCACGGATACCGATGTTGCACCGCTGGCGGCTCGCTACACGTATTATGGGATCCTGGGCACGCACCTGTTGTTGGCGATTGCGGTGCCGTTCTTGGCACTGCGTGCGGTGTACTTGGCGATGAAGGGTCGCATCGTTGCGCACAAGAAGCTGGTGCGATTCGCCTTCCCCGTTTGGATGTACGTGTCGGTGACCGGCGTGCTGGTCTACCTGATGCTGTATCAGTTGTATCCGGCCGCGTAGGGCCGCCTTCTGGCGTTTCCCGCCGGATTGGCATGCCAGCACGTGGCGTGAGCCAGCCAGTGGCGCGTGGTGTATTCCCCTGGAACGCGATGCCGGTGTGGCTCCGCCTCAGTTCTTCGGTAGGTCACGCTGTGCGTGACAGCCGCGGTAGTGATCCGTCTACCGATATTCGTCACGCGCCGTTCATCCGCCTGATTCGATCGCGGCCGGAATCGAAGGCCTCCAATGCCCGATTTGAATGACCCCACGGATGGCAGGGCGTACCCACGGATGAAAAGCAGCCTGGGATCCGTG
>NZ_JANZKV010000243.1 GCF_025060895.1 Stieleria sedimenti | reverse complement strand
TAAAATCCGCGAAGAACCCCCAGGGGGAGAGTGACCCAAACCCAGTGTTATCATCAACTTAAAAGCTGCACGATCTCCTTTCTGGAGCGCAGGCGACACGTCTTCGGTTTTCCACAAAAACACGGCATCTCACGGCATCGATTCTCGCATCGGTGAGCCATTTGTTTTATCATCCTAGCTTCCGCTGATGCTGAGGGGTTCGATTGGCACCTAAGCCTGTCGTTGGTGATGTGCGGAGTCGCATATGACTAGTGATTGGTTTTTTGGTAGGTACGCCATCGATGGGCAATGATTACCCCACATCACACGCTTTCGAGAAGCGTGGTCGGTCTCTTCGCACTTCTAACAGTGCAAAACTCTGGAAACGCCATCGACTACGATTGCATCTCGAGCGGCTCGAATCGCGTTTCCTGCTGGCCGGCGATTTCGGCGGCACCACCGAACAGCCGCCGCCTGAATCTCCGGCTCCGATCACGTGGTTCGAGTCCTTCGACGACGTCCCACGGATCGAGCTGGAATCACTCGCCGCGGTCGACGCCGTCTATCCCGATGGCTTTCAAGGTCCGCGAGAACTTGCCGCCGGCGAATGGATCCTGCAACTGACCGACTCAGTTGCCGGGCGCGTTCACGTCCTGCAGACCGCTGACCAGCATTTGGACGAGGGCACGATCGAGTTCACGATCATCGCCGGACTCGGTGCTGAAGGTCTGGTCTTGGTACGCGGCGAGGGGGTCACCGCGGCGGATATCGAAGCGAGCTTAGAGCGTAGCGATTCCGTCGAATCGTTTAGCCTGAACTCCATCATCAGGGGCCAAGCGACGGCGCCGAACGATTCGGACTACACGCCGGGACTACTCGCGGGTCTGACAACGATCGGTGCCGAGGCGGCCTGGGACGAATCGACCGGCAGCATGCAAACGGTTGTCGGTGTCGTCGATTCGGGAATCGATCTCGATCATCCCGATTTGTACTTGAACATCTGGCTCAACCAAGGCGAGATTCCATCGACCTTCAAAGGCGACCTGGTCGACATCGACGGTGACGGGCTGATCACGTTTTATGATTTGAACAATTTGCACGTGATCGACGGTTCGATCTATGTCGCTTCGACGGTGGTTCTGGACGGAAGCAACAACTTCGTCTCCGGCGACCTGGCGACCGAAGCGCAGTTGACCACTGCGACGCCCTATGCGGAGGGAGCCAATGCGGCATACGTCCGAGATCTGGTTGGAGACCGTTCCTCGGTCAATGGCCGGATCGATCCGGTAGACCTGCTGTTCGATCCGCTTTGGTCGGACGGACGTGACACCGACCAGAACGGATTCTTCGACGATTTCTTTGGCGTCAACTTTCGCAGCGGTGGCGAAGATCCGTTCTCGCCGAATCAGCCCGATGATGTACTCGGTCACGGCACGCATGTCGCGGGGACGATCGGTGCGGTCGGTAACAACCACACCGGCGTGGTCGGCGTCAACTGGCAGACATCGCTAATGTCGCTGCGGATTCTCGACAACAACAACCGCAGCGACGCGGGGTCGGGGCTGCGGGCGGTGAACTACGCCAAGATGATGCGCGAGCGACACGAAGTCGACGTCAACAATCGCGAGGTCCAAGGCGCAAACGTGCGGGTGCTCAACAACAGTTGGGGTCAGCCCGGTGGTTATGAGCCGGCATTTGAAACCGCGATCGGCGAGCTAGCTGACGAAGGCATCTTGTTCGTCGCAGCGGCGGGCAACGGCGACATCTTTGGCAACGGTGTCGACAACGACCAAACGCCCTTCTACCCGTCCAGCTACGACGTCGACAACGTCATCGCGGTCGCGGCATCCACTCTCGTCGGCGGGCTCGCATCCTTTTCCAACTACGGCCGCACGACTGTTGACATCGCCGCACCGGGCACTGGCATTCGCAGCACACTCAAAGGCGGCGGCTACGGGACGGCAAACGGAACCAGCATGGCCACGCCGCACGTCGCCGGCGCCGCTGCGTTGATTTGGTCCTCACAACCTCAAGGGGCGGTCGGCGAAATCCGCGCGGCCCTGCTAGACGCCGCATCTGTCGAACCACTCGAAAACGGTGATCAGTTGGTCTCCAGCGGTGGACGCCTGAGTGCTTCCGGTGCGATCGCCGCCGATGTCTTTGCTCCTTCCGCCCGGGTCACACAAAAGCAGAGCATTGCGACCAGCGGCGGGAAGTCAACCGAATTCACGGTCAGATACCGCCACCGGGACGGAATCGATTTGGATTCGATTGATGACAACGACGTCATCGTCACGCGACAGTGGGGACCGGCCGACGCGATTCCCGTATCCTACAAACCGGGGTCAAAGTCGGCGACCGCAGACGGTGCGGTCGCAACCTACGTCATGGAGGCTCCCGGCGGCGGCTCGTTCACCAACTCGACCAATGTGGTGATTCAAAGCGATGCCCCCAATACGGTCTCGTCACAGATTTGGGTGGACGACCTATCGGGCCTTCCGTCGGCGTTGACGGTCACGGTGAACATCCGGCACACCTCCGTTTCTGATTTGACGGTTACGCTGATCGCTCCCGACGGTGCTCGGGCAACACTGGTCTCCGGTCGAGGAGGTTCGGCGGACGACATCGTTGCAAGCACCTTTGACGACAATGCCGACACGTCCATCGTGGAGGCGACGGCACCGTTCACGGGAACTTTCCAGCCCGAGCAAAGTCTTGCGTCACTTCTCACGTCGAACGTCAACGGCGCGTGGACGCTCGAGATTGACGACGCAGCGAGCCTGGATGGAGGTTTGCTGGAGAATTGGACACTCGATGTTGCCCCACAGTGGGATCCGCTGGACTATGGCGAGTACCGGATTTCAACGGTTGCCGGTGGGGTCAACACCACGACCGGCGGCCTTTCAACCGAGACGCGTTTGGCCGGCTCTTTCGATGTTCGAATCACCGATGATCCATCGATCTTGTATGTCGATTCGTTCGTCGATTCGCTCGCTGCGGGGTCGCTACGCAGTGCGATCCTCGACGCGAATGCGGCCGCTCCGGCTGGGCGGACGATTCTATTGGAACCAGGAATCTACACGATCGATCTTCCACCCGTGGTCGATCCTGAATCATCGTTTGCGGCCTCGATCGAAACGCTCGGCCTGGAGAATCCCGGTGGGTGGTCGAACGCCGACACTGGCGACTTCGACGTCATGGGGAATCTCAAAATCATCGGTGGCATCGACGACACGACAATCATTGATGCCCGAGGACACGATCGCGTCTTCAAGTTGTATCCCCAAGGACAGCTCACGCTGGAGCGATTGACGATCCAGGGAGGCGTGTCCCCCGCATCACAAGGTGGCGGGGGAGTTCTGTCGTTGGGCGACTTGCATTTGGACAGCGTGATCGCTCGTGAGAACGGTGTCCGGAACGCGGAAGGCTCCGATTCCACGTTTGGTGGTGCAATCGCGGCGTGGTCAGGTCAGGCTTCCATCCGTCAGTCTTGGCTGACGGGGAATCAGGCCGACTTTGGCGGCGGAGTGTTCTACGGTGAGACGGCGGGTGGCGAAATTCAACGCAGTACGTTTGATCACAACCAGGGTGGCGGCGTTCACGCGCTCGTGGGGGTCAGCCGCCGCATCGAAAACTCCACGTTTTCGGCGAATCTTGGTGGCCTGGCCGTGATCGCGACGGCACCTCCGGACGGCATCCTCACTGCAAACGACCAAAGCAATAACCCGTCGATCAGCGGCGATGGACGTTATGTGGCGTTTGAATCAAGAGCCAGCAACCTCGTCCCTGGCGACACCAACGGCGTGAGAGACGTCTTTGTCTACGATCGCACCGAGGGCACGATCGAGCGTGTCAGCCTCGGTGGTGACGCAACGCAAGGGAATGGCCACAGTTCCAGGCCGTCGATCAGCGGCGATGGACGCTTTGTGGCGTTTACATCACGGGCCAGCAACCTCGTCCCTGGCGACACGAATGACTGGGGAGACGTCTTTGTCTACGATCGCACCGAGGCCACGATCGAGCGTGTCAGCACCAGTGGTGACGCGACGCAAGGGAATGAGGAGAGTGCCGCACCATCAATCAGCAGCGATGGCCGCTATGTGGCGTTTGGATCATGGGCCAGTAACCTGGTCCCTGGCGACACGAATGACAGTGCAGACGTCTTCGTCTACGATCGTGCCGAGGGCACGATCCAGTGTGTCAGCCTCGGTGCTGGCGCATCGGAAGGGAATGGCGACAGTTGGAGTCCGTCAATCAGTGCCGATGGACGCTATGTGGCGTTTGAGTCAGACGCCAGCAACATCGTCCCTGGCGACACGAACGGCAGCTACGACATCTTTGTCTACGATCGCACCGAGGGCACGATCCAGCGCATCAGCACCGCTGGCGACGCATCGGAAGCGAATGGTCACAGTTTCTCGCCGTCCATCAGCGACGATGGCCGCTCTGTGGCGTTTGAATCACGGGCCAGCAACCTTTTTCCTGGCGACACCAACGGCAGTTCAGACGTCTTTGTCTATGATCGCAACGAGGATACGATCGAGCGTGTCAGCCGCGGTGGAGACACAACCGAAGGGAACGACTGGAGTGAAGCGCCGTCTATCAGCGGTGATGGCCACTTTGTCGCGTTTGTATCATTGGCCAACAACCTCGTCCCTGGGGACACGAACGACGCGAGAGACATCTTTGTCTACGATCGCACCGAGGGCACGGTCGAGCGTGTCAGCCTGGACGGTAACGCAACGGAAGGGAATGGCGACAGTTGGAGTCCGTCAATCAGCAGCGAGGGCCGCTTCGTGGCATTTGAATCAGGGGCCAGCAACCTTTTCCCTGGTGACACGAATGGCGCGGCAGACGTCTTTGTCCACGATCGTCCCACCGATGGCATTCAAGCTCTCACTTTCAATACTCCGGAGCCTCTCACGGATGTATCTGATGTATCTCACGTGACGATTGCTCACTCCGGCGTCACAGGGTCAAACCACTCGATCGTTGGAGATGTCCGTGTAGCAAACACGCTATTCACTCTGAATAACGTGACCTTTGACTTGGATGACCGAAGTGGATTGCTATCTTCACAAAACATTTTCTCGACTTCCCCGGGCTCCGATTTAATCTTGCCGCTAACGCGTGTGGATGACGCTCCTCCCGTTCACCCATTGGTTCTGGGAAATCCCGCGATCGACTGGCGAGCACCATCAACGCGGACGACGCTGGATCAATTGGGACAAACGCGCCCACTTTCCGCCGATGCCGGGGCAGTGGAAGCGACGAACGCTTCGGTGGTCGCAACGGTTTATGTCGATCACAATCAGAATGGGCGGCAAGACACGGGAGAAGAAGGAATCTCCGACTTTGAAGTTCAACTTTCAACGCCGCAAACCTCCGTGCTTTTCAGCCCCGATACGGAGGGAAAAGTCGAGATCAACGGTATTCAGCCTGGACAACACGCTCTCTCCGTCGATGTCGATTCGGGCAGACCGTGGTCGGCTTTCGTTCCTCCCATCGATTGGGCGCAAAGCAGGTCTCTGCAACCGAACGGCGCGTCGTGGTCCGTGGACTTGAGTTCGGACGGTCGATACATGGCGTTTGAGTCAAACGCCGACAACCTCGTGCCTGGCGACACCAACGAAATGGGAGACATCTTTGTCTACGATCGCACCGAGCGCACGATCGAGCGTGTCAGCCTCAGCGCTGACGCAACGGAAGGCAATGGTATGAGTTCCAACGCATCAATCAGCGGCGATGGCCGCTTTGTTGCGTTTGAGTCAAACGCGAGCAACCTCGTCACTGGCGACACGAACGGCGGAAAGGACGTTTTTGTCTACGATCGCATCGAGCGCACGATCGAGCGAGTCAGCGGGAATGGTTCGAGTTCCAGGCCGTCAATCAGCGCCGATGGACGCTATATGGCGTTTGAATCAGGGGCCAGCGACCTCGTCCCCGGCGACACGAACGGCACGGGAGACGTCTTTGTCTACGATTGCGCCGACGGCACGATCGAGCGTGTCAGCCTTGGCGGTGACGCAATGCAAGGGAATGCCGGAAGTTGGAATTCGTCAATCAGCGGCGATGGACGCTATGTGGCGTTTGAGTCCGACGCCAGCAACCTCGTCCCTGGTGACACAAACGGCGTGGGAGACGTCTTTGTTTACGATCGCATTGAGGGCACCATCGAGCGTGTCAGCCGAGGTGATGACGCAGCGGAAGGAAATGGTCGAAGTCGCGCAGCGTCACTCAGCGGCGATGGACGCTTCGTGGCGTTTGGGTCAGAATCCAGCAACCTCGTCCCTGGCGATACGAACGGCGTGGGAGATGGCTTTGTTTACGATCGCTTTGAGGGCACGATCGAGCGTGTCAGCCTCGGCGGAGACGCAAGCGAAGGGAATGGCTGGAGCTACCCCCCGTCAATTAGCTGGGATGGCCGCTATGTGGCGTTTTCATCATGGGCCAGCAACCTTGTCCCTGGCGACACGAACAGCTGGGGAGACATCTTTGTCCACGATCGCACCGAGGGCACGATCGAGCGCATCAGCCTCGGTCGTGACGCAACGGAAGGGGATGGTTTTAGTTACGCGCCGTCAATCAGCGACGATGGACGCTATGTAGCGTTTGAGTCAGACGCCGGCAACCTCGTTCCTGGGGACACCAATGGACTGACAGACACGTTTCTGGCTCACAGCCCGCTGGTCACACCTGCTGCGACTCTCAATCTAAGGCCCGGTGAAATCCTTACCGATCTCGATCTTGGAGTCGTGCCCGATCCTGGCAGAGTCAGCGGAAGGATCTACCAAGATGTTGTGGCAAATGGGGTCTATGACCCTGGAGAACCGGTGGGAATGAACACAGTCGTTTTCCTGGACCTGAACTTTAATCAACAATTTGATGTGGGCGAGCCCACCGCGACCCTAAATGCCGAGGGGTTGTATGAGTTTGCTGAAGTTGATGCCCACGTCTCGTATTCAATCTTAGCGACGCTCCCGTCCGGATTTCAGCAAGTCGCTCCCGATGCAGACGGCAATTTCGAATGGGAAATCTTCTTGCCCGCCGGAGGCGACGTCACCAATCGCAATTTCGGGTTTCGGCGGGTGCAGGCGACGGGGCAGTCGACGTCGTCAATAGTGAGTGGACGCCTGTTCGAGGACACGAACGGTAGCGGTCTGTTTGAGCAAGGAATTGATGTTTCACATGGAAATATCCCCATCTACCTCGATGCCAACAACAACCGTCGGCACAACATCGGGTCAAATGAACCAATCACTCTCACAAATGCGGATGGAACGTATGCAATCGACGGCTTGAGTTCTCGGATCGTCACACTGCGAACCAGCTTGAACGACGGTTTTGTGCATACAACGCCGCTAGGGAATTCGTTTGATCTGGAAACGTCTCGCCTGTTATCGGGTCTGGTTGCGTTTGATACCGCCAGTGCGGCTACGCCCAGCGATTTTAATTTGGATGGCTTCGAAGATCTGGCGGTTTTGATCAGCGATGGAAATTTGCTGGCGATTCGCTTGAACGATCGGCAGGGAGGATTCTCTCCGAGCGAGATCAACATTCCGCTGGGGACGACGGAGACGATGCCGGGGACGTCGCTGCCGCTTGAGATGGTGGTGGGCCAGTTCAATAGGGATGCGGCGGGTAAAAAAGACGTGGCGATCGTGGGACAGTCGGCCGGGAATGTGTTGATCCTGCTGGACTTTGATGAAGACACCAACCAGTTTCTCTCACAGCAAGCAGTCGACGTGGGCGAAAATCCGGTCAGCTTGACCAGCGGTTTGTTTGATGCGGGCACGACGCTGGATCTCGCCGTGCTGAACGCAGGGACTTCGCAACTGGTCCAAGCTTCGCCGCCGGTCTACACCAAAATCAACGAGTCATTTCAAATCCTGACCAACGATGGTAACGGAACGTTTACGGCTCAAGCCGCCGTCCCCGTCCCCGGTGACGATCCTGTGGCGATTGTCTCGGATGACTTCAACGGTGACGACATCGTTGACTTCGCCGTGTTGCACAATTCGCCGACATTGCCCAACACGCCCTTCGGTGATGTCGCGCTGTTTACCGGCGACGGAGCGGGCGTGTTTGCGTTGTCGCACCGGGAACTCGTCGAAGGCGGACCGTTGGAGATGGTCAGTGGTGATTTTAACGGTGACGGCATCGCGGATTTGGCTGTCGCTAACGTCAGCCAGAATACGCTGTCGATCTTGGCTGGTCGCGCCGACGGGGTGATCATTCGCGAAACGGCACACCCGATTGGCACCGGTGAAAAAGGCATCGACAGCATGGACGTGGCCGACATCGACAACGACGGGGACTTGGACATCGTCGCGACAAGACTGTCCGATGGCGGCGTGTCCATCTTCCGAAACATCACCGACATTGCAGCCGATCCGCCGGCCATTCGTTTCGAGCCGCTCGAGAGCTTTGGCGTCGCGCAGGCGTCTGTCTTTGAACGGGCGCCAATCGTGCTGGCAAACTTTGACAACGATGTATCGGGGCCGGGCGGCGAAGGCACGGTCGACATCGTCGCGATTCCAAAATCGACCGCGACGGTCAACATCATGATGAATACCCTGGTCGACGGTGGCCACCGGGTTGCACTGGATGGTTTGAACACGATCAGCGACTTGGACTTCATCATCACACCGACCGGTGATGTGGTGCCACCGTCCGTGACAGACGTGCGGATCGCCGCGTCCGGATGGGCGACGAGTTTCAAGTCGGCCGTTGATCCGCAAAATTTGCGCGGCGTTGAAGTTCCCGGACCGTCTCCCTTACGGCCGCTCTCCTGGAACGGCCTGGACACGCTCTTTGTCGAGTTCAGTGAAGACATTCAAAAAACGACCGGCGCCCCGATGGACGCGGCCGATCTCACGTTGAACGGTGTCAATGTGCCGGACTATGCGACCGCGCCGGAGTTTGGCATCACGACCAGCTATACCAATGGCGGAGGCGAGGGGCCGTTTTTGTTGACGATTCAGTTGGCCGGCGCGGCTGACTTTGGCGCGGACCGGGTGGTGCTGGGGCTGGGGGATTCGATCGTCGATCTGGCCGGCAATCCACTCGGCGGCAATTCAATCTTTGGGTTCAACGTGCTGCCGGGTGATGTGGACGGCAGTGGCGGTGTCTTGGCCAACGATGTGCTAACGGTCAACGTCAGTCAATTCACGTTCGCCGGCGCGGTGGGCTACGACGCCTTCCGAGATATCGATGGCTCGGGAGCGGTCTTTGCCAACGATGTCTTGCTGGCCAACGGTCGCCAGTTCACGTTTTTGCCGCCAGAATCGCCCGCGGCACCACCGACGTTGGACCCAGGCTCGGTCGACGAGTTTTTCGAATCGATTACTTCAGACGGTGAGGGCGAGCTTGCCGCAGAGCCCGGCATCAAGTTGTTTTGCAACAGCGAACCAAACGCTTGACAGAAGTCTTCGTTTCAACCGGACCAGTAGCAGAGACGTTGGTAAGAAAATGGAGGTAGGGAGATGAAGAACGGCGGGAGCCAAGTCCGTTTCAGTTTTCCACAAAAACACGGCATCTCACGGCATCGATTCTCGCATCGGTGAGCCATTTGTTTTATCATCCTAGCTTCCGCTGACGCTGAGGGGTTCGATCGGCACCTAAGCCTGTCGTTGGTGATGTGCGGAGTCGCATATGACTAGTGACTGGTTTTTTTGGTAGGTACGCCATCGATGGGCAATGATTACCCCACATCGCACGCTTTCGAAAAGCGTGGTCGGTCTCTTCGCACTTGTAAGAACGCAGAACTCGGAAAGCGCCAGCGACTGCGATTGCATCTCGAGCAACTCGAATCGCGTTACCTGCTGGCCGGCGATTTCGGCGGCACCGCGGATCAGCCGCCGCCTGAATCTCCGGCACCGATCAGTTGGTTCGAGTCCTTTGAGAACGTCCCGCGGCTCGAGTTGGAATCACTCGCCGCGGTCGACGCGGTCTATCCCGATGGCTTTCAAGGTCCACGTGAACTCGCCGCCGGCGAATGGATCCTGCAACTGACCGACTCGGTCGCCGGGCGAGTTCACGTGTTGCAGACGGCTGACCGGCATTTGGATGGTGACACGATCGACTTCACGATCATCGCGGGACTCGGTGCTGAAGGCCTTGTCCTGGTCCGCGGAGAAGGCGTGACGCAGGCTGATATCGAAACGAGTTTGCTTAACAACAAATCAGTGGCGTCGTTCACGCTCAATTCCGTGATCACCGGACAATCGACCGTCCCCAACGATGCGGACTATACGGCTGGGCTGCTTGATGGATTGCAAGCAATCGACGCCGAAGCAGCGTGGAACAGTTCACGCGGCGATTTGAATACGGTGGTCGGAGTCGTCGATTCGGGAATCGACTTGAATCACCCCGACCTCTATCTCAACATCTGGGTCAACCAAGGGGAGATACCGTCGAGCTTCAAACGCGATCTCGTCGACATCGACAACGACGGCCTGATTACCTTCTACGATTTGAATAACGTGACGATTGGTCCTGCGCCACAGTACGCCCTCTCAAGCGCCGATTACGCTGCGGGTCCTAATGCAAACTGGTTGAAAGACCTCAACCACGACGGTTTGATTAGCGCGGTGGATCTGTTAAACGATCCCAAGTGGTCGGACGGACGAGACACCGACAGCAATGGTTTCTTTGACGATCTGTTCGGAGTCAACTTTCGTAATGGCGCTGAAGAGGTGTTTGCCCCGAATGAACCGATCGATGCACTGGGCCACGGAACTCACGTGGCGGGCACGATCGGTGCGATCGGCAGTAACAACCTTGGCGTTGTCGGCGTCAACTGGCAGACTTCACTCATGTCGCTGCGGATCTTGGACAACAACAACCGCAGCGATGCCGGAGCGGGATTGCGTGCGGTCAATTACGCCCGCATGATGCGCCAGCGGCACGAAGTGGATGCCGCAGGCCGAACGTCGGAGGGAGCCAATGTCCGCGTCCTCAATAACAGTTGGGGACAGCCGGGAGGCTATGAACCCGCGTTCGAATCGGCGATCGGCGAACTCGGAGCGTCTGGTGTGTTGTTTGTTGCCGCCGCTGGCAATGGAGACATCTTTGGAAACGGTGTTAACAACGATACAACCCCTTTTTATCCGGCAAGCTATGAGGCTGCGAATGTACTCTCCGTTGCGGCGTCAACGGTCTCACAAGAGCTCGCGACCTTTTCCAACTTCGGTACGTCATCGGTCGATCTGGCCGCCCCTGGGACCGGTATACGTAGCTCAGTTAGCGGGGGCGGCTACGGCAGTGCGAACGGGACGAGCATGGCGGCGCCCCACGTCAGCGGCACCGCGGCGCTCCTTTGGTCCGCCCTTCCGAACGCGACCGTAGAAGAAGTCAAATCGGCGATTGTCGGGTCGGTCGATCCGATGGTCGGTGGCGATGCACTGCTGACCAGCGGAGGTACCTTGAATGCGTCTGCCGCGATCGATGCAGACGTGTTCGGACCGGCGGCTCGACTCGTGACCAAACCGGATATTGCGAACAGTGGGGGAACAAGCACTGAATTCACAGTCGAGTATCTTCACCGTAGTGGGATCGATACGAGCAGCGTGGGCGATGATGATCTGCTGGTCAGACGTTCGTGGGGGCCGCAAGCGCCGATCCCGGCCAAGCTCAAGCCAGGGTCGATCGTCCCGCTTGACGGGGGCAACGGCATCGCGGCGACTTATGTAATCGATGCTCCGGGCGGTGGAGACTTTGACAATCCGGTCAATGTCCCAATCGGAGACGCATCCCCAAGAACCATCACGTCCCAAATCATGGTGTCGGATGTTTCACAATTGATCGCCGACTTGACGCTAACGCTCGATATTCAACATAGCGACATCTCGGCACTGACAGTGAAGCTGATCGCACCCAGTGGGCAAGAGGCAATCCTGTTTTCCGGTGTCGGCAATGCCGGGGGTGATTTAGCGCAAGTCACTTTGGACGATCGGGCGGCAATTTTGATCACTGCGACAACCCCGCTGGCCGGCCAATTCTATCGCCCCGTCGAAAGTCTCTTGGCGCTCGGAGCGAAGGGCCCCAACGGCGTCTGGACGCTTGAAATTGAGGATGTGTCATCGGCAAGTAGCGGATCGCTCAACGGATGGTCGCTCGACTTCAACGGCAGCTGGGATGCGGTGGACTACGGCTCGTACACCGTATCAACCGTCGCCGATTCGGTGGCCCCACTGATTGGAGTACAATCGATCAATGCGCTGGACATCGGCACTTTTCAGGTGCGAGTCGAAGACGATCCGACCGTGTTCTACGTCGAGCAGCCGAGCGATATACTCGGCATAAGTTCACTTCGTGATGCGATCGTCGCCGCCAATCACGCCGCACCTGAGCCGCGTACCATCATTGTCGATGCCGGACATTACTCTCTGCAGATCCCGCCCGAGTTGGACTCGACGTCGCCTTTTGCCGATCCAGATGTCGTGGAAGTGTGCCGCTATGACGACCGTGCGGTTTGGTCTGACGCCGCCAGTGGCGATTTAGACATCTCCGGTTCGATCACGATCATCGGAGCAAATGTCGGCAGCACGGTAGTCGACGGCGCAGGGATCGACCGCGTGTTCAAGGTCCATCCGGGGGCGGAGCTAAGACTGGAGCGATTGACCGTCAGCGGTGGTGTTTCTCCGCCCTTTCAGGGAGGTGGCGGAATCCTTTCATCCGGACAGTTGGAACTCCACGACACGGAAGTGCGTGACAACACGGCGAGTGAAGTCGGATTGAATAACTACCAACACGGCGGTGGCGTTGCAGTCTGGGGTGGCGAAGCAACCGTCTATCGGTCGTGGATCCATGACAACGAGAGCAATTACGGTGCGGGGATCTATTTTTGCGGAGACGGCACGGGAGTGATTTCTCACAGCACGCTCAGTGAGAATGACGGGGGCGGCCTACACTCCCATTCCGATGGCGACGTCAACGTCAGCAACTCAACGTTTTCCGGTAATCGCGGCGGAGTCGGCGCAATATTCAATGGCAAGCTCAACGGTGATTTGTATCCGAACGGGAATAGTTTCAGTCCATCGATCAGCGGAGACGGACGCTACGTCGCGTTTGCATCTTTCGCAAGCAATCTGCTTCCAGGCGACAGCAACGACGAGAGCGATGTCTATCTTCGTGATCGAGTCGATGGAACGCTTCGACGAATCAGTGTTTCGGACGACGGATTGGCATCCGGCGGCTGGGATCCGAGGGTGAGCGCAGACGGTCGATTTGTGGTTTTCTCATCGGATCAGCCATTGATGGCCGGAAATGCGTTGACCAGCTTGTACGTGTACGACATCGAGAATCGACAGCTCGCGCGGATCCGACCCGCAATCGGCGGAACCGACGGCAACGGCGATACTCTCAACGGTTCCCTCAGTGCTGACGGTCGATTCGTCGTTTTCCAATCCGGTGCCACCGACCTGGTATTCAATGATACCAACGGGAAGGACGATATTTTCGTTTATGACCGTGTCAATCAGACGACCGAACGGATCAGCGTCAGCGACTCCGGTGGGCAAACAAATGACGACAGTTCGGAACCTACCATCAGCAATGACGGTCGATACGTGGCGTTCGAGTCGGACGCGGATAATCTGGTCGCGTCCGACACGAACGGAAACAGTACCGATGTCTTCGTCCGAGATCGAATCGCCGGTACAACCGAATTAGTCAGTCTCCATTTCAACGGTTCGCAGCTTCGGTACTCTGTTGGTGATCCTGAAATCAGTGGTGATGGGAAGTTCATCACGTTCACAGGCAGGCTGCTGAGTGGCCTTCCAAATAGCATCTTTCTATACGACCGCGAGGCGGGAACGAGCGAACTGATCAGCGCGAATCAGAATCCTGACGCGGACGATGCCTACCAACCGACAATCAGCGACGACGGTCGGTACGTGGCCTTTCTGAATTTCAGAGTCTCATCTGGATATATTTACGAAGACATCTACCTGTACGATTCAGAAACCGAATCGCTCGAACAAGTCAATGGTAGCGACGACGGATTGCCGCCGGGCACAGACATTTTCCGACCGGCATTGAGCGCCGATGGTGGTTCCGTTGCTGTTGTCACAGAAGGCGTCTTTGAACCGCCCGAATACAGCCGTCATGTGTACGTCTTTGATTTACCCGACGCACTGAGCCCGATCTTCGACGAGGTTGAGTCGCTGGTGACGGTCAGCCAGACAACCGTTGCGAACACCGAACAGGCGGCGAATTCCGTACAGGGCAACGTGCATCTGGTTGACACGTTGGTGTCCAGTGACGCTGCAGGAATCGGTTCAACGGTATCGCTGGACAACGTCGTGCCACAAACAGGCCTGATCGGCCCGCTGCAACAGGAGTCGGGCGGACCGCCGATCCATCGGCTACTGTTCGGTAACCCGGCAATGAATGCGGGCTCGGAACAATATATCGGCGATGTTGATCAACTCGGCACTCCGCGCGTTGTTCCCGACATCGGTGCCCAGGAGAGCGTGGCGGGAATGGTTTCGACTCGAGTCTTCATCGATCGCAACGCGGACCAGCGGATCGGGCCGGGGGAGGCGGGAGTTCCCGAAATCGAGGTCATCGCCCGAGGCAGCGGTGGTCAAGTCTTTCGCACGTCGTCGGTCATCGATGACCCGACAACCACGACGGTCAATGAAGCCGGCTTGGCGGAGTTCGCGAGTTTACCTGCTGACGAGTACGGTTTCGAAGTCATCGCGCCCCCGGGCTGGACGCTTTCGCAACCGACGATACAGCGCGTCCAAGCAAGCGGTGGGTTTGGCCGGACGGCGCTGAGCAAAGATGGCCGATTTCTTGCGTACAGCTCGTTCCTGCCTAGCCTTGTGCCCAACGACACAAATGATGCTTCGGATGTTTTCGTCAAGGATCTCTCCAGTGGGTTGGTCGAACGCGTCAGCGTCAATAGCGATGCGACGGAAGGAAACAGTCATTCCTATGAACCCTCAATGAGTGCCGATGGTCGATTTGTGCTGTTTGCATCTCATGCGACCAATCTCGTGCCCGACGACGCCAATGGAACCTATGATTTGTTCGTGCACGACCGCATCGATGGCACGACCGAACGGGTGAATATTGGCAGCGACGGCGCTGAAGCAAACGCGGGTGTCTTCCAAAGGTTGATCAGTGAGGACGGGCGATATGTATTCTTTGACACGACCGCATCCAATCTCGTGCCAAATGACACGAACAACGTCTATGACGTTTTCGTTTTCGATCGTCAAATGGGAACCTCGCAACGGTTAAGCTTGAACGCGAACGGTTCGCAGCGAACGTTTGACAGCACCCTGAAAGCGATTAGTCCCGACGGCCGATTTATTGCTTACGGTTACAACACCGGTTCAGGCGGTGATGCCTACATTCTTGATCGAGATACCGGCAGCTTTGAAACCGTCAGTTTTGGGAATGGCTTTGGCTACTCGGCGCTCAGTGCCGATGGCCGATTCTACGTCTATGAGTCGTCAGACCGTCTTCGAATTTGGGATCGCCAGACGGGAGCGTCCGAACAATTCCCAACCAATCTCCAAGGGAATCCCGCATTTGCCGTAAACGAACCGGCCCCCGCTATCAGTGATAACGGACGTTTCGTGGTGTTTCCCGCGGAAGATTCAAACCTGGTTCCTGACGATAACAACGGCACTGCCGACATCTTCGTCTACGATCGCCAGGAAGACCGTGTCGCGCGGGTCAGTGTAGATGTCGATGGCAACGAAGCAAATGGCACAAGCAGCGATCCAACGATCACCGGAGACGGACTTTTCATCGCTTTCTCGTCTGGTGCTTCGAATCTGACATCAGGTGATGGTAACGGCGCCCACGATCGATTCGTGACTCTCAATCCCTTCGTTCCTTATGTGATCTCTCGTACCGTTCAGCCCGGTTCGACGACCAATGACTTTGGGATCGGGTTGATCCCCGATACCGGTGTGATCAGCGGACGCGTGTTCGAAGACGTCATCCAGAATCAGACCGCCGATCCCAACGAACCGGGGCTCTCGCAATGGACGGTATTCCTGGACACCAACGGAAACCAGCTGCTAGATGCAGGTGAACGCTTTGTTGAAACCGGTTCGGACGGCAGCTACGCCTTCACCGATGTAGCCGGCTATCAGCAGTATCAGGTCAGGGTCTTGTCGCACTCCGGATGGGAACACGTGACTCCGGGCCCGGCCGATGACTATCAGTGGGACATATTCTTGCCGGCTGCCGGGGCAATCAGCGGGCGAGATTTCGGAGTTCGACGGATCATCAGCACCGGACAGTCGACTCATTCGGTTGCTGCCGGCCGTGTCTACGAGGACCTGAATAACAACCAGCAGTTTGACGAGGGTGTCGACATGCCAGTGTCCGACATCCCCATCTTTCTCGATGCCAACAATGATGGGCAACACACCGCCGGCACCGATGAACCGATTGAAGTCACGCAGCTTGACGGAACATTCGAATTCACCGGGCAAGCAACTCGAATTGTTACGGTCAGGGCACAACTCGACGAAGCGTCGGTGCTTGCCAATCCGGTCGGCAATGACTTCGCAGCGGCGACCTACGACCTGTTCACGGGCCCGACCAGCTTTCGGACACCCAGTTCGGCCACGCACGCCGACTTTGATCAGGATGGCGACGAAGATCTCGCCGTGTTGCTGAGCGATGGGAATCAGCTTTCCATTCGGCTCAATGGCGGGGACGGATCGTTTCATCCGGTCGATATCGACATCTCACTTGGCCAAACAGCGACACTTCCTGGAACTTCACTCCCGCTCGAGATGATCGTCGGTCAGTTCAATGACGATTCCGCCGGACGATTCGACGTTGCCATCGTCGGGCAGGCGAGCAACAACGTGCTGGTGCTGCTGGATTATGAGCACTCCTCCAAAGATTTTCTCGACCGCAGGTCGGTTTCCGTAGGGAACAATCCGGTCAGCTTGACGTCAGGAGACTTTGACAAGAACGGGACGGTTGACTTGGCCGTCCTGAATTTCGGTTTCAGCGTGCTTGCTCAGGAGTCACCGCTGGTGTTCGCCAAGTCTGCCGAAGACTTTCAATTGCTGCTCAACGACGGCGCCGGCAACTTTGCGGCGCAGACAGCGGTGCCAGTCGCGGGAGACGACCCGATCGCAATCCTTTCTGAGGACTTCAACGACGACGGCAATCTGGACTTGGTCGTCCTGCATCTGTCCCCGACGTTGCCAAATACGCCGTTTGGCGACGTCGCCCTCTACTCCGGAAACGGAGGTGGCGGGTTTTCGCTTTCCGGTCGATCCCTTGTCGAAGGCGGACCTCTGGAGATGGTCACGGGAGACTTTAACGGTGATGCGATTCCCGACTTGGCCGTTGCAAACGTCCTGCAAAATACCCTGTCGATCCTCACCAGCAATGGCGACGGTACTCTCAAGAACGAGACGGAATATCCCGTCGGCAGTGGAACTCTGGGCGTCGATAGCATGGGAGTGGCTGACATTGACCGTGATGGTGACCTAGACATCATCGCAACACGATTACAAGACGGTAGGATAACAGTTTTTCGCAACATTACGGACACATCCGCTGGTCCCGTTCATGTTCGGTTTGAACCACTGGAGAGTTTTGGCACGGGGCAATTCTCGGTGTTTGAACGCGCACCGATCGTTCTCGCCAACTTTGACAATGATGTCTCCGGACCCAACGGCGAGGGAACAATCGATATTGTTGCAATTCCGAAATCGACGGCGACGATCAATGTGCTACTCAATCGACTCGTCGATGGCGGTCACCGGATTGCTCTGGATGGGCTGAACTCGATCTCAGGCCTGGACTTCATCGTCACACCGACCGGTGACGTGGTTCCCCCGTTGGTCACGGACGTGCGGATCGCCGCGTCCGGTTGGACGACGAGTTTTCGATCCGCCGTTGATCCGCAAAATCTGCGCGGTGTCGAACTTCCGGGACCGACTGCGTTGCGGCCGCTCTCTTGGAACGGCCTGGACACGCTCTTTATTGAGTTCAGTGAAGACATTCAAAAAACGACCGGCGGCTCGATCGATGCGGCCGACCTGACGTTGGCCGGTGCCAATGTGCCGGACTATGAGACCGCACCGGAGTTTGGAATCACAACCAGCTATACCAATGGCGGAGGCGATGGTCCGTTCCTGTTGACGATTCAGTTGGCGGGAGCGGTTGACTTTGGCGCGGATCGCATCGCGTTGGGCATCGGAGATTCGATCGTCGATTTGGCCGGCAATCCACTCGGCGGGAACTCGATCTTTGGGTTCAACGTGCTGCCTGGTGACGTCGATGGCAGTGGCGGTGTCTTGGCCACCGATGTGCTGACGATCAATGCCAGTCAATTCACGTTCGCCGGTGCGGCGGGCTACGACGCCTTCCGCGACATCGACGGCTCCGGAGCGGTCTTTGCCAATGATGTGTTACTGACGAATAGTCGACAATTCACGTTCTTGCCCCCAGAGCCGAGTCCGCCCGCCGAAGGGGAAGCCCCGGTGTCGCTGATGGTGGAGGCCGAAGGCGAAGACGCTGGCGCGGCCGGAGTGAAATTGTTTGGCGAAATCGAGACGTTCAACGGACCGGGAACTTATACGCTGGACATGTATGTCGAGGCGGTCGGCGGGCCGGTTTCGATTGCGGGCTTTAACGCGCCGCTGTTGGTCGATGGGACCGGCGTCAGCTTTGCCGGTGACGACACGGCGTTTGCGCCCAACGCTTCGTTCGATCTGGAATTCGTGACGGGACTGGGGACGCCCGGCGTCTACGGCGTGGCCGGATCTTTGGGGCCGGGATTGCAACTTGATGCGGGCCAAAGTGAAATTCTGTTCTCGATTGATCTGGTGGTCGATTCGAACTTTGATACCGCCGCGGATGTCGTCAGCATCATCACCGAAGGTCCGTTCGCATCCGCGTTGCAATTCACCGATGCGGATTTGGCAACGATCCAAGATGTCACCATCGAGTCGGCGGCTCGGATCACCGTGCCTGTCCCGCCGGTCGTTTTGCTGAATTCACTTGCGACGGATCCCGCAGACTTGCCGCAAGGCGCCCAGCCTTCGTCTTGGGACATCCAGCGCGACCAAATCCGCGACATCGTGATTGAACTTCAAACGCCGATCGCGGCACTGCCCGCCGGTGGAATCACGCTGACAAACCTAGGCGCCAACGACGGCGATCCGGAAACGGTCATCGAGCTGCGAGTCGACCAAGTTTCGCTCGATGCGAACGGAATCGCGATCACGATCTTGCTGGACGCGAACCAATTGCCCGACGGACGTTACAAATTGGAATTGTCGCCGGAGGTCACGAGCGGGTCGGCGTTCGCCTTCATCGCTGATGATCAAAACCGGTTCTTTGTCTTGCGCGGCGATTGGGACGGGAACAGCAGTGTCGACCTGCGAGACCTCGAGACTTTTGCTTACTGGTCCGGCATCCCCGGCGGCGTACCCGACTATGTCAATGACGACGGCATCGGGGGCATCACGATCGACGACCTGGCCGGATTTGAAGCCAACTATGCAGTCAAGCTGGATGTGCCGGGGATGACCGAATCAATTGATCCAGCATGGATCGATGCCGAAGCGTTCGAGCGTGCGAAAGCGACGATCATCGAGCGGACGGATGTCAACGGCAGCGGAATGGCTTCGCCCTTGGACGCCTTGAATGTGATCAACCGAATCGCAACACAGTTCGTCGGCACGACCGATTGGCAATACGATGTCAATCGTGACGCCGAGATCACTCCTCGCGATGCGTTGTTCGTCATCAACGCGATCGCACGAGCGTCTTTATCCGATCTGAAGCCGGGTGAAGCGTCACCCACCGAACCGATTGCGTTGCGATCGAGCACCACTGTTGCGGCGGCCGAGGCGCCGACTGAGTCATTGTCGGATGCACCGACCGTGATCCTGGACCTGGTCGGTGGTCGTCAAACCTATTCCGGTCCAGGGACCTACACGTTCGATTTTACGATCACGGCAATTGGCGGGGACCAGACCATCGCCGGATTCAATCTGCCGCTGCGTTTCGACGTCCCCGGAGTGACGTTTGGCGGAACGATCGACGATTTCGTTCGCAACCCAGCGTTCAGCTATGAATATGTTGCGCCGCTCAGCCAAGCCAACCACTTCGGCGTCGCGGCATCAAGTTCAAGCGGCCTTGCCTTGGCCCAGGGACAGACGGCAGTACTGTTCAGCATCGTCGTTGATGTTTCAGCGTCGGTCGACGTCGCATCGGAGCTGGAAATCGCCGTGCCGATCACGGAGGGGCCCGATGCGCAGGGGATTCAATTCATCGGAACCGGCATCGAGGTGATCGACCCGCCGAATTTTGTTCGCGGCGCCGTGCTGGCTCCGCCCGGGCCGGGGATCCAATTGACCGGCGCGGTTCAGGAGTTCAATGGCGCGGGGACGTATACGCTGGATTTCATGGCCGAAGCGCTGGGGGGACCGGTCTCGATCGCCGGTTTCAACGCACCGTTGATGATTGATGTTCCCGGTGTGACGTTTGCGGGCGATGCGTCGGCTTTCCATCCTAACGCGTCCTTTCAAAACGGGAATGAGTATGTGACTGCGTTCGCGTTGCCGAATGCCTACGGAGTGGCAGCATCGCTCGGCGACGTTTTGCAACTCGCAGAAGGGGAGCGAGTCGTCCTGTTTTCGATCGACGTGGCGGTTGATCCGAGCGCGGGGATCGGAGCGGCGGCGGAGGTGGCAAAGATCATCACCAGCGGAACGCTCGCCAGTAGTCTGCAACTGATCGATCCGGACGCGGAACCGATTCTTGATGTCTTCGTCGGTGCGAACGCAATCCTTGCTCGCGCGATTGACCCTGTCGTGATGATCAATGACGGATCGTCGACGCGATCTCAGATCACGTCGCTGGTGGTCACGTTTGACGCCCTGGTCGATCACACGGATCTCGCCACTGCTTTCCGTTTGACCAATCTTGATTCCGGCTTGGCAGTTGGCACGATCCAGATTGCCGCGGTCGACCAAGGCACGCAGACGATCGCGACACTGACGTTTGATGGGGTTTCCACGATTGCTCGTCAAGGCACCGGATCACTCGGAAACTCTCTCGCAGACGGAAACTATCGATTAGACATCTTTGCCCAGCAGGTTCAATCGAGTAACGGTCAGCAATTATTTCGCGATGAACAATTCGGCGACAACGCGACCGATCTACTGTTTCGTTTCTTCGGAGACACCGACGGCGATCGGGACGTTGATGGCCAGGACTACGGACGGTTCGGCCTGGGTTTCTTGAAGTCATTCGACGATCCCGGCTACGATGCCCCCCTTGATTCGGATGGTGATGGCGATATCGACGGTCAAGACTATGGTCGCTTTGGGCTGAATTTCCTGAAGAGTATGTAGCGAACCCGCACCGGCAGATCACTTCACACCTCGTCGAGGTGGCTCCCTCAGGATCTATCGCGTTAAAATATCCAGACACCTCAATGCCAGAATCCACGCCATTCGGCAATTCGAGATTGGGCCGGTTTCAGCGCCGAAGTTGGACCAACCGCCAGCTCGAACGAAATCCGCTTTAGCGCGGAGGTGTCGGCGACCGAAGCGGGTTTTGGACCGCACCTTGCACGCTCCGGTGGCCGGCGCTGGGGCGTGTATCTTGGCCCCGGAACAATTCACGCGGCGTCCATCCAGCGCCGCAGCAGGGTCCGCGAGATCCCGTGGACCAGGCCGAAGAGAAACAGGCCCAACAGCGTCGAGGTGAACACGGCGGCGATCAGGGCGTCGGTTTTGACAAAGCCTTGCCAGTGCGTCATCAGCGTTCCCAAGCCGTCATAATCGGTGCCATTGCCGACAAAAAACTCCGCCACGATCGCGCCGATCACCGCCAGCCCGCTACTCGTCTTTGCCCCCAAGACCAGGTAGGGCACGGCGGCGGGGATCTGCAATCGCGTCAGCTTTTTTGCCCGCCCGGCCCCGTATAACGAAAACAGGTCCGACCACTGACGATCGATCGCCATCAGTCCAGCCGTCACGCTGTTGACGATCGGGAACAGACACACGATGACCGTCACAATGACCACGGTGCGAAACTGGTATCCGCTCCAGATGATCAACAGCGGGGCGATCGCGACAATGGGCACGGTTTGCAGGAAGATCACATAGGGAAAGAACGCCAGCCGAACACGCCGGGACTGGGAAAACGCAACGCTGATCAGCGATCCCAGCCCGATGGCGGCCAGCAAGCCGGCAGCCGCGGCCAATCCGGTCGCATACAAGGCCTTCAACAATTCCATTCGGTTCTCCGCCGCCGCCCTCCAAACCTCCGCCGGTCTGGGCAACAGCGCCGACGGCATGTCGAATCCCCAGGCCACCAGCTGCCAAATCGCGACGGCGATCACGGCGACCCATAGCGCGGGTCCCCACTGGCGTGCCGCGTCGGAGACTTGAGTTGCCGGAGAGCGTTGGGCGGCACCGCTCATGGCGTGTCCTCCTGCGATCGGTCGGTCGCGGACGAGGGGCCGCGTAGCGAATCACTGACGACGCCGAAGAACTGAGCGAAGTCGGGCGTTCTCATTTGTGACGGGCTGCGCGGCCAGGCGATCGGATTGTCGATCACCGATTCCAAGACTCCGGCACGCATCACGGCGATTCGATGCGAAAGCAAAATCGACTCGCTGATGTTGTGGGTGACCATCACGGCGGTGAATTGTTGCTGCTGCCAAAGCGACAGCAGCAGCCGGCCCAGTTCGTTCCGGAGCATGTCGTCCAGGGCGGCAAAGGGTTCGTCCAACAGCAAGATGCTGGGGCCGGTCACCAGGGCTCGCGCGATCGACGCCCGCATCTGCATGCCGCCGGAAAGTTCGTGCGGTCGCTTGTCTCTGGCGTCGGCCAGTTTCACCGACCGCAGGGCATGTTCGGCGGCCTCACGTCGCTGTCGGCTGGTTCCCCGTCCGATCAACTCCAGCGGCAACAGGACGTTTTGCAGCGTGCTCGCCCACGGCAGCAGGCCGGGTTGTTGAAAGACGAAGCCGATTTGTCCTTTTCTGGCGATGGCGACCGGATCGAGTTCGACGCGGCCCTGGGTCATCGGTTGCAGGCCCGCGATCGCGCGCAAGAGCGTCGTCTTGCCGCAACCGCTGGGGCCGATCAGGGAAACGATTTCCCCGCTCTGGACCGTCAGTTCCACACGATCGACCGCCACCGAGGACGGAGTGAATTGGACCGTGACGTCGCGGCAATGGATCGATGAGGCGTCCGGCCGATCGTTGGGCATCATTGCGTTCACGCTTTAACGCTCGACCTGGTCGACAATGGTTTGGGCGATCGCCAACGAAGCCGTTGCCGCGGGCGATGGAGCGTTCAAGACGTGCACGGCAGCATCACTCCGCTGAAACAGAAAGTCGTCCACCAATTCGCCGTCACGCGAAACCGCCTGGGCACGGACACCGGCACGGCCTCGGACCAGATCGGACGCGGTCAAACAGGGCATCAACTTTTGCAGCGCAGTGACGAAGGCCGCTTTGCTGAGCGAACGGTGCATCTCTCCCAACCCGGTTTTCCAATGTCGCAGCGCCAGTTTTCGAAACCCGCCGAACCGAAGGGTTTGCGCGAGGTCCGTCAGCCGGATGGTTTTCCAATCGTATCCCGCGCGAGAAAATGCCAGCACGGCATTGGGGCCACATTCCACACCCCCGTCGATCATCCGCGTGAAATGCACCCCCAGGAAAGGAAACGAGGGATCCGGGACGGGATAGATCAGGTTTCGAACCAGTGTTTCGCGGCCAGGCGCCAGTTCATAATATTCACCGCGAAACGGGACGATTCGAATTTCCGGCGAGACGCCAGATAAGGCAGCGATTCGATCGCACTGCAATCCGCCGCAATTGATCATCATCGCGGCGTGGAACACTTTGCCGTCGGCGGCGGTCAGACGAATCGATCGGACCGTCGCATCGATGGCCACGATTTCGGATCCGAACACGATCCGCCCGCCTGCATCGCGGACACAGCGGGCCAGTCTCTTGCACACCGTCGCGTAGTTCACGATCCCGGTTTCGGGCACGTGCAGGGCTGCAATACCGGCCGCATTGGGTTCCAGCTCGCGCAATTGATCGCTATCAAGACGTTCGTAAACGATGCCATTTTCGGAACCCCGGGCGGCGATTTTTTCCATCGATTCCAATTCGTCGGGATCGGTGGCGACGATCACTTTGCCACAGCGATCCCAGGGAATCTGGTGTTCCTCGCAAAACGCTTCCAGCTCCGCTTTGCCGCTGCGACAGGTCGTGGCCCGAATGGAACCCGGTCTGTAGTAGATCCCGGAATGCAATACCCCGGAATTGTGGCCGCTTTGGTGAGCGGCGACGTCGGATTCCGATTCGACGACGACGACCGAGCAGTCGGGGAAACGCTGCACCAGACGCCATGCGGTCGCTAGCCCTACGATGCCGGCACCGATCACAATGAAGTCGTTTTGATCGGCGCTAGAGGGCATCGGGGCGAGCGGTACAATGGGGGGAGCGAACGTGAATCGGCCGGTCGTGATACTATAGCCTTTGAAAAACCTCTCCTCCAACGGTACTGATGGCGACAAGTCGATCCAAACCGCTGTTCCGTTACCGCATCACGCGTCTGGGATTCCATTTTTTGTTCGTCGCATTGTTCGCGATGATCGGCGGGTCGCTGCGCGGATTCAATCTGTTGCTGGTGTTGGCGGGGTTGCTGATCAGCATCGTTCTGTTGCAATGGCGTCAGGGACGCCATGCGATTCGGCAAGTGCGACTGCATCGTCACGAGGTGAGCGGCGTGTTTGCCGAGACACCGATGGCGATCCGCTATGAGATCAACAATGCGGGACGGTTGCTGCCGCTTTGGTGTTTGCGCATCGAAGACCGCGTGATCGCACAGCCAGACGTCGATGCCGATCGTTCCGACCAATCCAGTGACGATCCACTGCCAAAACCACAGGAATCAGAACTCCGGCAACCGGTCCCCTTGATCGGCAGTGTGGGCAATGTTCCGGCCGGTCAAACACGCGGCATGTCGGTGCTGTGTCGCTTCCATCGTCGCGGGCGATACCAGTTGGGGCCGGTTGTCGTCTCCACGACGTTTCCGTTCTGTCTGATGAGTTGCGAACGACTTTCTCGTGAGACGGTCGAACCGCTCTACATCTACCCGCGGCTGATCACGTTGCGTCGGGGGTGGAAGTCGCTGTTGCCGCCACGGCGGGGCGGCGATGGTCATCGGTCGACCGGTGGAAGCAATGAAGACGGCGAGTTCTTCGGGCTGCGTCCCTGGCAATCGGGCGATCACATCAAACACATCCATTGGAGGACAACGGCGCGGATCGGCGAACCGGCCGTGCGACAATTCGAACAGCGGAACCGACATCAAATCTGTCTGGTGGTCGATGCGGTCGACCGCCCCGACGCACCCGGCATCGTTGAACAGGTTTTGGAAGTCGCCGCGACGCTGATCAATGAACTGGCATCACCGACCAGCTCGGTGGCGTTGCTGGTCGCCGACGCCTTTGTCGCCAACGCATCGCCGCGTTCGAACGTCCATGCGTCGATCGGGGCGGATGCCACGGCGCTGCTGGAGCGTCTGGCCATTGCCGAATCCGTGCATCTTGATGCGTCGCAAGCCGATCCGTTGCTGCGCGCGGTCGTCGATCGATCGTCCCAGCTCCAGGCTTACGATCTGGTGGTGGTCAGCCAGCGAGGATTCAAAGACGCGTGTCAATCGTCGGATCGGTCCAGCCAACAGGCGTTGTCGGTGTGGCGTTACTTTGATCAACGGTCGCGGCTGTCTTGGATCGATGTCAGCTCGCCGCCGGTGCGACGATTGTTGGCCGTCGACGCGGACCGTGTGGTGACCGATGGCAAGACGGAGGAGGCCGGGTATGTCCATGACTGAGGGGGACACTGCGGATCTTCCCGATTCGCTGCGTGGTGAGTTGCTGGCCGTGCCGTCGGTCCGGACGCGATTGGAGTTCCAATTTGCGTTGTTGTCGGCGGCCGGTGGGTTGGTGTTGGCGGGCGGTCAAGGCACCGAGAGCATCGCCCTGTTGGCCGTGTTTTCCGCGGTCGTCGGATTCGTATTCGTCGATTGGTTGCGTTTGATCGAATTGCCGCCGATCGGCGCCTATTTGGCAATGGCGGGCGCCGCGGTGTACTGCGTGCAAGATTTCTGGGGGCTGCAACAGCGGGGCGAGCCGCAGATGGTCTCCGTCGCGTTGTTGTTGGTCTTGGTCCAGGGCGTGTTGATGATGCAGCGGAAATCGCGGCGCATCTTGGAACAGTTGGCGGTGTTCTGTTTACTGGAGTTGGTTGTCGCGGCGATCTTCAGTGATGCGATCGGCTTCGGCGTGTGGATGATTCCGATCGCGATTGTCGGCGCCAGTGCGCTCAGCCTGTTGGGGCTGGTCACGATGATGGAGAGTCTCGATGTGACCTTGGACCGACCGGTCCCCGAGCCTCCCAAAACCAGACTCGGACGTTTCGTCCAGTTCATCATTGGGAGTCGTGACGACGTGCCGCCGCGCAACGCGATCGTGGCCACGTCGTCGCCGGAATCGGTGATTTCGATTTATTGGGCGGCCGGGCCTTGGTCACGCTACGCCCTGCTGGTGCTTTCGCCGGCGGTGATTGTGATCGCGGCGGCGTTTTTTTACGTTTTGCCGCGTCGCGTCCAGCCGTCACGATCGAACGCGCGGGGTCCCGCGATGGTCGGATTTGATGATGAAGTGCGGATGGAACAATTGGGCCAGGTGATGCAAAACTCTGACCCGGCGGTGCGGGTCAAGTTGACCGAGAAGGACAGCGGTGAACCTTACCTGATCAACGACAGTTTGTATTTGCGGGGGAAAGTGCTGGAGTCCTACGAAGTCGACTACTCCACGGACCGGCCGATCGCCAAGTGGGTTTCGACCGACCAGAATTCGATCAGTCGCCGCGGCCGCATTCCCAGCGCCGATCGCCCCCGCGGACGATCCGACCGCATGCCGTATGACCGTGTGCATGTCAAGATCACGTGTGAAGCGATGAGCCGGCCGGCGTTGTTTTCGATCGCACCCTACCATCGAGACGGCGACGCCATCGACGTGGTTCACGCGATCGATCGATGGACACTGGCCCGCGAATCGTCCGAACCGCCGTATCCACGTATCAGTTACGAATTCGGCACGCACGCGTTTTTCGATGGCATTCAGACACGCTGGATCGCCCAAGCGTCGGAGTCGGAGCGAGTGATCTCACCCTACGAACTGACTTGGCAACAGAGGTTGAATACCCGAGCGCCGCGGCCGAAGCGGGACTACGAAACGGACTTGCTTCGAATCGATCGGGCCAGTGTGCCGACCGCGGTCCGGTTGGCGACACAGGTCTTGGACGACATCCGTGGCGACACCCTCAGCCTGTCGCGCGCGGCGGTGGCGATGGAGCAATATTTGAAGACCGATCCTGCGTTTTCCTACACGTTGAACTTGGACGCGACGCCGATCCCCGGTGTTGATCCGGTCGAGCAGTTTCTGTCCGTCGATCGACGGGGTCACTGCCAGTACTTCGCATCATCGCTGGCATTGATGCTCCGCAGCGTCGGGATTCCCTGTCGCGTCATCGTGGGGTATCGGACCGAGGAATACAACAACATCGGCAAGTACTACATCGCCAGGCAGTTGCACGCCCATGCCTGGGTCGAAGCGTTGATCGAGCGAGACCAGATTTCGGCGGACGGTCGTTTGGCCGGTCAGCGGGCCGGTCAGCGGGCCGGTCAGCGGCGATCCCCGCGGTACTGGATGCGACTCGACCCGACACCCGCCGAAAGTGCGCTCGACGACGGCAATCCGGAGGGCGTCGATGGACTGTTGAACTTGGCGAACAATGTTTGGGAAGATTACGTCGTCGAGATGGATGCGCAACGCCAACGCGATGACCTGGTGCAAGCGACCGGACTGCGCGACGTTCGGAGTTCGTATCAACGCATGTGGAGCGATCTGAAAAGCAAGTTGGCTGCGATCCGTGCCGGGCGACTGGAGGGCGGGGAGATTGATTTACCCCTGCAGTCCTTGGCGATTTCCGTCTTCATCGCCGCCACCGTGTTCGCGATACTCGCCGTGTTGCTGCGGTTGCGATGGCCACAGTTTCGACGCCGCGGCAAGGCGAGCGGAGAGGCACACGCCCTGCAGCCCCGGTTGCCTTTTTATGCCGAAACACTGAAGCAACTCGGACGTGCCGGGGTCACACGACGTTCGGACGAAACACCGAGTGAATTGTTGCAACGCGTGGGCGAGCGTTATCCCGATTTGCGGTTTCTGACCGATGCCTTTGAACGCTGCCGGTATGGACAAACCGAACTCGGCAATCGGGAATCGATCGAACAAGCGCTGTCGGCATTAACGGCCAACGTCGAGGGGCAGCTTCTGGCGCAGAAATCCGCGGCGCGTCCGTGACGCCGTTTAGAGACTGACGTCTTGCGGGAGCGGTGCTTTGCGTGACTCGTCGTTTCGCTTGCCCACGTCGGAGCAAAGGTTGTGCCACGATTCGAGCTTTTCGCCACACACGACCATCTCGAAATAGCGGATCAGCTCGTCATCCGGCGTAGGCAGAGGCAACTGACTGCCGGCCCGGCTGAGAAAATTGGACGCAACGACGGCGGTCAGCGGCGAGAACGACATCTCGTATGCTTTGGTCGGCGTGTGATGCAACGCGACGATTTCGATGATCGTTTGTGGCAGCCCCCAGACGCTGAGTAGGTGGGCACCGATGGCGGCATGATCGGCGCCGAAGATCTGGCGTTCGGCCCGCCACAAGGGGATGTCATCGATCTCCGCTTTCAACGCCGCTTGGGCACACGTTTTGGGGTCGATCGAATGCAGCACGAGCTTGCCGATGTCGTGGAGCGTGGCCGCGGTGATGGCGTCTTCAAGTGCCTGGGAGTCGAGTCGTTCCCGTCGGCCGATCAGCTTGGTCATCCGGGAGACGCGCAAGCAATGTTGCATCAACACTTCGGCGGAAAACCCGTTCACGCCGAGTGCTTCGAATTCTTGGAAAATGCCGATCGCGAGCACGAGTGACTTCAGTGTCGATGCACCCAGCAACGAAACCGCTTTGATCGGGTCGGAAATATGATGGCTTAAACAGAAGATCGCCGAGTTGACCAGCTGCAGCACCTTTGCCGTCATCACGGCGTCCTTGGCGACGATCTGGCCGATGGACGAGATCGAGGCGTCTTCGTTGCGCAGTGCGTTGGTGAGTTCTCGATAGACCGCCGGGACACTGGGCAAACGAGAAAGCCCACCGACCAAGCGTTGCAGCGAATCGGAAATCAAGACGTCTCGCAACGCGCAGGCGCGGTCAATCGTCGTGCGAAGTTCGAGTGCGTCGCACGGTTTTGGCAAAAACTGATGCATCGCCATGATCGATCGAAGCACGGCATCGCGATCCGATGGCTTGGACAGAACGATCCGCACCGTGTTGGGATAGTGCTTGCTGACATAGTTCAAGAGCGCCGCGCCATCCATGCCCGGCATTCGCATGTCGGTGACCACGGCGTCGTACTTGGCGGTCGCCAACATCTCAATCGCCTGTTCGCCGCTGGTCGCGAAATCGCAATCCCAATCGACATCCTCCGCAATCAGCTGCCGTTCCAGCTGACGCAGCACGTGCGGTTCATCATCGACGAATAAGACGGTCACCCTAGCCGACTCCCGGTAACGCAAATCAACGTGATTTGCAATGAAACGTTTTTTAAAAAGCCGTCGACCGCTGTCGGCTGACCTTTTCCTCATGGGAACGCTAACACGCGGTTCACCATCAACCGGCGAAAGCCACCGGGTTGAGGGAATTCCTCCTCCGTGCGTCCCTCGGGCGGTGAGAACGCATCGCTCTTTTCATGTGCGTTGTTGCACACCCGAATGGGATTTTGGCTCAAATCGATTCTCGACTGCGTGTTGCCGTTTTCGGTGTCCGGCAATTTTGCTACTGAAGAGCAATTGATGACGCTTGTCCATGAGACTTCGATCCGTGGTGTCGCCGCCGGGAGGCTTGGCTGCGATGCGCTTCAGCACCAGGCTTTGAAATGAGATTCAAATTCGTCCTGTTGGCGATTCTTACCAGCATTCCGCTCGCCATGCTCACGTGGGCCGATCCGGTGGTTCAGCCGATCGAACGATCCGAAGGCGTTCTGATGCGTTCCAAGTTGAAACGATCACAGCACGTTTTGGAGGGTTTGCTGCGCAAAGATTTCCCCGCGATCGCCCGTGGTGCGAAGGAAATGAAGTTGATCAGCGAAGCGGCCGAATGGCCGAGGGCACGGGATACGGTGTACGAGCATTTCAGTGCCGAGTTCCGCCGTCAATGCAATCAGCTCGAAGAGCTGGCCGAGGAACAGAATCATCAGGGTGTGACGTTCACCTACTTGCAAATGACGAACCTGTGCATTCAATGTCACGACTATGTTCGCGATTCGTTGCGGGTCGCCGAACCCAGGGGACGTCACGGCGTTCAGTTGATCCCGGCCGAATGGCCCGAGGGCAGTCGGTGACAAGTGCGGCGTCCGTCGGGAGTCTAACGGCGATCTGTTGGCCGGGCGGCGCGAGCCCTCCGGTCTTTCACGTTTTTCATTTGATCCGAAACCGGACGGCTCGCGGGCTGTCGATTGAGTCGGGATCTGCTGAGTCAATGGTGAGCCGCTGNNCGACAGCCCGCTCGCGCCCTTCCGCTAACACGTTCGTTGCCGAAGTGTTTTAGTTCAATCCCGCTGCTTCATTGACCGCGCCCAGGTACACCGACGCAAAGCGGAAGATAAAAAAGATCAGGATGCCGGCGACGGTAAGCCAAATGACGCCGGTGGCAACGCCCGCAAGCGTTCGCATCGCCATTTTGGCTCGCTCTTCATACTCGACCGCCAAGTGGTCGATGGATTCGCTTTCGGTGCCCGACATCTCAGCGACTTCGACCAGGTGCAAGAACGGATCGGGAAACAAGTCGGTCCCCCGCAATCCGCCGGCGAGCGTGTCGCCCCGATCACGGATCGCCGCCTCAAACATCTCGCCGCCGCTGCGGTAATAGTCGCTGTCGGTGCTGTCCAAGCTCAGTTTGACGCTGCGGATCGGATCCAAGCCGGCGCCGAGGGCGAGCGCGAGCGTGCGGGTGAATCGGGACAAGGTGATCGTTTGAAGGGAAGGTCCAAATTTCGGAATCAGGTACAACAGCGGAACCAGGTTCTGGACGCCCGCGAGGTTCTGTCGATAGGCGTAGTACAGCGACCACAGGATGGCGGCGACACAGGCGATGTAGCCCCAGAAAATCAACACGCCTTTGCCACCGCGAAGCCCGAATCCCAGGATGTCCGTCATCTGGCCTCCGGTGGACGGAGTCAAGATTCCCATCAAGTAGATCACAATCGAGATGACGCCCAATCCGAGTACCAGCTGAATCACCGGCCAAGCGATCGAGGTCAGAAACAGACGTCGGAGCGTCACCTGTTGCTCGAAGTGCGTCGCCAACGTTAGGAAGGTGCGTTCCAAGGTGCCCGTGCTCTCCCCGACGCGCGTCATGGAAATCATCAAGCGGGGAAAAAAACCTCCACGCTGTTTCATCGCGTCGCTGATCTGAAAGCCCGCTTTAACACTTTCCAACACATGCGAAATCGCTTCACGCTGGCGTGGCGAACCGTATTGGGTTTCGGCATGGAGCAGTCGCAGGAGATCGGCACCGGCGCGCAACCCGATCCCCATCCGCCGACAAAACCCGCCGGCTGCCGCTATTCCCATTCGCCTAAAGAACATCCGCTACGCCTGAAAGATTGATAAAAAGAGGTGTCGTTGTACCCGAGCGCCTCCATTGTATCGATCAGGCCGCACGCTGCGCGGTGAAAGCGACGTTCCGCTGGGCCCGTCGTTTTTCCCCGCACGCTGGCCGCAGCGACTCTGGCTCTAAGCAGCGACTCTGGCTTCGCGGCGAGCTTCGCGTTGGTTGCAATACGACGCGATGATCTCGTCGATCTGCTCCAGTTGTTCGCCGGTGGAGGCAGTCAGGTCGAGAAACAGGATTTTTTTCGGGCCGATTTGACACCAGCCGGGCATTTGGTCGTGCAACACGATTTTGCGGACTTCAAAGCCCATTTCTTTGGCGGTGCCGATCGCTTGGGCCAAACGCTGGACGATATTGGGAGATTCGGTCACAGAACGTGGGTGGGACTGTTGGGGCACGGTTGGCATCTCTTTCTCCGGCAACTTTTCCGATTGTGCGGGCCGTCACCAGCACTGGCAAGCTTTGCCTGCGGCCCAGGACGGGGTGTAGCAAATCAACTGCGGCAGACGATAGGTCAAAGGAGTCACGATGCAATCGCCAGCCAACCCACCCGGGGATCATGAACGCACCCAACGCCATCCCAACGCCGCCCGCGACGTCAACCTCCTCGTCAAGCGGCAAACCGGTCTCCACCGGTGCGCTGGCGGGTGGTTCCCCGTTGAGTGACGAGCAGCAGTACATCCAACACCTCAAAGCACAACTCAGGCAGTCGCAATCGATGGCCACCCTGGGTGAATTGACGAGCACCGCGACCCACGAATTCAACAACGTGTTGATGACGATCATCAACTACGCCCGGCTCGGGATCCGTAATCGCGACGACGCTTCACGCGACAAGGCGCTCGGAAAAATCCTGGAAGCGTCCGAACGTGCCTCGAAAATCACCGGCACGATTTTGGCCCAGGCACGCAATCGCAGCGAATCGTTCGAACCGACCGACCTGGGCGGCCTGATCCTGGACACCCTGGTCTTGCTCGAACGCGAAATGAACAAGTATCGGGTGTCGGTGACGACCGAAATTGAGCCGGGGGTGGCCAAGGCGGTCGTCAGTGGAAATCAAATCCAACGCGTGTTGCTGAATCTTTTGATCAACGCCCGACAGGCAATCGGCGAATGTGGCAACCTGTTGATCCGGCTGGCCAACAGCGAGGACCCCCAGTGGGTCGAATTGGTCGTCCGTGACAGCGGGTCGGGGATCCCCGCGGAGACGCTGCCGCAGATTTTTGATCCCTTCTTTTCGACCAAAGTAGGGCCCGACGAATCGGGCAAAGGCGGCACAGGACTGGGGCTAGCAGCCTGTAAAGAGATCATCGACGCGCATCGCGGCAAGATTCGAGTCGAGAGCACGGTGGGCGTCGGGACGGCATTCACGATTCGTCTGCCGCGGGCGTAGAGTCGCAAGCTGGCAGCTTGCGCCACCGGCTCGATCCTCAGCCCCAATCCAGATCGCATCGCGTGGCGAGACGATCGCTGATGCGACCGTCGTCACCGGTCAACGCATCCAGCCAAGACAGCACGTTGTCCAACTTGATGTCCCGCGCTTCGTGGATGAGCATGGGCATCGCAGCCCGCGTCTGGAACGTGGTCAGCGACACATCCTTGGAGCTGGGCAGTTGCGACTGCAGCATCCGCTGTTCCGATGCATCGCGAGTGATCAGGTAGATGCGTTGTTTGCCGCCACATTCCAACAGCGGTGGTCGAACGGCTTCCAACGCGGACTCCGCGGTCAGGCTGGGCGGTTTGCTGGGAGACGACCAAGAATGGGTCTGCGTCATCGCGACCGGATCGGATTGCGGGTTGAAGCATGTGGTCTTGCCGAGGACAAGTTCATCGGTCGTGGCGATCGACGACGTCTTGGTATCCAGACAGTCCGAACCGCGTGACTCAATCGCCCGGGAGTCGGAGGCCTGCGAATCGCCCGAGGAGGTGATGGCTTCGCGGATCAGACCGGCCGCGATGATCGACAAATCGTTGACCACCGTGTCCGCGGTCACGCTCGCCGGAGCCTGAATGATGCGGAACAGTTGACTGACGGCGTTGGCGGTGTGGAGTCGGTCGACGATGCCGGGCAACTGGTCACGAATCGATGGGGGCAGCATCGACCATTGGTCAACCGCTCGGCTGTCGTCTTCGGCCAGGTTGGCGATCGCCTGGGCGAGACGGGTCGAGGCGTCGACATAGGTTTCGGTAAGGTCGGCCAGTTTCTCCGCGAGCGTCGTCGCGACCGATGCGGCGGCGCGGCAGGCGATGATTCCGACCAGTAATTCGCCGATGCCACAGGCGCTGCGGAGTGATGCCATCGGCCGTCGCGGTGGCTGGCCACCGATCGTCGACGGTTGGTCCTGCGGAGCTTTGCCTTGGTCGGCAAGCTGGCGAAATTCGTCTTCCGATTTCTGCAGCAGTGTCTGCTGGAGTTCTGTCAGCGCGTGACGGATTTCATTCAGCCCGGTAATCGTCGACGACAGATTGAGTCTGGCGTCTTGGATTCGAGCATTGATTTCGCGTTCGATCTGTTCGACGATCTGCCCGGCCAACACCTCGGTTTGGTCCAGATCGATCACGCCCGTCAGCCATTTGACCAGATGCGACCTGACGGCGGCTGGATTTTTCAGCAGCGATGAGTCCAGGCTGCCGAGTCGTTCCATCAGTTTGGCTCGACGGTCTTGGCGGTTGTTGCCGAACCATTGTTCGGTTTGCCCGCGCAGCGCATCGCCGTCCAAACGGCAGCGTCGCCAGACACGTGATGAAAACTCTTTCGCTGCGGGCGTTGCATCACGCGGGTTGCCCAGCCATCGCAGCAACAGCAATTTGATCGCATGTGGCGCCAGCAGACTCGGTTGTCGTTCCCCGGGGTCACCGATTTGGGCGACGCACAGGGTCCGAATGGTCCGCTGCCCCGATGGTGAGTCGTCTTCTTCGAGTCGTCCCCTGGCAAACAGTTCGCCGCAATCGCTCGCATCGGCCCACAGGTAATCGACGACCGAGTGCAGCGGTGAGGGGGCACCGGGACGATCGGACTGGGCGATGACGTAGGTGTGGTGCAATGGCGTTCGGGCAGCGGGAACACTCGGCCACCCCACGCCGGCGTCTCCGGGATAACTATTGCCCGGCATCAAGAAGTGCGCCAATTCTCGGATCGCGGATTTGGTCGAGTGCAGGGCGAGCGGTCGCGAGGGATCGCCTTGGAATCGATTGGTCGTCAGAAACGACAAGATCGGTTCGTTTTCCAACGCCGATTCGTCGAGCAAATGGCGCAGCAAGTAGACGATGTCGAGATACATTCCGCTGCCGGTCCCTCCGGTCAAGGAGCCGACGACATAGATTTTGGGTGGGGCGTTGTCGCCGCTGGCAACGTTCAAGGCCTTGACCGCGTCACGCAATGTCTGCATCACTTGTTCGCCGTGATCGATCAACGCCAGACGCCCCAGTGGCCGCATCCCACCGGTATGGCCGTTTCGTGGAACGTTATAGATCCAGCGTCGCGAAATGGTCTTCAAACGCTCCGTCCCGCTGTTGCGATACTCGTTGGGCGTCCGCAATCGGGCTTCGACGACGCGGCAGCGCGGGACCACATCGGTGCCGTCGACCATCAACGCGGTTTGCGTCGTGACGGGGTTGGTATCGATCAGGACGCTGTGCAGGACGACGGGAGATCCGGCGCCGAATTCATAAATTCGCGACCGCAACTCACTGAGACAATCCGCACCGGTTCCGCCCAGAGCGACCACCAATGCTTGGCACTGGTGCACATCGCTCGCCGAGCCGACGGTGCCATCGAGTTGCGGCAGGTTTTCGACCACGTGGGCGGCCGGTTGGGTCGCCGCTTCGACGGGGTGATCAGCGGCAGCGGTGTGTCCGGCATGGGGACGCAGCAGTTTTTCGACGAATTCGGTGCAACTGGCGAATCGCCGTTCCGGCGACTTTTCCAATGCCCGTGCCACGCAAGGGCGATCGCTGGCCGGCAGCGGCTTCAGATTCGGGGCGTTGTGAACATGTTGGGTCGCGAGCTGCGCGATCGTCCGTCCACTGAACGGCCGCGTGCTCGTCAGCAGTTCCTGGTACATCACCGCCAAACTGTATTGGTCGCTGTGGAGGCTGGGGCGACCGTCAAAGACTTCCGGCGGCGCATAGATCGGAGTCAGCCCGCCGACCATGCTGCATTCGACCTCGCCGAGGTCTTTCAATAAACCGAAGTCAGCGACTTTGACCCGTCCGCCAACGATCAACAGGTTGGCCGGTTTGATATCCAGATGCTGAAGCTTGTAGAGCTGGTGCAAATAATCGAGTGCATCTGCGGCGTCTTTCATGTACCCGAGCAGCACGTCGCGGGGGATGCCGCAGGAACCGCGGTCCTGGTGTTGCTTGAACACGTCCTCCAACGATCCGTCGGCCAACTCCGTCACGATGACCAATTGGTTTTCGATCAGTTCGAATCGTTCCAGTGTCAGAATGAACGGATGCTGCACACTCTTGATTCGCTCGAGCGACTTCAGTTCCTGTTCGGCACGCCGTTCGTCCTGTTGTCCGAAAACGAACTTGACAGCTTTCTTCAATCCACCGGGGGCCACGGCGCGCCAGACTTCGCCGTACCCGCCACGGCCGATTCGTTTTTCCAGCACGTACCCTTCGATCGGCTCGTAGCCTGCTTGAATACGTTTCGATTTGACAGTTGTCATCTTCCGTTGCTCTGGTGGACTCAGCTCTGGTGGATTCGGGTGGCCGCTACAGGTCGCTGAAGTAGCTGCGGCAAGCGCGTTCCAGGTACTCCGGGCGGATCCCCAAGGGCAGTTGCCGGTACCGACAAAAGGCTTCGATTTGTTTCAGCAGATCGCGTGGATGGCAACGTCGGGGCTTGCGAGATTTTTTCTGATAGAACGACAGCAGGTATTCCGCCGCCTCGGGGGTCTCGGGGAATCCCATTTGCCGGGCAACCGTTTTCATCAATTGTCGATACTCATCCGGCCCCGGATCACCGACAAAGATCTTGTAGGGCACTCGACGCAAGAACGCTTCGTCGACCAGGTCACCCGGATCCAAGTTGGTCGAAAAGATCAGCATCTGTTCAAACGGGATTTGGATTTTCTTGCCCGTCGGAAGGGTCAGGAAATCACAGCGGTTTTCCAGCGGAACGATCCAGCGATTGAGCAATTCTTCTGGTTCGATGCGTTGGCGTCCGAAGTCATCGATCAACAAACAGCCGCAGTTGCTCTTCATTTGCAACGGTGCTTCACAAATGTTGCTGCGGGCGTCATGTCGGACTTCGAGGTTTTCCATCGACAGTTCGCCGCCGACCATCACCGTCGGTCGTTGGATCCGCAACCAGCGACGGTCCCATTCCTGAGCCTTCAAAATCTTTGCGGCGGTTTCGGGGACCGGTGCGGGGCAATGAAAGGCGTCGTCTTGGAGTTTGATCAGGTTGCCGTCATCCAGGATCGAGTGGGGGATCCAGATCTCCTGGCCGAGACATTGCGTCAAACAGCGGGCGATGGTGGTTTTGCCGTTGCCGGGTTCACCGAACAGGAACAGTCCGGTGTTGCTGTTGATCGCCGGCCCGATAAAGTCCAACAGGTCTTGCTGGTAGGAGATTCCCGACAGCGCTTGACGCAATTGGTCTTGGGTGACCGGCTCCAAACCGGCCGACTGGGCTTCGACGCTGAGCACGTAATCCGAGAGCGGGACGGGCGCGGGGCCGACGTAGCTGCACTGCTTCATCTGAGCGGCGGCGCGATTCTGCCCCAGTTCGGTCAATGAATAATAGTAGTCGTTAAAAGGCGCCGGACGGACGTGCGCGATCATCTTGCGGGTTCGCATCACATCGAGCAGCGGATCGACCACCTTGAAGGGCAAACCGATGAACTCCGACAAGCTGCGGCCGCTGAGCGTGCCGACGCTCAACACGGATTTCAGAATCAGCCCTTCAATAAACGAGTCGCTCAATCCGGTTTCGGAGAGCGATTGGGTCTCGGCAGGCCAAAATGTATCGTCAGTCAGAAGGCTGCCGAGCAAGCCCGCATCAACGGCATGGGTTTCGTGGATCGCGGCGTTCATACCGAATGAATGGATTGGGAGTGGGGTGGGTGTCGCAGGACGTCGTCGGGAAGATCGGATCCTGGGGACGCGTGACAGGTGGCGCAATCGCCGACGGGGCGATCACGGCAGGTTCTGTCAACGCGATTGGATGAAAACTAGCTCACCAATAGCCGGCGTCACGGCGATTGCGTCCAGGGAAACGCTTCCCTGGCAGGTTTTCCTCCCCGCCCCCGCTGGCGCAACAAATCCCTCCGCAGAATCCTTCCCCCCAAAGAATTCCGCAATCGGTTGATGGGGGGGCCAATTCACGACCTACAGTTTCCCTGACACCGATTCACTCGGGGGGATTTGAGTCCATCGCCGGACCTGTCCCTCCCGAACCTCTCAATCTGATGCCCCCATCCGCTCGTTACCCAATGACCTCGCTCGACACTTCCGCACTCGATCGACTCTGCCACAGCACGGTGGTTGGGAGTGACGTTTGGTTTTTGTCTGGGGCCCTCGAGCCGCGAGACAATCTGCGTCACTTGCCGATCGACGAGCCCGAATTCACGATCGGCAGAAAACCCGGATCCTCGCTGAAACTGAATTTCAAAACCGTCAGTGGACGACATGCGATCCTATCGGCCAAAGACGGAAAATTGCTGCTGACCGACCTGGGCAGCACCAACGGCACCTACGTCAACGGCGAACGAATCCAGGGGCAAGTCAGTGTCGATGAAGAAGACTTGATCCATTTTGCCGAAGCACCCTTCCGAGTCCTTCGACAATCGCCCACCGGGCAGTCTGCCGGAACGATCGCCCGCAACGTCTGCGACGAAGCGTTGGCGCTGGTGCAATTCGATCGAATGATGAGTGAAAAACTCGTGCGACCGCACTTCCAGGTGATCGTCGACGTCGACAGCGAAAGCGTCGTCGGGCACGAAATTCTGGGACGCGGCAGCGTGTTCGGGCTCGAATCGGTCGCCGCCATGTTTCACGCCGCCAGCCAATTGAATCTGGAAGTCGAACTCAGTGAACTGTTGCGTTGGGAAGGCGTTCGCGTCGGACGAGACCTGCCCGCGCGGCCGAACTTGTTCGTCAACACGCACCCCAAGGAAATGGAGGATGCCGACAAGCTGATCGAATCGCTGGTCCAAGTTCGTCAGATGTCCGGCAATACCGACCTCGTGCTCGAAATCCACGAAGCCAGTGTCACCAATCGCAAGGTCATGCGAGAGTTGTCCGCCGCGGTCAAAGACCTGGAAATCGAATTGGCCTTCGACGACTTCGGTTCCGGACAAGCGCGGCTGGCGGAGTTGATCGAAGCACGCCCCGACTACGTGAAATTCGATATCTCGCTGATTCACGCCATCGATCACGCCGATGAGCCACGGCACCGCATGCTCCAAACGCTTGTCCGAATGGTCCGCGATCTGGAAATCAAGGCGCTGGCCGAGGGCATCGAGACGTCCACCGAAGCGGAAGCCTGTCAAAGGCTCGGCTTCGACCTGGCCCAGGGCTATTTCTACGGTCGCCCCGCACCGCTGTAGTGCAACCAGCTATTGCTGTCATTTCTCATCTTTGGCGAACTTATGCCGGTTGTAGCAGATCAACCGTCCAGAACCGCCAACGACAGGTGCCGATCGCCGAAATGACAGGGATCATCGTTGCAACCTGTCCGATCATCACCACGGTGATCACTCTCTCAACAGGGTGAGCACGTTTGAGTTGACGCCCGACCGGACGGCACGGACACGGAAGACCAATGAACCGAACACAGCGGAAACGGATGACGCTTCGCAATCGACCACGCGTTGTGCTGATCGGCATCGTGCTCTCTGGAGCCGCTTCGACGGTGCACGCCGGAACGCGTGAGAATCCGTATTGCGCCGCCCCGTCGATTGCCGGCCCATCCATCACCGCCGGCCCATCCATCACCGCCGGCCCATCCATCACCGCCGGCCCGACGAACCGTCCCACCACAACGGTCCCCCTGCCGGATCCGCCCGCTGAGGTCGAACACGCGGGGATCGGGCGAGACGACGTTGCCTTGGTGGCCCCAGCCACCGTCACGGTGCCCCGTCGTTTACCGCCGGTGCGATCACGCTCGATTCAATCGCCGCAGGAATCGAAGCCGGCTGCCCTGCCATCGGCACCGCCGCAGATGGCCGCTGAAGAGGTGGTTTCGTCGCCTTGGTTGCAGTCGATCACGGCCGATTCGTGCTTAACGCGAGCCAGCCGACATCTGGACGATGCGTACCGCGAATATTCCGTCGGGGCGTGGTCATCGGCCGAAGCGTCGGCTTGGAAAGCGCTGGAACTCACCGCGACGGGAATCGACGTCGCCGATCGACAGACCGCATCGTTGCAGCGTCCCGCGACCGCTGCCAAGGAGGTTCGCATCGCTCGCACCGCGATTCGCGAGGCGAGGGATTTCGTTGCATCCGGGGCGGCGGTCGATGACGAATTGATCGCCGCGATCGCCGCGTCGCACCAAACACCCGCGCTGGCCGGTGCCGGGTCGGTCGGTCTGACGCCGACTCAGTCTGCCGACCGCTATCTGGATTATGCACGCGTGAAACTGGCACCGCTTGCCGCCCGTCACGTGCAAGCCGCCCAGGCAATGGACCTGATTGCGGCGATCCAGCTCGGCCGCAATGAAACCAAATGGTTGCCCGAAGAAACATCGCTTTGTCTCCGTCGTGCAGCACTCCAGGGCCAACCGTCCAACGCCAGTCTGGCGGCGCGTTTGGGCATGCAGTTGGCCGACATGGGGCTTGATGCAGAAGCACAATGGACACTTCGACACGCAATGTCGCTTTCACCCACACGAGAAATCGCAACAGCTTTAGACCGCGTGACGGCGCGACAGCCCCATTCGGTCGACGACGACTCCTTTGACCGACGTGTGGTCCAAGCTGCGACGCCCGCTGCCGCACAGACGCGTTTTCCGAAAGTGATTGAACTTTCACCGACCCAGTTCGCGTCGATCTCACCGGCGGTCAACACGCTGACATCACCTGCGACGGTGGCCCGCCCCGCGTCCCGCGATGACGGCCAGCGTCCGACATCGTCGGGCGAACCGAACGCAATGGTCACGACACAGCCGGAGAAAAAAACGTCTCGATTCATCCCCGCCTCACTGGCCGGGTTTCGGTTGCCGAAACTGACTTCGAAACCGCAACCGAACGAAGCATCAACGTATGATCCCGATGTGATCGAAGCCAGGGTGGATGAACGCTATCGCGCTGACGAGTTCGAGGTTTACGATGCGTCGGCGACCGGCCCCGCGCCGGAGCAGCAAGGATCAGCGATCAAACGATTCTTCGGCAAGTTCCCAACCTTGTGGTAGCGGCGTGTCGCTCGTTGTTCATCCGCGTTCATCCGCAAGCGTTTCATTCGATCACTCCCAACGTCATTCGAGTCCGTGAGATTTGGCATGCAGTCTCCATCATCCATTCGCCTGAATCTCGTATCAACGCTGACCGCGACCGTCGTAGTCGCCGTGTGCCTGTGCACTTGCCAGGAGGGGTCCGCCCAGACGTCGATGACAGCGGCACCCCAGCTGTCGGTTACCGGCGCAGGCAAAGCCAGCGAAACCGATTGTGGCTGTCGAAACGTCCCCGGTGGATATCCGTGCCGGGGCGGCTGCGCCAAATGCATGATGGCGGTCGACTGTCAGGACCATTGCGGGGCCGAAGGACGTTGGCGAGACATGTCGCCGATGCCGTTTGATGCCTACGGACCGGGGGGCTATGCCGGTCCATCACGTTACGCGCATCTGGGCGAATATCGTCTGCGTCCAGGCGACGAACTGCAAGTGATTTATTTGATCACCCGACGCCAAGAACAGGGCGACTATCGGTTGGCTCCCGGTGACGAAGTTTTGATCGAGTCGGTGGCCGATGCGGATCTGCAGCGAGGAACACTCGAACGCGGTTTGGAAATTCAGCCCGATGGAACGATCACGGTACGTTTGTTGGGGCAAGTCCATGCCGCTGGCCTTTCGATCAGTCAGCTGCGAGAGGTGCTGGAACAGAAATACAAGAAACTCTACGACGAGCCTTCGATCGATGTCACGCCCGTTCGCACCAACCGATTGGCCGATGACATTCGAAACGCCGTCGGTGGACAGAGTGGATTGCAGCAACAAGCACTCGCGGTCACCGTGATGCCCGATGGAAAGATTCGTCTGCCAGGCATCGGCGGACTGTGTGTTCAGGGTTTCTCGCTTCCCGAGTTGAAGAAAGAGATCAACCTGCGTTATCGCGAACTGGTCGTCGGATTGGAAGCCGAACCGATCTTGACGCAGCAGGCCAGTCATTTCGTGTACGTGCTCGGCGAAGTCGCGACACCCAATCGCATTCAATTGGAAGGCCCAACGACGGTGCTCGGCGCGATCGCCCAAGCCGGCGGCCACTTGCCCGGTGGGAACATGCGTCAAGTCGTCGTGCTGCGACGGGCCGAAGATTGGCGATTGATTTCGACGATGCTGGATCTGCAAGGAGCGGTCTTTGGAAAGCGACCGACACCGGCGGACGAAATCTGGTTGCGTGACAACGACGTGGTGATCGTGCCCCAGCGTCCCATCGTCCGCCTGGACAATTGGATCGAACAGATCTTTACCCGCGGCGTGTATGCGGCGATCCCACCGTTGAACATCGAAGTGCGATAACGTCTTCAGTAACCCTCCCTGGCAGGGAGGGTCGAACAACGTGTTGATGAGAATGCCACGTGATGTTACTTGTCCGGGGTTTCGACGATCCTCCCGTAGAATTCCGGGCGACGGTCGGCAAATCGGTCGATGACATGCGCACCGGGGGTGCGCTCGATCGATTTGTTGCGGGCGATCGCTAAATCGGCTTCGGCAAATAGGATCGTTTCTTGGTCATCGTCGCTCCTTGCCAGCACCACGCCATCGGGGCCGCAAATCGAACTTCGCCCACAGAACGCGAATCCGTTCTCGTTGCCGACGCGGTTCGCCGCGACGAAATACAGGTGGTTTTCCATGCTTCGCGCCGGCGGGACGATCATCGACGTGTGGAGACCTTCCTTGGGCCAGTTGGTTCCCAACGCGATCACGTCGGCCCCGGAAAGCCCCAGCACGCGCATCGGCTCCGGGAACGAAGCGTCGTAGCAAATCGCCAATCCGATGCTGGCTTCACCCGATCGGGCGGTCTCAACTGGATAGGACTGATACGCTTGTTCGCCGCGGTCGACGAAGCGATCCACCCCCAAACCCGGCAAATGGATTTTGCGGTAGCAACCGATCATGCCGTCGGGCCCCAGCAGCGCGGCGGAGTTGTAGAGTCGCTCTCCAGATCGCTCCAAAAAACCGATCGTGACCAGTTGATTCCAATCAGTCGCCGCTTCGACCAAACTGGTAAAGATTGGACTTTCCGTTTCCAGTGCCGCCTCGCGGGCCTGCTCGCGCGAGTCAAACGTGTATCCGGTGAGCATGCACTCGGGAAAAACGACTAATTCTGCGGCGGCGGGGCCTGCCGCGTGGGGCGCCGAATCGGACGGGCCATGAGCCGCTTTTTGCATCCACGCCAGGACTCTCGCTAAATTGGCCTCAGGCTGAGCAAAACTCACATCGGATTGGACACAAGCGATCAACATCGTAAAACAAGCGGAGTAAGAACTGAGAACTCGAACGAAAAAAGCGGACGCAAATGGCTGACAACGACTTTGATTTTGACCTGTTTGTCATCGGGACCGGCCCCGGTGGGGAAGGGGCCGCGATGCAGGCACGCAAGGGCGGGCTGCGCGTCGGCATCGCCGAACGATACCGACAGATCGGCGGCGGGTGCACGCACTGGGGGACGATCCCCAGCAAAGCCTTACGGTACACGATCACCAACACGATGAACGTGTTGAAAAACCCAATCTTCCGCGAACTCGGGATTCACACCACCCCGACGATGGAGCAACTCCGTCGCGGCACCGCCGAGATCATCGCCAAACAGGTAACGATGCGGCAGTCGTTTTACGACCGCAACAGCGTCCCCATTTATTTCGGCCATGCACGGTTTGTCGATGACCACACCGTTGAGATCGAAAACGGTGAAACCATTCGCAGCAAGGCGTTCGTGATTTCCACCGGAACACGCCCCTATCGGCCGCCGGAAGTCGATTTCAACCATCCGCGAATCTTTGACAGCGATACGATTCTGGATCTCCCTGAAAAACCGGGTTCCATCACGATCTATGGCGCCGGCGTGATCGGCACCGAATATGCCTCGATGTTTCGAAACATCGGCGTCAAGATCAATCTGGTCAACACACGCGGTAAGCTGCTGGAGTTCTTGGACGATGAAATCGTCGACGCATTGTCGTATCACCTGCGTGACCAGGGCGTCGTGATACGTCACAACGAAACGTTTGATCGTATCGAAGGCCAAGACGACGGCGTCGTCTTGCACTTGCAAAGCGGCAAACAGATCAAAACCGACGTCTTGCTGTGGGCCAACGGACGTACCGGGAACACCGACGATCTGGGGCTGGAGGCGATCGGTTTGGTGCCCAACAAGCGTGGGCAACTGGATGTCGACGAACAATTCCAAACGGCCAAAGAACACATCTACGCCGTCGGGGACGTGATCGGCTATCCCTCGCTGGCCAGTGCCGCCTACACCCAAGGCCGGGCGGCCGGGATGCACGTCCTGGGACGCAAAGACGGCAACCTCCGCGTCAAGGATCTGCCCACCGGAATCTATACCAGTCCCGAAATCAGCTCGGTCGGCCAAACGGAACGGGAATTGACCGAAAATCGTATTCCCTACGAAGTCGGCCAGAGCCAGTTCAAGAGTCTGGCGCGGGCTCAAATCATGGGCACCACGGTCGGGATGCTCAAGATTTTGTTCCATCGCGAAACCTTGAAGATCCTGGGGGTGCATTGTTTCGGGGCCAACGCGTCGGAGATCGTTCACATCGGGCAGGCGGTGATGGATTCCGAAGACCTGACGTTGGAATACTTTGTCGAAACAACCTTCAATTATCCGACGATGGCCGAAGCCTACCGCGTCGCGGCGCTGAATGGGTACAACCGGCTGTTTTGATGATCGCCGTGCCGGCATCAACTCCTAGCCCGAGGGCGGCATGAACGCGTACAATGAAGCTGCCGGTATGTCTGTGGTGCCACCGGCGAACCGAATGACGTCTTCAAATGGACTTCGAATGACCCCAACATCCGATGCTGCGATGACGTCTTCGCCGCGTGCGCGATCCCGCCAGCCGATGCCTCAGAGCGAGGATCCCAGCCCGGCGGAGTCGTCCGGGCCGGCCGCCAGATCACGCTCCGCCATCGCTTGGCTGTTGATCGGTCTGTTACTCGGGGCCGGATCGTGGTTGATCATCGTCTCCACCGGTGCGTTCCAACGGGGAGTGGTCGCGGTGGAGAGCCCGACGCGAAATCCGATTCCCGATCGCTATGATGCCGAGCGGGCGATGTCGTACTTGAAACAATTGTGCGATCTGGGACCGCGACCCTCGGGCAGCGCCGCGATGGTGCGTCAACAACGTCTGTTGGAAGCGTTCTTCAGCGAGCGTGGCGGCGCGGTGACCCGGCAGGCCTTTGAAACACGCGACCCCCGCGACGGTTCGCCGTTGACGATGGTCAATCTGATCGCGTCCTGGCATCCCGAGCGCCCGAAGCGTTTTTTGTTTTGCGCCCACTATGACACCCGCCCCTACCCGGATCGCGATCCGAACAATCCACGAGGCGTGTTTGTCGGTGCCAACGACGGCGCCAGCGGCACCGCCGGATTGATGGAATTGGCCAATCAGCTGCATGACCTGCCCAGCGACATCGGCGTCGACTTGGTCCTGTTTGACGGCGAAGAATTCATTTGGCAACGCGATGGCGGTCGTTATTTTCTAGGATCGACTTACTTCGCCGAACAATACCGAAACAATCCTCCCACGGTGCCCTACGCCGCCGGGGTCTTGTTTGACATGATCGGGGACAAGGAGCTGAAGCTTTATTATGAAGTCAACAGCATCCGATTCGCCAAAACGGTGGCGCGATCGTTTTGGAAGAAGGCGGATCAGCTCGGTGTCCAAGCCTTTGTCATGCGGACGCGGCATGAATTGCGAGACGACCATCTGCCGCTCAACCAGATCGCCAAGATCCCCACGATTGATGTGATCGATTTCGACTATCCGCGGCCGGGAATCGGGGCGCCGTCGTACTGGCACACCGAACAAGACGTGCCCGAAAACTGCAGCGGCGAGTCGATCGCGGCGGTCGTTTGGGTCGCACACCAGTGGCTCGTCTCGTTGAGTTCCACCGCAACCGATCCGACTCGATAGGAGTGTCTGCGATGTTTCCCGGAGGGTTGTTGCTGGGCGTCACGCTGTTGTTTTTCGCGTGCTGGTTGCAGTGGACCGAACACCGCGGTTGGCCCCACGACACCTTCGACGGCGATGAAGACGTCGAATACCGTCGCCGCCGCAAAAAATCTCGTCTGCGCGTCAACGTGCTGATCGGAATCTGTGGGTTACTGATCCTGGCGGCGACGTTTGCCGACGTGGGGGTTGTCTTTGTGGCGGCTTGGTCGATCGTGTCGTTGATCCTGATGGTGATCGTGATCCTTGCCGGACTGGATGCCTTTCGCACCCACCGTCATCACCAAGACAAGGTTCGGCGGATGCGGAAACGGGCACTGGAAGAGTAATCTGTGACGTTCGTTAACACCGCCCTGTTGTTCGCACTGGCCGCGGTCGGGATTCCGATCGCGTTGCATCTGATCGCGCGAAAAGAACCCAAGCAGGTGATGTTTCCGTCGGTCCGCTTGCTGACCCAACGGTTCGAGACCAACCGCAGCAAGGTCCGGGTGCGACGATGGTGGTTGCTGGCGCTTCGTATCGCGGCCTTCGCCGTGGTCGCGTTGGCTCTGGCCCGCCCGGTGATCGCCGGTGCGCTCTCGCTGACCTGGTCGACGATCGGAATCCTGTCGATCGCTGGGATCGCACTGTTGGCGATGGCATCGATTGCGGCCGGCAAACCGAATCAAAAAACGCTGGTTCGGTCGTTGCTCGCTGCGGCAGCCCTGGCGTTGATCGTTGCCCTGGGGTGGGGCGGGTACACGTTGGCCAGCGGCACCAAGCCGGAGATCGATGACGCGTCGCCGGTCGCCCTGGCCGTCGTCGTCGACAATGCCCCGCTGGCGGCCTGGCGAACGGGTGATGAAACACAACTCAATCGTCTCCGTGCGGCCGCCAAGCAGTTGATCCTGGCCGCCAACCGGGAAAGCCGGTTCGCCGTGATCGATCGGTCCAGCGCCCCCGCCGCGTTTTCACTCGACGTGACCGGGGCGCTCTCCAAAACCGATGCCCTGCGTGCACTGGAAGTGGTGCAACCGCTGGAATCGCGGGTCGAAGCGGCGGCCCGATTGCTTCAGACGTCCGAGATTCCGTCGCGACAAGTGGTGATCTTGAGCGGATTGACCGAGTCGAGTTTCGCCAATGAGCTCTCGGGTCAGTCGCTGGCCGCGCTGCTGGAATCGTCCGGCGTCGCTGTGACGGTTTGGGACATGGGCGGTCCCGTCGGCACCAATCGCTCCGTCTCGTCGCCAACCCTTTCCGATGTGTCGCCGGCTCCGGAAACCTCAATCACCGTCGCGGCGGTCCTGTCACTTGAAGCCGTCGCAACTCCAGCTGACGAGGCGGTCGACTCGGAGACGAATCGAGACGGCGCGCCCGGCGAGACGAGCGAAACGCCGCCGGGTTCTCTCAGCGTCACCGCCGAATGCGTCTTGTTTCCCAGCAGCGCCGCCCTGCCCGTGGTCCGCGACGGCGACATCGTTCGCCCCCAGGCCAAGCCGGTGGACCGCCTGAGTGTAACGATGCAACCCGGCCGCGATGTCGAGCTGCAGATGACCTTGCCGCCGTTGCCGGTCGGGTTGCACCACGGTGCGATCCGATTGGTCGGTGCCGACGCGTTGGCGATCGATGACGCGAGTTACTTTAGCGTGGCGGTGTTGCCGCCGAGTCGATTGTTGTTGGTCAGCGACCAACCCGAAGAAGCCGAAGAAATTGCCTGGGCCGTCTCGGCGCCGGCGCCGATCGATGACCCTGCATCCCAGTACGCGATCGAACGCATCGGCTACGATGACATTGCTGCCTCGCGGATGACCGACTTTGACGGGGTCATCCTGCTCGACCCGCCCGCAAGCGCGCTCGGCGAGCCCGAGCTGATTCGGTATCGTGAACAGGGCGGTTCGGTGTGGGTCGCCGCAGGCGATCGGCTGGGCGAAGAAAACGTCGCGGTCGAAGGTTGGCCGGTGTTTCGGCGACGTTGGCGCGTCCCCGAACCGGGAACGTTCCTGGAAATCTCTGCCGCATCCCATCCCGCCCTCGTCACGCTGGCCAACACGCCCGGCGGTGTCCCCTTTCAAGATTTTCGAATCCACCAGTATTGGCAACTCGCCTCCTCGGACAACGCCCAGGTGTTGATGCGATACGCCGGCACGGATCATGCCGCGGTCGTCGAATGGCGTTTGAAATCCGCCGCCGAGGGTTCGACAACCGAGAACGCATCGGGCTCCGGGCGGATTTTGTTGATGACCACACCGATCCCAGCCATCACGCCTCCCTCTTCGGCCTGGAACGAACTGTTTCAAGCCGACGAGTACTGGCCGGCGTTTTCGTTGGTTCGCGATCTCACGCGTTATGTGACCGGCCGCAGCGCCGAAAGCTGGATGACCCGCGTCGGTGCGCCGGTTTCAATTCCGATTCGTCAACAAGTCGCGGCCGAAGTCGACGGCAATCCACGACGGTTGCAATGGTTTCCTCCGGTCGGAGCGACTCCGATTCCGATCAATGTCCCGCAGGGCGACGACGCGGGCGGCGTTGGGACGCTGCGAATCGTGGTCGGGCAACCCAAACACAGTGGCGTGCATTGGATTCGTGGCGATGAAATCGGGCTCGGCTTCACGACCAATTTGCCTCGCGAGCAACTGGCGACCACGCGGATCGATGCGGCCAGATTGGAACGCCTGTTCGGTCCCGACCGTCTGCGGCGAATCGATTCGCTCGATGAAATGGAGTGGACCTCCAGCGATGACGCTCGGGTCGTCTCGCTGTGGTCGCCGATCATGCTGTTGGCGCTGTTTGTTTTCATGTTGGAACAAGTGTTGGGCAACCGGTTTTACCGTCGCTCGCCGGCGGCAAAGTCCGGCTCGACGAGGCGGAGATCGGCGGCATGACACGATTCACCCTGGAACCGCTGTATGGATCGATCTGGGTTGCCCTGGCGGCAATGATCGCCATCGCGGCGGTCATCACTCTCGTTGCACCGCCGACGGACGATCCCAGCAAACGCAAGTGGTTGATCTTGCTGCGATCCTTGGCCGCGATCGTGCTGTTGATCGCCGCGATGCGCCCGACGGTGGTACGAACCGACAATCGCCCCGCAGCGGCGACGCTGGTCGTGGCGGTCGATACCTCACGCAGCATGTCGCTGCCCGATGGTGACGGGGCGGATCGATGGACCAGCCAGCAAACGGCGCTCCGACGCTTGTTGTCGGAAGTCGGCACGCTGGATGAAATGTTGGAAGTGCAGCTGCTCCGCTATGATTCCCGATCCGAATCGATTGCCCAGGCCAGACAACGTGATGCGATCGCGCGGCTGGCCGATGCCGTGGACTCCATGAAACCGGCCGGCGATGAAACGAACCTGGGGTTGGCGATGCAGGGCGCCATCGATGCGGCCGCCGGCAAACCGATGGCGGGCGTCGTGTTGTTCGGTGACGGAACGCAAACCGCAGTTACGGATTCCGAAAGCCAGACGGCGGACGAAAGTACCGCCGCCCGGCGCGGCGCCGAAGTGCTCGATGCGTTGGCGGTTCCGCTGTGGACGGTCCCGATCGGGCCGCCCAGCACCGACGCGTCGGCTCGTGACGTCGCGCTGTCCAATTTGCCGGACAGTTTTCAATTGTTCGCCGGCAATCAATTCGATGTCTCCGTGACGGTCGAGGCCAGTGGGTTGGCGAATCGACAAATCCCCGTGACGGTGTCGTGGATCGATGCCGATGGAACCAAGACCGAAGCGCGGTCACGTCAGATCGATCCCCGCGGCGCGCGTGAATCGGTCGCGCTGACCATCCCGATGACGGCTCCCGCGCCAGGGCTGTATCGCTTGCAAGTGGAGGCGGCCGCACAAGACGGCGAATGGGTGACCAGCAACAACGCTCAAACGGCATTTGTCGACGTCCGTGAAGGCGGCGGTCGTATTTTGATCTTAGAAGGTCCCGGGCGGCCGGAGCAAACGTTCTTGCGGCGGTCCCTGCGACGCTTCCCCGATCTGGAACTGGATTACGCTCCGATTCGCGGTGACCGGACCTGGCCGGTTTCGTTGGATGCCGTCTTGAAACCGGGACGCTACGACATCTTCATCATCGGCGATTTGGATTCCAGTGCCTTGGGCGATGCACAGCTGAAACAGCTTGCCGAGCGCGTCAGCCAGGGTGCCGGACTGATCACCCTCGGCGGGCTACAAACCTATGGCACCGGCGGCTACGCTGACGGAGCATTGGCCGACGTGCTGCCGATCAAAATGGATCCGTCACGACGTCGGCAACCGACACGCGGTGTGATGAGCGCGGCGGAGCGGGCGGCGCGATCAACCGCGCAAGTTCCAGGACCAATCAAAATCGAAGTCGCCCGGCGCCACCCCATTGTTGATCTGGGCGGACGAGACCCTGCGTCGGTTTGGAAGTCGTTGCCCGATCTGTCCGGCGCCAACCGACTGGTCGGCGCGAAGGCCGCCGCCGGGGTGCAAACGCTGCTGGCGACCGACAAGCAACAACCGCTGTTGGTGATCGGCGGTTACGGCAAGGGCCGCGTGGCGTCGTTGGCGATCGATGAAACCTATCGCTGGTGGCGGGCGGGGAAAGCAGAAGCCCATCAACGGTTCTGGCGACAGTTGATGTTGTGGCTGATGTCGCGCGAAGAATCCAGCGGCGATCGCCTGATCGCGGAGCTGGACCTGCGGCGATTCGAATCCGACCGCGGACCGGAGTTTCGTGCCAGGTTGATGCGTGTCGGTGAGACCGCGACCGATGTGACGCTTTCCGCAGTGGTGGTCGACGATCAAGGCAACGAAACGTCACTGGATGTGACCGCAACGGCCAGCGGCGAAGCGAGGATCAGCGGGACGATTCCCAAATTGGAACCGGGCTTTTACAAGCTGGTCGTTCGGGCCAGTGACGAATCGATCGAACCCGACGAAGTCGCGTTTCAAGTGACCGAAACCAGTCGTGAACTGGCGCGACCGATGGCCGATCCGGTGTACATGAAACAATTGGCCGACCTGACGTCCGACCACGGCGGTGCCTCGTTCGATCCGCAACAGATCGATGCGTTGATCGATGCGATTGCCCAAAAACGCCGCAGTGCCGAAACGCCGGTGATCGAAAAGAATCGCTTGGGCGATGGACCCGCGAGCGGCTGGCTGGTGTTCACCCTGTTCGCCGGGATGTTGTCGGCGGAGTGGTTTTTAAGAAGGCGTTGGGGAATGGTCTAGCGCTGCGGATCACTAACCTCTTTTGGGTTCCGGCAACGCAAGCTGGAAGCTTACGCCACTCACAGTCGTTTCGTCGCAGTCATGCGTTTGCCGGTGCCGCGGAATTGAATTCGGATCGGGGCGGTCAGGTTGTAGTGGTCCGGGCCAAGTAACGTGGCCACGGTCGCGTTGATCACCGGGTTGATGGTGCTGGAATTGAAATCCCAGTTGTCGTCGCCGGCACCGATCTCCGCTTCCACGCGGCGTTCAGCCGAGGTCACCACGAAGACGGTGTTGCGTTTCAAGGCAAAGCTGACGGTGCCGTGAATGTAGGCGGCGTCACCGGCCGAAATGCTACCCGGCGTGATGCCGTAGTCACCCCATCCGTACAGGTTGGTCGAGATGAATCGATCCCTGTTTCGCACGGTTCCCCGAGCAATCAAGTGCCCCAGCTGGTGCCGGCCGGACGGCAATCGATCAATCGCGCCGATGGCTGCCAACACGGCATCGGCACCGCGTTCGACCACTTGGGGCATGTAACGGGTGTCCCCCATCATCACGCCGTTGTCCAAGAAATGGTTAACCAGCGGGAAATCGAGTGCGGTGATGTTCTCGCCGTAGCCGCTGTTCATCACCGCGGCCTGCGACATTTCGATCACCACATTGCCGAAATCGGGAACGTGGTCGTGGTCGTAACCCGGTTGATAAGGGCTGACGGGTTGGCCGTATTCGGCAAAGTTATTGATTTCGGCGTACTGAAGATCCGAAAAGTTGGTGCAGCGCCACACTTGGTTTGCACTGTCATAGGACCAGCTCACGTTGAATTCCCCGTTTAGAATGCCATCGACTGCGTGATCTTTGGTTTTCGTCGCATCCAGGGATTCGTTGCTGATTCTTTTCAGATTTTCTCACAAGCGATTTTGCGTCTCGCCCGATCCGGCCGGGTTAACTGTACATGGGGGCAAAACGTTGGGGGCAGGTCAACAAAGGGTCAGGTCGCTTTGTTGCGTCGGGAAACTAGTGCTTTGTCAATTCTAAGTTTTAGCGTCAGCAAGAAAGTAGCGTGAGCTTCCAGCTTGCGTTTCACGAGTGAAACGAGACGGCAAGCTAGAAGCTTACCCCACTTCTTAAGCCTGACAACGCACTAGAATCCGACGTGCAATTCGCTGCCTTCGGGGATGACGATCGACTTGCTTGTGATCGTGTTGACGCGGTAACCTCCGGTGCGTTCCATCGGAACGGGTTTTTCGCTCAGCCCAATCACGTAGTGCCCCGATGGCAAATGATCGAACGTCACTTCTTGGTCGTCTGCGGCAAGCGTTTTCGATTCGCTGCTGTACGCCAGATTCACTGCGTTCGGGCCTCGCGAGTAGTCCTCGGCGGAGAGTGAGACGCTGTGAGCGGAAGGATACTTTTTGAAGTCGATCGCAATGTGAACGACGGACGGCTTCTCGGCCTTTAGCGTCAACTGTTTAAGCTTTCCCAATCACCCGGAGCGGTCGTCCGATCGGTAATCCGTCGAAGGAGTAGTTTCCTTTCGAGTCGGTCGCGGTTTTCCCGTAGCCGGGCGACATGCTGATGTCAGCGGGCGAGACGGAGACCTTGGCGTCGGCGAGGGGCACTCCGTCTTCATCGCGAACGGTGCCGACGAGGCTACCCCCGCGTTTCAATTCGAATCGCATCGGCAACACCGACCCGAGTTTCTGCTCGGACGTCTTTTTGAATTCCGTTGCAAAGCCGTCTGCCTGAATGACAAAGTACCAATCGTCCGCTCCCAAGTTCCGAATCCTCGCCGTGCCGTCATCGCCCGTTTGATAGTCTCGCGAGATGTCGGTCCAGCCGAACGAGATCCGTGCTCCGACGATCGGTTGTCCGGTATCCGCCGAAACAACGGAGACGTCATAGCCACAACCGTCATGAAGATTGACCGGCCTTGTCGGTCCGCGTTTGAAGCGGGTGCGTCGGCAGAGTCAACCGGGCATGAGTGTTGGTGTG
>NZ_JANZKV010000242.1 GCF_025060895.1 Stieleria sedimenti | reverse complement strand
CCTCCCACACCCGCCACTGGCTCACGCCACCTGCTGGAATGCCACCCCAGCGGGAAGCGTCAGCGACCGACGCGTGATCAATGTCATCTACTTCAGCTCCAAAGGTGTTAGCGGAACGGCGCGAGCCGTCCGGTTGCGCTTCAAAAACACCGTGAAAGACCGGAGGGCTCGCGCCCTACCGCTAACAAAAACAACCCGCTTGGCGCCAAAGTAAATGTCATTGGCCGCGTGCCCCTCTCCTCCCACACCCGCCACTGGCTCACGCCACGTGCTGGAATGCCACCCCAGCGGGAAGCGTCAGCGACCGACACGTGATCAATGTCATCTACGCTGGCTCTGATGGTGTTAGCGGAACGGCGCGAGCCGTCCGGTTGCGCTTCAAAAACACCGTGAAAGACCGGAGGGCTCGCGCCCTACCGCTAACAAAAACAACCCGCTTGGCGTCAAAGTAAATGTCATTGGCCGCGTGCCCCTCTCCTCCCACACCCGCCACCGGCTCACGCCACGTGCTGAGAGGCCGCCATGAGAGCCCTTGCCGAATCGGGGGCTGATTGCCTATTCTGTGGGGCTTCGCGGTTCTGTACGCCAGCCAGGCCCGCTTGCACCCCAAAAACAACGAGAGAAATGCCATGAAAGAAGGCATCCACCCCAAGTACCAAGCGACCACGATCAGCTGCGGTTGCGGCAATTCCTTTGAAACCCGCACCGTCCGCGGCGGCGAGTTGAAGGTCGATATTTGCAACGCCTGTCACCCGTTCTACACCGGCAAGCTGAAATTCGTCGACACCGCCGGCCGGATCGATAAATTCCAGAAGAAATTTGCCGCCGGTTCATACGGCAGCTTGCAGAACAAAGGCAAAAAGAAATAGCCGGTTCATCTCCGCCGCCAGAACGCTCCATCTCCCCCCCTTGGGATCCGAAGCGTGCTGACGACAGGCTACGCCAACCGCATGGTCCTCGCCACTGGCAGGAACATGCGGTTTTTTTCTTCGATTGTCTTCTCCAAATCCTGCCCCCCCGAAGTCCCAAACGGACTGTTGGCGACCATGAGCACCATCCGCGACCTGCTGGAAGAAAAACTCAACCGGTTCGAGCAACTTGAACGCGACATGTCGGACCCCGAAGTGCTCGGCGACGGGGCACGGATGAGTGCAACGGCGCGAGAACACGGCGGTCTGGCGCGGCTGGCCGGCAAATACCGCGAATTCAAACGGATGAGCAATGAAATCGCCGGCTGCAAGGAAATGGCCGAGGCGGCCGAAGACAGCGAAGAACGTGACATGGCCGAAACCGAAATGGCCGACCTGCGACGACAACGCGAATCGCTCTGGGAAGACCTGTTGTCGATGACCATCGGCGGCGAAGACAGCCACCGCACCCGCTGCGTGATGGAAATCCGCGCCGGCACCGGTGGCGAAGAAGCGGCACTGTTCGCCCGTGATCTGTTTGAAATGTATCGCCGTTATGCCGAACTGAAAAAATGGAAAGTCGAATTGATGGACAGCAGCCCCTCCGACATGGGCGGGTTCAAAGACATCACGTTGACGCTCGAAGGTGACAGCGTCTACCGCGACTTGGCATACGAATCCGGCGGGCACCGCGTCCAACGCGTCCCCGAAACCGAAACCCAAGGCCGCGTCCACACCAGTGCCGCCACCGTCGCCGTCATGCCGGAACCGGAAGACGTCGAAATCGACTTGAAGGCAGACGACTATCGCGTCGACAAATTCGGCGCGTCCGGCCCCGGCGGCCAGCACGTCAACAAAACGGAATCCGCGATCCGCTTGACCCACCACGAAACCGGTATCGTCGTGCAGTGCCAAGACGAAAAAAGTCAGCACAAGAATCTGGCCAAAGCCCTCCGGGTCCTCAAGGCGCGGATCTATGAAAAGAAACGCGAAGAGGAAGCGGCCAAGCAAGCCGAACAACGAAAGGGACTGATCGGATCGGGCGACCGCAGCCAACGCATCCGCACCTACAACTTTCCCCAAAACCGACTGACCGACCACCGGATCAATCTGACGCTCTACAAATTGGACCAGATCCTGGCCGGTGACTTGACGGCGGTGACCGAAGCGCTGATTGAATACGACCGAGATCAACTCCGTGGAGACATGGTCGACTAATGTCTGAATCACAAACGTCCGAACAACCCTGGACCGTGTTGCGATTGCTGCAATGGACGACCGAGTTCTTTCAAAAACGCGGCAGCGGCTCGGCGCGACTCGATGCGGAAATTCTGCTCGCCCATGCGCGACAGTGCAGCCGCATCGAACTTTACACCGCGTTCGAAGAACAACCGGACGAAGCCCAGCGCGCCGCGTTCCGCGAACTGGTGCGGCGTCGTGGCGAAGGAACCCCGGTCGCCCAATTGGTCGGTTACAAAGAATTCTATTCGTTGCGATTCCGCGTCAACGAACACACGCTGATCCCGCGCCCCGAAACCGAGCACCTGGTGATCGAAGCCCTCGACTGCGCCAAAGCGTCGGTCAACGATCGACCGCTGCGGATCGCCGATGTGGGGACCGGCTCGGGCGCGATCGCCGTCGCGCTGGCACTGCACCTGCCCAGCGCCCAAGTCACCGCGACCGACATCAGCGCCCAGGCCCTCGAAGTCGCTCAATGGAATGCCGATCAACACGAGGTTGCCGATCGCGTCGACTTTCACTGCTGCGATCTGTTGGCCGACGTCGAGCAACCCGAAACGTTCGATCTGATCTGCAGCAACCCGCCCTACGTCAGCGAAAGCGAATACGCCCAACTGGACCGCTCGGTGCGTGAACACGAACCGAAATCGGCCCTGGTGGCGGGAGAGGACGGGACGGAAACGATCAAGCGGCTGATGGCCGAAGCGTACCCGCGACTCGAGCCCGGCGGGCGGCTGATCATCGAACTGAGCCCGATGATCGCCGACGCCTGCGAAGACCTGGCCGAACAAATCAGCGAACTCGGCGATTTGCGGTTCATCAAAGACCTCGCCGGACACCGCAGAATCCTCTCCCTCGGCCGGATTTAACACCTGCAGACGGCCGGCAACGGAACCGGCCCCTTTATCGAGCGCGTGCAGTTTAGAAGTCACCCTCCTGGCAGGAGGGTCGAGCGAAGCGAGGGGAGGTCGATCGGTGAATCACGGCGTAACACCCCTTCGGATACTCACGTCGAAACTTTTCTCCAGTGCAACCACGATTGCGCAGGACCACGCAACAGCGCCACCCCGCACCCAATCCGCCGGAACCGGGGCCCGCGTCCTCCTTGCGCCGCATTCCCATCGACGATCCATCGTTGGCGGCTATGATGTACCGCACGATGTGCCCTGCGAACGAATCCGGGGCGACTTCTGAATCTCCAAGCGGCCGAAAAAAACCGATTGAACACGACGCTCCAATCCAACTCTCTGTGGAACGACTCCGCCCTTAACGCCCAAGACTACTACGAGCGTTGTGATGCGGCGGGAGCGGTGCGCCCCCACTGGGCGATGGTCAGCGAGGAGATCGATCGCCTGGGCCTTCCGGAGCTACGAGATCGCTCCGCCGCGATCGAACGATTCTGCCGCGACAATGGCGTCACTTTTCACGCCAGCGAGACCCCCGACGAATCCAATCGCCCCTGGAAACTGTCCGTCGTTCCGTTCGTGATCGGCGCCGCGGAATGGGAGACGCTGTCGACCGCATTGGCGGGACGGACGCGGCTGCTGGAAACCGTCTTGTCGGATCTGCTGGGCCCCCAGCGATTGATCCGCGAAGGCATCGTGCCGGGCGAATTGCTGTGGGCCAATCCGTCCTTCAATCGCACCTACCACAATCTGGAAACGTCGCAGCAGCACCTGCACATCACCGCGACCGACCTGGCCCGGGACGCCGACGGTGTCTGGCATGTCACCGGAGATCGCACCCGCGCCCCCAGCGGCCTCGGCTATCTGTTGGAAAATCGAATCATCACCAGCCGTGTCCTGCCGACGTTGATTCGACGCAGCAACACGCTGCGGCTGGCGTCGTTTTTCGAATCCCTCAAAGACCACCTGTACTCGCTGGCGACCACCCACCGCGACGATCCTCGGGTCGTGTTATTGACGCCACCGAGCGGCAGCTACCGTGAATTCGAAGATAACTACTTGGCGCGTTATCTCGGTTTGACGTTGGTCCAGGGCAGCGACTTGGCCGTCCGCACGGGCGAGCTGAATTTAAAAACACTCGGCGGGTTGCAGCCGATCCAGGTCTTGTGGCGACATGTGTCGGATCGCCGCTGTGATCCGCTGGAACTCGACCCGGCGTCGGGGGAAGGTGTCACCGGTCTGCTCCGCTGTGTCCGCCGCCGCAGCGTCGCGGTGGTCAATACGATCGGCAGCGTGCTCGTCCAAACGCCGGCATTGCTGCCCTACCTGGACAAGGCACACCAATTCTTCTTTGGCGACGAACTCAAACTGACGGCGGCACCGACGTATTGGTGCGGTGACCCGAGCCACCGCAGCTACGTGATGGAGCATCTCGATTCGCTCAACTTTCGAAACGCGTTCGCCGTCTCCGGTGGCTCGGCGATCGTGTTGTCCGAGTTGTCTCCCAACGATCGCGAAGCCTTCCTGCAACGTCTCGCCGCGAAACCGTCGGACTATGTGGCGCAGGAACGTCTGCAATTCAGCAAAACACCGGTCTGGACGGGCAAACAGATCGAACCCCAGAAGACGACCTTGCGATCCTTTCAACTGCTCACCGGCGACGGGGTCACCGTCCTGCCGGGCGCGCTGGCCCGCGTCGGACATGACCAATTGGAATTGTCGCGGTCACCCGTCAGCGGGCAAATGACGCAGGACTGCTGGGTCACCAGCGACGTGCCGGTCGACGAACACAAGACGCTGCTTCCCGATTCCGAGACGGTGATCAAACTGCGCCGCGGCGGTGACGAATTACCCAGCCGCGTCGCCGAGCACCTGTACTGGCTCGGCCGCTACGCCGAACGCGCCGAAGCGATCTCGCGGGTGATGCGGACGACGTTGGCACGGATCGCCGGCGAAGAACACTGGGACACGCTGGCCGAAGTCCAGCGTCTGGTTCGCACGCTGGCCTCGATGGGACAAATCGAACCCGGCTTTGCCGTCGAACCGTTCGTCGCCAATCTGCCTCACGTCGAACAAAATCTGCCGCTCTCGGTGCTGGACCGCGGACAGCCTCGCGGACTCGTCCGCACCCTCGAATCGGTGATGCACAACACGATCGCCGTCCGTGGACGCTTGTCATCAGAAGCCTATCGAATCGTGCATCGCGCGACCGCTGAATTGACCCAATCCACCGGCGCGACCACCCCGTCGGGAGCCAACTCGATCGGCATCGGCGAAGCGATCGAACGCGTCGACCGGTTGATCGTCGACCTGTTGGCGCTGGCGGGATTGACCAGCGAAAGTCTGGTCCGCACCCACGCCTGGCAATTCCTCGAACTGGGCCGCCGGCTGGAACGCGCCGAACACCTCTGCGAACTGCTGACCGCGACCCTGTGCCCGCCGACCGACAACGGCAAACCGGTCTGCGAAGCGGTCCTGGAAGTCACCGACAGCATCGTGACCTACCGTTCGCGATACAAGAACCTGGTCCGCTTGGCACCGGTGATCGATCTGCTGGTGACCGACGAAACGAATCCGCGTTCGCTGCGTTTTCAACTCGATCACATCGCCACGTTGTTCCAAAAACTGCCCTCGACCGAAGGCCCCGTCGGACTCGACGCGATCAAACGCATCGTGCTGGATTTGCAGTACCGCGTCACCACGGCCGATCCGATCGAATTGTCGCAAACCAGCCAGGACGGCACCCTCGAACAGCTCCAATCGGTCCTCGAACAGGTCGCCGCCGACCTGCCCCGACTCGCCGAAGGCATCAACGCCCGCTATCTGATCCACACCGAATCGCGACAGTTCCTGACCGGGACGGGACGATGAGCGAGAACGACGACGCACCGATTCGCTACCGTGTTCGGCATTCGACCGAATACCGATACAGCAACAATGTCGCGGTCTGCCAAAACCAGGTTCGCATGCAACCGGTGACCGGCGGCAACGTGACGTGCGAGCGGACGGAGTTGTCGATCGCACCGGAGCCGACCAGCCGGGACGAACACATCGACTATTTCGGCAACCGGGTGATCACGTTTTCGATCGAAGCGATTCACAAATCGTTGACCGTCGACGTCGAGAGTATCGTCGCCGTGTCGGCACAGATGACGACCGACAGCCAGCCGTCACCGCAGTGGGAAACGCTGCTGGCGACCAGCCCGAACGAGCTGCACCGCCCCAAGATCGACGAACATCGCTTCGGCTCGCCGCGGATCACGCCGGCCGACCCCTATGCCAAGTACGCGGCAAGTTCGTTCACGCCGCAGCGGAGCATCATCGACGCGGCACTCGATCTGACACGCCGCATCAACGCCGATTTCAAATACGACACCACGGCGACCACCGTCGCGACGACCACCAAAGAAGCGTTTACCCTTCGCGCCGGGGTCTGCCAAGACTTCGCCCACGTCGAAATCGCCTGCCTGCGTTCGATGGGATTGGCCGCGCGGTACGTCAGCGGTTACCTGCGAACCCTGCCCCCGCCGGGGAAAGAACGATTGATCGGCGCCGATGAATCGCACGCCTGGGTCGAAGTCTACGCCGGTGAAACGATCGGCTGGCTGGGCCTGGACCCGACCAACGCCTGCCTGGTCGCAGCCGATCACATCCCCGTCTGCATCGGCCGCGACTACGACGACGTCAGCCCGATGCGCGGCGTCGTCCTGGGCGGCGGAACCAACACGCTGAAAGTCAGCGTCGACGTCGAACCGATCGCTGACGCCTAACGGCAGCTTCGGGCAACCCATTTAGATTCTCTCCCCCTGGGAGAGACGGCGTTTGCGAAGCAAGCAAACGCCAGAGAGGGCCCACGCCGCAAAAGCCTTGGCTCCTGCCGCAACGATCAACTCCGTCACCTAACATCGCACGAAAAAGAGTGGGATAGGCTTCCAGCCTGTCGACGCTGGAATGACGAGCCTGGAAACCTATCCGACTCGCTAGATCCGACACTAATTTCTCGTTCGGTTCTCATACAAAAGACGTCCCTTGGGACATCGATTCTTTTGCTTCAGCTTCGGGCAACCCATTTAGATTCCCCCCCCTCTGGGAGAGACGGTGTTTGCGAAGCAAGCAAACG
>NZ_JANZKV010000241.1 GCF_025060895.1 Stieleria sedimenti | reverse complement strand
AAGCCTGCACACCAACACTGGTGCCCGCGATATTCGTACCTGACCCTTTTTCCGATCGACAAACGCAATTCGAAAATTCAAAGCCGACAGAGCACTCCCTCTCTGGTCCCGCAACCGTCGCACGAACGCGACCGACGCCCCGCCAAAAAGTTCCACGAAGATGAAACGAATCATCCCCATCGCCATGCGTTGCGACCTGCTGCTTGCCCTGCTCATCGTCGGACATTTGGTCTGCCTGCCGGGTGGGGGAGCAGCCCATGCCGTCGAACTGGATCGACGCCAAAAAGCGATCGTGTCGACCATCGGTGCGACGATCAATCGGGCCGGTAGGGCATACTTCGAAGGCAAGTACGATTCGTCGGGCAACGAGATTCGCAAGGCGCTCGAGCAGGTCGAACGCGCGGTCGACCTGGGAAGCCCCGAGTTGTACGACGCGATCACCGTGCACATCGACAAGATCTCGCGGGCCCACGCGATGCTGGAATTGGAGGGGATCTCGCTGCCGCCGTTTCGACGTCCGCCGCGTCCGACCGGGACGGCGTCGACCCCGATGGCATCGTCCGGCACGTCCGATCCGAATTCACCCGATCCCAACACGTCCGGCACTCCGCCATCGGGCACCCTGGTCAGCTTCACCAAAGACGTGGCGCCGATCTTGAGCAGCAAATGTGGTCGCTGTCACATCAGCGAACGCCGCGGTGGATTTAGCACGTCCAGCTACACCGCGTTGATGCAGGGGCCACCCGAAGGCGTCGTCGTGTTCGCCGGTGACGTCATCGGCAGCCGGCTGATCGAAACGATTGAAACGGGCGACATGCCGCGCGGCGGCGCCAAGGTCAGCGCGGCCGAACTGGGAACATTGAAAACATGGATCACCCAAGGCGCCAAATTTGATGGCAACGATCCGAATCAAATGCTCGCCGCCGGCAATACGCCCGCTCCGGCGATGGACACTAAGCCGCCGGTGATCACCCAGGCGACAGGCAACGAAACCGTTAGCTTCTCATTCGATATCGCGCCGCTGCTGGTCGAGAATTGTGGCGGTTGTCACATCGACGCCATGCAGGTCCGCGGCGGATTGAGAATGGACACGTTTGTGCAGATGATGCGCGGCGGTGATAGCGGGGCGATCATCACGCCGGGGCGTGGCGAAGCGAGTCTGTTGGTCAAGAAACTGCGCGGGACCGCGACCGACGGCGAACGGATGCCGGCCGGTGGGCGGCCACCGCTGAGCGACGATTCGATCGCGTTGATTTCCAAATGGATCGATGAAGGTGCGACCCTCGATGCGAACCAATCGCAACCGATCAAAGTGATCAGCAAACTCGCTTGGGCCTCACGCGCTTCGAGTGCGGAAATGTCGGCCAGGCGAGCCGAATTGGCCGATCGAAATTTTAAACTGGCCAACTCATCGACAGCGTTGACCGAATTCCAGACCGACCACTTCCGCGTCGTCGGTTCCGGTTCGCAGCAGACCCTGGAATTGGTCGGCCGGGCGGCAGAAAAACACCTCAAAGTCGCCAAGTCGGTCGCGCGACCGGCGTCATCGACAGCCGCCGAAGATTACTTTCACGGCCGTGTGACGATCTTTGTTTTGCCACGCCGCTATGACTACAGCGAGTTTGCCAAGATGGTCGAGCAACGCAGCGTGCCAAACGATTGGTCGGCCCACTGGCAGTACGACGGGATCGACGCTTACGCCGCCACCGTGGCTTCGGAAACCGAAGACGAAGAGGCCATCGAATCTCGACTTCTATCGCCGATCGTGAGTCTGGCGGTGGCCAGTCGCGGCAGTGATGTCCCGCGCTGGTTCGCCGAGGGAATCGGTTCGGCTACCGCGATGCAACAGAACGCCAAGAGTCGCGGCGAGAAAGAAAAACTGCGGGTGTTGGCCGGCGAAGCGGTGTCTGCGGTGAAAAACGCCAAGGCATTTTTGGACAACAAGCTCACGCCTGAGCAAGCGGACTCGTTCGGGACCGCGCTGGCGATGTCGATGTTGGACCGCAGCCGCCGCAAAATGCTGGACGCGACGTTTCGATTGCTCGATGGCGGAAAATCATTCAACGATGCCTTCGTCGGTGGGTTCGGCGTCACGCCCACCATCTACATCGACCAGCTCCTCCAGTTCGCGCGTTAGTGCTCCGGCTACGTTTGGATGCAGAGTGCCGCGGAAAAGGGGTCAGGTACCAAAAATGCGAAGCACCCTTCGGGCTATTTAGTTTTTGGTACCTGACCCCTTTTCCGCTCGACCCATGGGGGTAAGCTTCCAGCTTGGCATCGGCTAAGCTTGCAAGCTTTCAGCTTACCCCACGATCCATCGAGTCATGAACCCGAGCCCCCAGCAAGTCAAAGCGAGCCAGTCCGCCGTCCGCGCCGCCGGTGACCGCACGATCGAGCAATACCAGAATTGGATGCAGACCAACGCGGCGGCTCATTTGATGCGCGCGGCGCGACAGTCGGGGCTGACCGCTCGGTTGCGCGAAAAGCAACACACGCTCGAAGAACTTTGCGAATCCCTGTCGCTGCAGCGAGCGACCACCGCACTGTTGCTCGACGCCCTGGTAGCCATCGGATTCATCGAGCAGTACGGAGAGGATTTTGCGCTGGCCCGGGCCGGGCATCTGCTCTGCCAATACGACGACGATTTGGGCGACCGCCGCTGGGAAGGTCTGGTCGACCGATTGAGCGACCCCGAAACGGCGGCGTCTGCCGACGCCGCGGAATATCGTGCTCGCAACGCCGCGACCCAGTGGATCCACACCGCCGCGGCGATGCAGGCGGCCGAGATCCTGGACATCGGCGGCCAAGACGCCTGCCCCGGCCCCAAAATCTTGGACTTGGGTTGCGGGTCGGCCGTGTGGAGTTGCGCGATGGCGCATCGCGACGCGGAGGCGAGCATCGTGGCCGTTGATGAACCGGCGGCGCTGCAGGCGGCCCGACGCACGGCCGAGTCGATCGGGCTGGGCGATCGCTTCAAAACGATTGAAAGCGATCCGCTAGCTGTGACCGTGGGCCGGCAACAGTTTGAACTGGTCGTGTTGGCCCAGATGCTGTCCGGTTACTCGGACGATCAAGCCGCCAGCCTGCTGGAAAAAGCGGCGGCGACCCTGAAGCCGGGCGGCCGGATTGCGGTGCCGGACTTTTACATCGGACCCGGGCGGGCCGGGTTGAAGGAATCGCTGGGGCGATTGTCGATCCATCTGGCGACACCGCAGGGCCGTGTCCGCGATTTGCGTGAGTGCCAGGCCATGTTCCAGGCCGCCGGGCTGGGCGGGATTCAATTCACGTACCTGGCCGCCAGCGAAGACGGGCTGGGGATGATGGTGGCCGCGAAACCGTAGGGGGGCTTGGTTGCTGCCCTCGCCAAAACTGAAGAAGCTAACAAGAATAACCCGCTCGGCGTCCAAGTCGATGGCACCGAGCACTCGCCTAAGGGACCATCCCCCGGTGCCCGATTTGAATGAACCCACGGATGGCAAAGCGTACCCAGGGATGAAAACCAGCCTGAAAACGGGCTCGCATCCACTACTTTGCCGCCGAGTCGCGCTTTTTTTTTAATCATGGATTGACGAAACCGACTCAAAATTTCTACGATGCCGGGCCAAATTTGATTCGAAATCAACACCATACTTACCCCCCCAAGCAGCCATGGCTGTCCCCAAGCGAAAACACAGCAACAGTCGAACCGGCAAACGCCGCAGCCACGATCGCGTCAAGAAACGCCAAATTGCTTATTGCCCGCAGTGCAGCAGCTCGGTGCCGACGCACACGATTTGCCCCAAATGCGGCTATTATCAAGGGCGTACCGTTGTCGAGCCGGTTGACGAGTAATCGTCAGGCGTGATTGAACGATTCTTTTCGACGCATTCCGCCGTGCCGTGTTGCCGGGTGTCGTTTATGACACCGGCATGAGGTTGCTCGGCGGTTTTCTTTTTTAAGCGGCTGTTATCAATGGACGTAAAATCCGCCGGAATTCTGTTTCCGGGTCAGGGGGCACAGGGCGTCGGCATGGGGCGATGGCTGTGCGAAACCTACACGATCGCCAAAGATTTATTCGCCGAAGCGGGCGAGGTTCTCGGCTACGATCTTGCCGATCTGTGCCAGAACGGACCGCCGGAGAAACTCGATGCGACTGAATTCTGCCAGCCGGCATTGTTCACCGTGGGGGTTGCCGCGGCCCGGGTCCTGGCGTCGGAGCACCCCGAAAGGATCGACAACATCAGTGCAACCGCGGGGCTGAGCCTGGGCGAATACACCGCGGTTTGTTTTGCCGGCGGGCTGGAGTTTGCCGACGGGCTGAAATTGGTCCAACGCCGCGGCGAAGCGATGCAGTCGGCGTCCGACGCCGTCCGCAGCGGGATGGCCAGCGTGATCGGGATGGATCTGGAAAAGCTGCAAGAGCTGTGCGACGAGGTGCGGCAAGGCGATGAAGTCCTGCGTCCGGCAAATCTGCTGTGCCCCGGCAACATTGCCGTCTCCGGCCACCTGACGGCCATCGAGCGTTTGCAGCCCGCCGCGGTCGCGGCCGGGGCGATGAAGGTCGTGCCGCTGTCGGTCGCCGGCGCGTTTCACACCTCGCTGATGGCACCGGCCGTCGAGTTGCTCGAGCAGGCGTTGACAGAAATCCCCTTGCGCGACACCCGCATCCCCGTTTACAGCAACGTCGACGCGGCGCCGCATCAATCGGCCGATGAGATCCGCCAATTGCTCAGCCGCCAGGTCACCCAGCCGGTGATGTGGGAGGCGAGTATTCGCCGCATGATTGCCGATGGGATCGAAGGGTTTCTCGAAGCCGGCACCGGTCGCGTGCTGCGAGGAACGCTGAAGCGGATTCAGCGCAAGATCCCGACCGATGGATTTGGCGACCAGTAGAGCGTTTCCAGAAAGATGCAATCGTCAGACCGATTGCCCCCCGTCTTCCCGACCCCCAAGATTTTCCCCGAACGAGAAACATGGAACTGACACTCAAAGCCGATCTGTCCGGCCAAGTCGCGATTGTCACCGGCGCGTCACAAGGCTTGGGTAAAGCCGTCGCGGTGGCGCTGGCGATGAACGGCGCCACGGTCGCCTGCATGGCCCGCAATGCGGAAAAACTGGCGGCGACGGTCGCGGAAATCGAAGCCGTCGGCGGCAAGGGCATCGCCTTGGCCTGTGACGTGACCGACCGTGCAGCGACCGCCGCGGCGATCGAGGGAGTGGCCAAGGAGCACGGCCGGCTGGATATTCTGGTCAACAACGCCGGCATCACGCGCGACAAGACGATGCGTGGGATGAGCGACGAAGAATGGGACAGCGTGATCGCGACCAACCTGACCAGCTGTTTCGTCTGCTGTCGGGCCGCTGCGGGGATCATGCGAAAGAAAAAATATGGCCGAATCATCAACATGGCCAGCATTTCGGGGCTGATCGGCAACCAGGGCCAAGCCAACTATTCGGCCAGCAAGGCCGGGATGATCGGCATGACCCGAACGATGAGCAAAGAATTGGTCAATCGCGGTGTCACGGTCAATGCGGTGGCCCCTGGATTCATCGCCAGCGACATGACCGACGCGATTCCCGCGGGGATTTTGGACGAGGTGATCAAAACAATTCCCGCCAAACGCATCGGAAACCCCGAAGATGTCGCTGCCGCGGTGCTCTTTCTCGCCTCCCCGGACGCGGGATATATTTCTGGCCAGACGATCGTCGTGGACGGGGGAATCACCGGATAGCGAGTCGATCCGCCCCGTAGCGGGCGCCGCAGCGACTTTCGGCAACCTTAGCCGACTGAAAACCTTCGCGAGATGGTGAGTCCCGAATCCCGGCATATTGACGCCTTTTGCTTGTTTCCCCTATCTTTTCGGCGAATCAACGAAGCGTCTCCGGGCTCCAAACCCTGCCGTCTCGTTCCTCCCTACAGATGAGGGGCGTTTCGTTCCCTCGATAACTTCCCTTGCAGATCAAACCATTGGAGATTGCTTATGGCTACCGTCGAAGAACGCGTGGTCGATATCGTTGCTGAACAACTTGGTGTCGAGAAAGACAAGATCAGCCGCGAAACGTCCTTCGTGAACGACCTGGGTGCCGATTCGTTGGATACCGTCGAATTAGTGATGGAGCTTGAAGAGGAATTCAACATTAGCATTCCTGACGAAGCTGCTGAAAAGATTCAAAAGGTCGGCGAGGCGGTGGACTTCATCGAGAATGCCAAAGGCGAAGACGCCTGATTCGCCCCTCGTTCGAACCACCTTATTCAATCGCATTGCCGCCTCATGGTCTTGTGGTGATCCGGCTCCAGCAGCCGCTTGCCGATCATTGTGGGCGGCATTTTTTTCATTCGGACCTCTCGAACCTCTGATTCGTCACGTTCGCAGCTTTGATCAATTGAACGCATCGCCAAGGCATCACGATGACCCAGGGTTCATCACACACCGTGTCACAACCACAGATTTTCCGAGGTGATCGCCGTGTGGTCATCACAGGCATCGGCGCCGTCACTCCGCTCGCTCTGGAAGTCCCCAAAATGTGGGACCGATTGATCGCCGGGGAAAGCGGTGTCGGCAAGATCGAGTTACTCGACACGTCGCAGTACAAAGTTCATTTCGCCGGTGAAGTCTGGAATTTCACGCTCGACGGTGTGACCGATCCGCGCGAAGCGAAACGACTCGATCGCTTCACCCAGTTCGCCGTCCACGCGGGACATCAAGCCATCCAGGATTCAGGCGTCGATTTCGACTCCGTCGACCGCACCCGCTGCGGCGTCATCCTGGGCAGCGGCATCGGCGGGCTGATCGAAATCGAAAACCAGATCGAACGCATGTTGACCAAGGGGCCCTCGCGGGTCAGCCCCTTCACCGTGCCCAAGATGATGGTCAATGCCGCCGGCGGAAATATCTCGATCACCTACGGGCTCAAAGGCCCCAACTATGCCGTCGCCACGGCCTGTGCCAGTGCGACCAACGCGATGGGTGATGCGCTCCGCAGCATCCGGCTCAACGAAACCGATCTGGTCATCACCGGTGGCAGCGAAGCGGCGCTGACGCGAATGGGCCTGGCCGCCTTTCAAAACATGAAGGCGCTCTCGACGCGAAACGAGGAACCGACCAAGGCCAGTCGGCCGTTTGATGCCGATCGCGATGGTTTCGTGCTCGGCGAAGGCGCCGGGGTGTTGGTCTTTGAGGAACTCGAACACGCCAAAAAACGTGGGGCAAAGATCTACGGCGAAGTCCTCGGGTACGGAACCACCAGCGACGCCGGTCACATCACCGCCCCCGACGCCGACGGAATCGGTGCCGCCGCCGCGATGACCGCCGCCCTTGCCGATGCCAGGGTCGATCCGGCGAACATTGACTACATCAACGCTCACGGCACCAGTACCCCGCTGGGCGACAAAGCCGAAACCACCGCCATCAAACGCGTCTTCGGCGATGCCGCCTACCAGACCAGCGTCAGCAGCACCAAGTCCGCATTGGGGCACTCGCTCGGTGCCAGCGGTGGCGTCGAGGCCGTGATTCTGTGCAAAACCATCGAATCCAAAGTCATCCCGCCGACCATCAATCTGGAAACGCCGGATCCCGACTGCGACCTCGACTACACCCCCAACGAGGCCAAGTCACGCGCCGTCAAGGTCGCGATGAGCAACAGCTTCGGATTCGGTGGACACAACGCCTGCATCGTTGTTGGTCGGTTCGACGGTTAGTGCATCGTCAATCTTTAGAAGTGGGGTAAGCTTCCAGCTTGCCGTCTCGTTGCACTCGGGAAACGCAAGCTGGAAGCTTACGCCACTTTCTTGCAGGCCCTTTTCCGCTCATCGCCCCACGCTCCATGAGCGTTGCGATCCGGGTTTCCCCCAACACCGCGTTGGCTGGTACGCTATTGCCATGCCTCCTCTCAAACCGCCACACGCGAAGAATCAGCCCGCGCGGGGAAACATCCTCGATCGCGACGAGTACATTGAACAGGCCCACCTGTTTGAATTGCTGCACGAACAGGCCGGGGGCAAGTTTCCGATCCAGGACTTGCTCGAACAACTGCGCCACGAAGTCTTGGCGACCACGCGGTTGCCGATGGCGATGGAGTACTTGCTGACCGAAGTCAAACACTCCGGTTTGCTCGGGCCGGCGATGCGACAGCTGGCTCACTACTTCACTCCGTTCCAAACCTATTTGGTCGACCAGAGTGAATCGGACACCGGCCGGTTCATGATGAATACCGCCTTCAAAGTCATGCAGGCCGAAGCGGAGTACCGCGTCGAAAAAGCCAACCCGGCCGGAATGTTCTTCTTTCAATTCGAGGTCCTGTGCCGAAATCGACTCTCCTACGATCGCGGATTGACGGCGATGAGCGGCGATCCGATCTATGACGACCGTTGGAGCGAGTGGATCCTCGGCCTGCGCGCCCAAATCGGTCTGATCGACTTTGCCGACCTCGTCTTCCTGGTCAGCGAGGACTACCGCACTAAACTCAAAGCGGCCGGCAAACCTGTCGACGACAAGGGCCCGTTCTTGTTTGGCGAAAAGGAAGGCCGGATCGCACTGGCCAATCGCCGCAAGGATCCGCTGTACCTGTTCAGCGCCCTGCAGCGACACCTCGGCTATCCCGCCGTCCCCAAACCCACTCCCGCCGACGAGACCCAGGAGCTGATTCCCCAAATGGCTCGGCGAATCGAGCGGCTGGAGGCACGGATCCAGCTGATGGAAGAAGAACGCCGGGCGTCGCTGGATATCACCAAGTTCTACGAACAAAACAAGCACCGCTTGAAACTTCCAGAGTGAACATGCGCGCAGGCCGAGGGCGGGTCAACTAGAATTGCCCCGGGGGTGAATCGCACGGACCTGCGCCGCACCAGCCGCGGAAGGACGCGAGAGACGGCAAAACCATGGCGGATCGATGAGCGACGACGACATCACCCAGCCGACCAAGGCGTCTCAAACCCCTTCCAGACTCGACGATCAGGTCGTCACCAGCGACTACTCCTTGGAATCGGCCCGGGCGAGTGCTTTCGAGGAGGAACTGACGAAGATCGAAGAATTTTCCGTCTTGGGGTTTCTTGGCAAGGGCGGTTTCGGGACGGTCTATCGCGCCTATGACGGCTTGCTGCAACGTGAAGTCGCGCTCAAGGTCCCGCATCAACGTCTGGTCAATCAATCCGATCTCGCCGCGGCGTATCTGCGCGAAGCCCGCGCGATGGCCAGCTTGGACCATCCCCATATCGTGCCCGTGTATCGGGCCGCCGCGACGCAACAGGTCGCCTGCTATCTGGTCACCAAGCTGATCCACGGTTGTCCCTTCGGCCAGTGGATTCGGCGCAAACGTCCCTCCTATCGACAACTGGCCGATGTCCTTCGCCACGTCGCCGACGCACTCGCCTACGCCCACTCCCGCGGCATCGTCCACCGCGACATCAAACCAGGCAATATCCTGATCGACGAACAGGATTGCCCGTTTGTCGTCGATTTCGGTTTAGCACTCCGCGACGTCGAGCGTGAAGGCCGCAGCGCCTACGTCGGGACGCCGGCCTACATGAGTCCGGAACAGGCGCGGGGTGAAGGCCATCGGGTCGACGGACGTTCGGACATTTTTTCCCTCGGCACGGTGTTGTATCAATCGCTGACCGACAGCAAGCCGTTCAAGGGCGAGGACCGCGATAGCCTGTTCCAAGAGATCATTTATCACGACCCGGTCGACCCGCGTGAAATCGAACCCGACGTGCCGGCGGAACTCGCGCGGATCTGCCTCAAGTCGCTTTCAAAGTCCGTTCACGACCGCTATGCCAGTTGTGAGCTGTTAGTCGATGACTTAACGCACTTTGTCGAATCGATCGACGGCGAGTCGTCCACGTCAACCGCGTCGGCTCAGTCGGCGTTCGGTTCGGCCGCACCTCAGTCAGACAGCCACCGTCAGCGCCGCACCCTGCCCAAAGGACTTCGCCCGTTTGATTTGCGAGATGCCGAGCACTATTTGGAATTGTTGCCCGGACCCTATGACCGTGACGGCTTGCCGGACATTGTGCGATTTTGGTTGGCGCGGATCGAGTCGAAAGATGCTTCCAGAGCCGTCCCGGTCGGACTGATCTATGGACCGAGCGGATGTGGGAAAACGTCGCTGGTCCGGGCCGGCATCATGCCGCGATTGGGCAGTCCGTGCACGAGTATTTATCTGCAAGCGACTCCCGAATCGACCGAGTCGGCATTGGCCGGTGCGATCCGATCGAAATTCGGTGATACCCGTTTCGGATCGGTCACCGATCTGGCGGATCTGGTCGCCGCGCTCCGCCGCGGCAATCAGCCCAAGGTCGTGATCTTCATCGATCAGTTCGAACAGTGGCTGTTCTCCCATCCCGACATCGAACGCGAATCGCTGACCGCCGCGCTGCGACAGTGCGACGGCGTGCAGGTGCAATGCATCTTGATGGTGCGTGACGACTTTTGGCTCGGCATCTCACGATTGATGCAAGCGATCGATCTGCCGATCGCCGAGAACGAAAACGCAACGCTGTTGGATCTGTTTGATACCCGCCACGCCCGTCATGTGCTGGCGCTGTTCGGCGCCGCGCACGAGCGCGTGCCTGATTCACCGTCTCAGTTCAGCCCACGCCAAAATCAATTCCTGGATTCCGCGATCCGTTACCTGGCCAGCGACGGCCGAGTGATCTGTGTCCAGTTGGCGCTGCTGACCGAAATGCTCAAACATCGCAACTGGGAAACGAGTTCGTCGCTGTTCAAAGACGGCGGCACCGGCATCGGGGTCCGGTTCTTGGACGAGACTTTCGACAACGAGCGTTCGCCTCGGCGGATCCGATTGTTCGCCGAAGGCGCCGAGCACGTTCTCCGCGCCCTGTTGCCCGAATCGGGGTCGAGCATCAAAGGCGCCGTGCGCAGCGAGCAGGAACTGATGGAAGCGACGGGCTACCGCGACAAAGCCGCGTTCCGTCGATTGATCGGCGTGCTCGACGGTGAACTGCACCTGATCACTCCGACCGACCGGACCGAAGAAGACAGTTTCAGCAGCGAATCGTCGACCAGCCAGATCGGCACGACCGGCTATCAACTGACACATGATTTCTTGATCGCCCCCATCCGTCACTGGGTCGAATTGCGAAACCGGACCACCAAAGCCGGCAAGGCGCGATTGCGGCTGGATGAATTCACCGAGCTGTACCGTGCCCGTCCGCTGCCCCAAGCCTTGCCGACACTCAGCGAATACCTTGCCGTTCGTCGTTACATCCCGCCTTCGACCTATACCGGACCGCAGTTGCGGATGATGAGCGCCGCCCGGCGGCGTCATCTCGGTCGGCTCGGGTCGTGGTTGCTGGTCGCCGGATTGCTGTTGGCCGTCGGCTGGGGCGGCTATGCGTTCGTGTTCAACCAGATTCGACAGCGAGACAGTCAAGCGGCGCTGACCCGCCTGGTCGACGCCGAGCTTTCCGAAGCGATTCCGTTGGCCACAACGCTGCGCGAGGATGCGTGGATTCGAACCCAGGCGTCGACACTCGTTGCCGATCCAAACTCCAGGCCATCGGTTCGTGTCCGCGCGGCGCTGGTCAATGCAGATCGGGACGTCGTCGCGGCAGAAACATTGACCAGACACGCGCTGACCGCGCCGGTCGACGAGGTCGTCCAGATCGCTCGGAACATCGTTCCGTTGATGAACTCCGCCAACGAGTTGGCGGTCGACCTGTGGCGAGACCAAACCGCGACGCGGGGGGAATTGCTTCGCGCGGCCTGTCTGATCGCCAACGATCCCGGCAGCATCGGGGGCTTCGATGATCCGGACGATCAAGCGGTTTTGGTGCAGTTGCTGCTGGCCGAAAATCCGGTCTGGTCGAAGAGCTGGGGGCTGGGATTTGCGCCGCTGGCCGAGACGTTGCTGCCGCGGCTGGCCAAACATTTGTCGGATCCGGATCGGGGGCAACCGTCGTTGACCGCCGTCAATTTGGTGCGTCAGTTCGCTGAAACGGATTTTCACTTGCTCGCAGACCTTGTCCGCTCCGCCCACGCCTCCGAATTCAACTTGCTGTTGGAGACGATGGAAGCGGATCCCGATCGGGCACGTGATGCGCTGCGGCGGCAGTGGGATCAGATCAGTCAAGCCGAGACCGCGGTGATCGACGTCACACGTCCCTGGGGGTCGCCCTGGTGGGTCGTCGGTGATCGCGATCGAGTCGATTTGACACCCGATCCTGAAATCGACGCTGCCCTCTTGGTACAGTTGAACTCCTTTCAATCGGTCATCGGCCCGCACGCGATCGTGGCCCACCAAGTTCCTCGCGATGATCTGGCCGGACTCGCCACAGAACTCGCCATCAGCGGCTATCGAATCGGACATCTCGCCGTCTATCGTCACGACGCAAAACGCTATTGCTTTGTCCTGTTCACGAGAGACTCGTTGGAGTCCAAGTATGCGTTGGATCTCTCGGCCGATCAGGTGCGGGCGCTCAATCGCGAGTCGCGTGACGAAGGCTTTCTTCCCGATAGCATGAGCGGCTACGCCGACGAGGATGAAACCCTGCGATATTTCGTCAGCTGGATTCGCCGGCCGCAGAACAACGGGGTGACCGCCGCTGACCTGTATCTCGAGGTGCCGGGGGACAATCACCAGACCGACGGATGGCAGCCGATGCTCCAAAGAGGCCTGTCACTGCCACGTTTCAATCTCTCGGTCCAGCAAGCGGAGCTTCCCGAACAATTCACGTCCATTCGCTGGCAGACGAATCGCGGGATTCGGTACGCCGACGCTTGGAACCGGTCGGCCGACGAGTGCCGCCAGATCATCCAATGGAATCAATCCTCGCCAGTGCTTGTGGCAGGATCCAGCTTGGCCACCGACGGTCGACGCGATGGAACGGTCACGCCGGTCTGGTGGCATGATCTTCCTGTGCAGACGAAGTTGCTGGAGCACCAGGGACGACTCGATCACCTGCGTGCGGCGGGAAAGCTGATGGCTGAGGGCTACTTTCCCGTTTCGCTCGACGCCGCCGCCTTTGACGACGATCGGACGTTTCGATTTCAGTCGGTCTGGTGGCGCGGGCTGCCGGAGATGGATGCACAGGTCGCCTCCGCCCGGGTTCGCTGCAATCTGGCACTGGCGCAGTTGCGATTGCAACAAGACCAGAATGTCAAAGCCGCACTCGCCGGCCAGTGGGGCGAAGAGACACGCGGCGCCGTCATCGCTGGATTCGGCGAATTCATGTTGCCACCCGAATGGTTGTTTGACCAGATTCAAAACTCGCAAGATGACCAAGGCTCGCACGATGCGACGTTGGTCCGCAGCTGCCTGATGGCGTTGAAGCTGATTCCGGTTGACCAGATCAGTCCGCAACAACGCTTGTCGGTCACCAAGGTTTGGCGTGATCCGCTTCAACGAACGACCGAACCGGGGATTCGATCCGCTTCACTGGCGCTCGCGCTCGCTTGGGATCTGGATCTGCCCTTGCCGCCGTCGAGTGATCCCGATCGTGAGTTCCTGGCCGTCTCGGGGCAGCGGATGGTGGTCGTTCGGCCCGAAGCAACGGTTTGGCTCGGTTCGTACGGCAATGAACCGGGACGTGACGGACAGAAAGAGCCGCGGACGGCGTTTGTGATCGACCATGACTACGCGATCGGGGCCACCGAAGTGACCGTCGAACAGTTCCTGGCGTTTCGCAACGATTTCGACTACCCCGAAGACTATGCCCGATCGTCGGACAGTCCCGCGATCAATGTGACCTGGTATGACGCGGCAAGATATTGTCGCTGGTTGAGCGAGCAAGAAGGCATTCCCGAAGACGAGATGTGTTACCCCGAAATCGATGCGATCAAGCCGGGCATGGTCGTCCCGGCAGGATCGGTAGATCGAATCGGTTATCGGTTGGCAACCGAAGCGGAATGGGAATATGCCTGTCGCGGTGGCGTGGATCGCAACCGTTGGTTCGGCTTTGACCCGGAACGACTCGATGACCATGCCTGGACGGTCAGCAATTCCGAATTCCGAACCCAGCCCGTCGCTCGCTTGTTGCCCAACGACTATGGGCTGTTCGACATGTTGGGCAACGTGATGGAATGGTGCCACTGCGTCGATCATGCCTACCCCCGACAATCGCTCGCACCGGCGTCTGATCCCGGCAATGAATGGTTCGACGTGGAAGGGCAGACGAGGATGATCACGCGCGGCGGCGCGATGCTGTACCAGCCCGGTGACGCACGCGCCTCCCAACGCAATCTCCACGGTGCCGATTCACGTTGGGTCTACATGGGATTCCGAATCGCCAGAACGATCCCGCCGACGCCGGAGTGACCGGTCGCTCGACGGCCTGTCGATTGAAGC
>NZ_JANZKV010000240.1 GCF_025060895.1 Stieleria sedimenti | reverse complement strand
ACCTTTTGAGAGAAAAAAACACAAACAGGTTTTCAACACTGAAAACCTGCAATTTCAGACCGTTCGCAACGTCAACAGGGACAGTTCCGGACGACAATTGATCCGCCACAAATGAACGCCGCCAAGGCCCCGGGTGACGTGCAACGTCGTTGGCGCCCGATAGAAATCGCCCGACGCATAGCGACTGCCGTGGTAGCTGGGGCTTAGGACTGGCCCGGCAAGCGGCAACCGTCCTTGTCCGCCATGCGTGTGGCCGGCGAGCATCAATTCAATCCCGTTGCGTCGCGCCCAAGTGAACTGGTCCGGGCTATGACTGAGCAGCAATCGAAACTGTGCGTCACAAGGCTCCAGCGTTGGCCGCTCGAACCAGGGATACTCGTTGCCAATCACGCGACAGGGCACCCCACGAAAATTGCGCCGCATCGTTTGGCTGCCCAGATCGATCCATCCGGCGCGGTCCATGGCGTTGCGTGTCTCCCAAGAATCGACCACGCGTGTGTCGTGATTCCCCAGGATGAAGTAGCAACCGTCGACGGCTTCCGCCGGTGAAAAGATCTCGACCAACCAATCGATGCATGGCTGTGTGTCGATGATATCCCCGGTCAACGCGATCAAATCCGGTCGGAACCGCGTCGCCTGTTCGATCGCATATCGAATGTAGCTGGGATGAATTTCGCCGGTCAAATGAATGTCACTCAAATGCGCGATCCGGTAACCGTCCAGCGACGGGGGCAATCCGACGACCGGCAACTCGACCTCTTCGATTGCCAAATCCAAGATCTGGTTGAAGGGAAAACGAGCTTCCCAACGGGCCTTGCGTGTCATCGGCAGCGGATGCTCCACGACGCGAGAAACGTCGATGACCTTCACCTTTCGCGGTGCATCGACCCACTCCAGCCGAAAGATTGGCCGCCACAACAACCAAGGCACCCCGAAGACGATCCAAGTCGCCAAACAGACGACGCCGTACGCGATCGTGACGGGACCGAGCAGACTCCAACGACCGCCGCGTAACAGGATTTCCGCGACCGCATCGAACTGTAAAAACAAGACGGCCGTCGGAATCGTGAGCGTCGTGCATAGAAAGAACTTCACGATCCGCTTGATCGTCTTTCGAGGCCAGCCGAGACCGTTGACCCGATTGTAGATCGCGACGTGCAACCCACCGTGGCCGACGAGCGCCAGCGCGAAAATCAGCCAGGCGGCGAATCCGTTCATCAAGATTCAAGGTCAAATGGTCTTGGGGCTGGCAAAGTGCGTGAGTTTGCAACTGCACTGTGTAGCCAAATGTTTCGCCAGGTGCGAGAGCGGTGCGTGATCAGACAGGTTCGCCTGCCCCAACGCGGCCCAATCATCCACCTCAAAAATCGCCACCGCCGCCGTCACCATCTCCAGCGACTGATTGGCCAACATCGACGCCAGCATCGTGGTCCCGGGGTTATGCGCCAGCACCATCACGCTGGACGCATCGCGGTGCCCGCTGCCGATCGTCTCCAGCATCGTGTTCGGGCTGGACAAGTACAAATCCGCACTGGACACCACGACGGGTTTCTTGTCCCAATGATCCAACAACAACTCGGCCGTTTCTCGCGTCCGAACCGACGACGAACAGAGGATCACGTCTGGAACGCAGCCTTGCTCGACGAGCCAATCGGCCATCCTGGGTGTGTCACGGCGGCCACGCTTGGCAAGCGGTCGATCGTGGTCCGACAGCGCCGGGTCATCGTGATCGCTCTTTGCGTGCCTCATCAAAATCAACTGATGTGTCATCGTTTCCCGCCCGTTTGGCCCTATGTGATGAAGCGGGCGAACTGAAGCCGTCGCTTTGCCGCCGCGGCATATCATCGAGAATCGGGCCGTCGCTCGCTACCTCCCAGCTGCCGGCATGGCCCCAAACGCGAAGAAGTGGGCTACAGGATTGTCATGCAACCATTGACGAACGCGGAAGCCTCTCCTACGAGGCCGACAGGCTGAAAGCCTATCCGACTGACGGGAGCTGACATCGATCGCCGGCCTGCACGCCGCGATCAAACGCTTCTTCCATCAGCGCCACACCGCTCAAATCGGTGCCTGCAAAGTGGATGCGTCCGAGTGACTCGGCCGCCGCCAGCCGCTGGTCGCCCCAGACAAACCCCACACGCGGCTGAATCATCGCGTGCCCCCAACGCATCACGTCGATGCGCCGGATCAATGAACCGATATCCGGATGGGCTTTGCGCAGATCCGAAACGACCACACTCGCCCAGTCACGCCACGAAAGTCGCATCAATTCTGCCCGCGACACCCGTGGATCGTCGTCCAACATCGGCTGGTACCACGTCAACACCGTCGGCCCGTGATCGCTGCCGGTCTGATGGGTTGACGAGACATAGCCGAGCGATCGACTGTCGTAGATGACGTTGTCCCAGCTCATCTCTCGACCGGTTTCCCGTGGCCTGGCATCCAAAAAGACGTTGGCGACAACCCAGCCGCCGTAGCGAAACGACGCTATATTCCGACCGCTGGCTTTCCAGTCAACGAGGAGATGGGGCGCCAAGAAGTGCGGCGCCGCAAAAATGACGTCCTCGGCAACAAAATCCACCGTCTTGGACGCCTGCGTGTCAAACGCACGAATCTGGACGCCTGCGGCGCCGGCATCGCGGATCGCCGTGACAACATGACCGCCGCGGAGCCGTCGGCCACACCGATTGGCCAAATGCCGCACGATGCGACCGTTGCCCTCGGGCCAAGTGATCACCGGCTGCGACTCCGCACCGCCCTGTCGCAGTCGAGACGCAAAATAGAACACACCGGCCCAGGCACTGGTTTGGCGAATCGTCAATCCATAGTCATCGCGGCAAGCGTAATCGACCAGCCACCGAAGGCGCTGAGAGGTAAATCCCTGCGATTGCATCCACTGGTCCATCGAAATCGTGTCGAGTTTGCGGACGACCTCGTCGTCGGATCCGCGCGACATCGGAATCGCGAACATCCGTCGCCCGGCTTGATCTCGCCGCGCCGACCAATCTCGCATGGCCTGGCGAAAGCCGTCCAGCTGCGAGAAATCGTCGTCGCTCGCGCCGAGATGCGGATAAAGCCCCTCGATCCAACGCCCCTGAAAGAACACGCGTTCCTCGGGTTCTCGACAGAGCACCTCTTCGGCAAAGACAGGTTCGCCATCCTCCGCCGTCGCGGCGATCGCCCCCAGTTCAAGAAACAGCTCAATCAATGTTTCGTTTTCTTTCATCGGTGCCGGGACGTAGTGGGCCCCCCAAGGAAATCGAAAACCTGCCCGTTCTCCGCTTCGCGACGTCCCCCCAGGCTGATGCTCCAACTCCAAGACCACGAAATCGTCCAGCCCGCGACGCTGCAATTGCCAGGCTGCGGACAAACCCGCGATGCCGCCACCGACGATCACCACACGATGCACCTCTGGCGGTTCGGTCGCCCCGGGTGGTCGCCAGCCATCTCGCAACCGGTGCCCGATCGAAACATCTGGACTCAGCAACTGCCCATCAAACGCCAGCTGATCGCGTAGACCGCACCCCACCAAGCCGGTCAGCGGCACGCCGGCGAGGTGAGCGAGCAACTCGCGACGTGTCCACCGAGTCGGGCAATGGGCAGGTGCATCGCTCACATCGCCCCCCATTCCTGCTCGTAATAGCGAACCAACACCTGATCGTTCAAACGATTGACGGTCGTCTGGGCGGGCACCAAGTCGGCCGGCATCTGAAACAACGCGACCATGGTTTTTGAATCCAAGAATCGCAAACCCTCCGGCAGCGGATGGCGAATCAGAAACCCGCCATCCGTGTCAGCCAACAACGGCTGCATCCCCGCCAACGCGAACCCCCAGACACCGAACGAGGGCACCGCGGCGTGATACGGACGCACATCGAACCCGGCCTCTTGCATCGTGTTCAAGATGCACCAATAGGATTTCGGCGCCACCAACGGCGAGGTGCACTGAATCGACACGATCGCCGAATCGGTGAGACGACGGCGCAGCAATTGAAAGAACCGTGTCGTGTACAACTTCCCAACCGAATACGAACCCGGATCGGGAAAATCGATCACCGCCACATCAAATTTTGTTTCGCCCTCGCCTGCCCACACAAAGGCATCTCGATTCACGACGGTCACCCGCGGGTCTGCCAAGGCGTGCTCGTTCAGCTCAGCCAGGGGCGGAAAATCGGCGGCCAAGCGGGTCATCGCCGGATCCAAATCCACCAGCGTCACGGCTTTCACGTTGTCATAGCGAAGGATCTCGCGCACCGCCAATCCGTCTCCACCACCGAGCACCAGAACATGCCCGGCATCGTCGGCCATCGTCAACGCCGGGTGCACCAACGATTCGTGATAGCGATACTCATCCTTGGAATTGAATTGCAGATGACCGTTGAGGTGCAATTGGAAATGGCCCTGCCGCTGCGTCACCACGATCCGTTGAAAATCCGACTGCGTCGAATAGACGATCGGGTTCTCCAAAATCGCCTCTTCGGTCCAATCAGTCAGCGTGTCGGCTTTGATGAACGCCACCACCAGCAACCCGATCACCAAGAATCCGCGTCCCCGCAGCGCGCCGAGCCCACGACTGGAAAGTAGCGGCCGCAACAGATACGTGCCCCAGACGCCGACGACGGCATTCAGGATTCCAAACAACAACGACGTCCGGACCAACCCCAAACGCGGCACCAACAAAACGGGAAACAACACCGACGCCAGCAACGCCCCGATGTAGTCAAACGTCAGCACCCGCGCGACGAGTTCACGAAAGTCCAGGTGCTCGCGCAGAATCCGCATCAACAGCGGCAGCTCCAGCCCGACCAGCGTTCCGATGGCGAACACCGATCCGAACAACGAAATCCGGAACCAGGTGATCTGGGCGAACGCGACGAAAAGCAACGGCGCCGAAAGTCCGCCCAGCAACGCCAAGGCGATTTCGATTTCGATGAAGGTCCGCGCCACCCGGTTTTCCACGTAGCGTGAAAGCCACGACCCGACACCCAGCGCCGACAGGTAAACTCCGATCACCAACGAGAACTGGGTCACGCTGTCACCCAGCAGATAGCTCGCCAACGTGCCGGCCAAAAGCTCGTAGATCAACCCGCACGTCGCGATGACCAGCACGTTCAAATAGAGCAAGTAGTTCGGCGCGCGATCGATCATCCCAGAATCGCAGCGGCGATGATGATCGAGATGCCCAACACGATCGCAGCGACGATCGTCCCCAAAGCCTGATTGTGTTCTTCGCCGATCTCATGAACGATCGAAAACGGAGTGAGCTTTTCCATCAACACCAGACACAAACCGAACACCACGATCCCGACGAGCGAGAAGACAACGGCGGCAATCAGATGGGCGCCCAACAACTGCATCGGGCTGACCGCCATGTCTTGCACGTCTTGCGCCAACGGCATCGCTAATTCAAAAACTTTCATCGAAGTCATCTCCATGTTATTTCCCTCCTCCCCATGAACCACCAAACGAGCGACCGCCGCCGTAGTAACCGCCACCGCCAGAACCGCTACTTTGCAGCGCCTTGGCGATCCCGAAATTGGGTGCCCTCCAGCTGAATGCCGCGGCGGCGGTGAACCAACCGCAAATCACCAAACCCATGGTTAGATACACGACCATCACTGTCTTCTTCATTTAATCATCCGAGGATGCGTAAGGGCTGAAATCGCTTTCTTTCCAGCGCCGAACTTCAAAGTTGTGCAAATACGCCATCACGACGGCCGGGACCAGCGTGACGCCTACCAAGGCATAGAACAATAGCCATCCGTCGGCCTTGCCGCGACCGATCACGGCGTAGGCAAAAAACAGATAGAGCAAGAAGCCCAGCCAAGCGAGCCAGAACCTTGCCCCCGGTGTCGGTCGCGGCTGGATCACCCCGACGCCCCAGGGACGTGGTAAATCTTTGACGCCAAACGTTTGCTCGATCTCTTCGGCGGTGATGTAGTGCCCCTCGGAAATCGTGACTTCTTGCGACTTCCCATAACCGCTGCGTTCCCAGGACAGCATTCGCGGCGGCGCGATGTAGTCGGACGTGTAGACCTGCTCGCCGACGGTGACCTTCCAATAGAACTCGCCCAACACATAACGGACGTAGGCCGTTCCGCGGTCGTAGATTTTGAAAGTTTCGCCGTCGTACGTCGCAGAATCGCCGATCGACGTGGGCGGCTGGTCAACCGGTGCAACGAGCGACCAATGGTTGTCGTTGCAGACCAGCCAACGAAATCCGGTTTCGCGGTTGTACAACAGGTATTCGGTCCACGGATACGTTCTGCCGGCGTACTTGGCGTAGCGTTCCATGAACCCGATGACGGTGTATTTTTTGCCGCCGAAATCGCCAACGCTGCCGAGCGGAATCAGCGGTTTGACTTTTTTCTGATGCAGCGTTTGCAACAGCGACAGCTTTCCGTCTTTGGCGTCCAAGATCGACGTGCAGTTCGGGCAGGCGACCCGCAGCGTTTCATCAGGGGCGCGTAGCGCCAGTGTCCCTCCGCACTTGGGGCAATTCAACTGCAGCGAATCCACACGGACCTTGCCGGCATCGGGGTCTAACGAATCGAGCCGGATGCCCAGCTCGTCCAGCGTGACTTCGCTGCCCAAGTACGCCGACTGCTCGGCAGCGTCGCTGCCATCGCCGTATTCAAAGGTCGCGACCGCTTTGTTCGCGCCGTACAGATCCACGTACAAATGGTCGGCGCCCGGGTGGAATTCCCAAGGCAGCTCACCTTCGGCGCCTTCGGCGACAGCAACGCCCTTTTCGCGGACCGTCAGCTCGACCCCCTTGAGCGTGATCTTCTGCTCCAGCTGGATGCCGTCGTAATCGGGCAAACGAGACTTGGCGGTCAACTTTCGCTGCATCGTCAACGAAAATTTACCCTGGGCCTCGGCCAGCCAGCCCCAACGGTCACCCGGGAACGCCAAGTACCATTCGTCCCACGACCCGCCGCCGGAGTGACGGTAACGAACGCGCCCGGTGATCGTGAATGATTTCTTGTTCCACTTGCCGGTGATCCCGCGAGCCAACCCTGAAGCCGGATCACCGACCTCGGCGACTTTGCCGTAGTCTTTGATATCGCGATCCGCTCGTCCCACCGCCGTGTGACAAAACTCACACACCGTGACCAGCGAGGACCCCGTGGTGAATTCCACCGGTCCGCCACAGGCCGGGCAGTTCGTGTTCAGGCGTCTCATCGCAGCGATTCCTTCCGCGTCAATCGAAGATCACGGTGCAACTGGCGCACCACGACGTCGCGGGCTTCAAACAGTCGTTCCAGTTCCTGTCGCCAAGGCCAAGCGGGTCGCCGACGGCAGCAATACAAATTGAACGTGGCGAATTCGTGTTCGGGATACGTGTGACAGGCCAAATGGGATTCGCTCAGCAGGTACAGCGCCGTCACACCGCCCGGGCCGGGGAAGGTGTGAAAGGTGGGCTGGCCGACGATCGTTAAGCCTAAATCCGCGACGACTCGCTGACAGAGCGATTGGACTCGCGGCAGATCTCGCAATGCATCGGCCGCGCAGCCCGAGGCATCGATCATCCATTCCGTCCCGCCGGTGAATCCGGCGAGTGGTCCAGATCGTTGCTGTGGTTCGTCCACTTGAAACGCAGTCCTGTTGAAATGATCGCCAGTTGATACAGCCCCTCGTTCCCAGGCGGAGCCTGGGAACGAGTGCACCCAGGACGCCAGTGGCACCTACATCGGCGGTGGTGGCGGAGGTGGTGCTTGGGAGACGAACAGCCCGGACAAGGCGGGGACGGTCGCGGCGGCCGACCAGGCTTCCATCCCCGCGGTCCAGACCATCGTGTCCTTGGTGACTTCGCCCGATGCGATACCGCTGGAAAGTTGTGCGAGGGAGAAAGGACCTTTTGTTTGCCCGGCGACGGCGACGTGCCAGGCCGCCGGCGGAGGCGGGGGTGCCGCCGCGGGGCCGGCTGCGGGACTCGCTCCCATCGCACCGCCCATCATTCGACCGGCCATCGCCATGCCCATCCCCAACCCCAAGCCTTCGGCGGCGCCACCGCCGGACTGGTTTTCCGCCGCCGCCGTCATGGCGTTGCCCATCTGGTATTGCTGGAACTTGTTCATGTCGCCGATCACGCCCATGCTGGTCCGCGTGTCGAGCGCCTTTTCGACCGCTTCGGGCAACGAAATATTGACAACGAACAATTGCGGGCAATCCAACCCGTACTCGTCGTCAATCTGTTCGACGACGCGAGCCCGAATGGTGCCGCCGAGCTCCTGGTAGCGAGACGCCAAATCGAGTGCGGGAATCTGCAGATCCGCTAGTGCCTGCGTGAAGGCCGAGGTGATCATCGAACGCATCAAATCGGTGATCTCGTCGGATTGAAAATCGTCATCGGTTCCGACGATCTCCCTCAATAGCGCTTTCGGCTCGACCGCTTGCAAGGCGTAGGTTCCGAAGGCGCGAATTCGGATCGGGCCGAACTCCGGATCTCGCAACATCACGGGGTTCGGCGTTCCCCATTTCAGATCGGTGATCTGCCGCGTGCTGACGAAATACACTTCGGCTTTGAAAGGGCTTTCGAACCCGTATTTCCAACCCTGCAACGTCGATAGGATCGGCATGTTTTTGGTTTCGAGCTCGTAGTGCCCGGGACCATACGTGTCGGCGATCTCGCCGCCACTGACCAAAACCGCCATTTGGCCCGGACGCACGATCAACTGCGCCCCGTTTTTGATTTCGTTGTTGTACCTGGGAAACCGCCAAACCAACGTATGATTGGAGTCGTCGATCCACTCAATGATGTCGATCAGCTCGTGGCGCAACCTGTCGAACAATCCCATAGCAATTCCTGGTAGAGAAAAGTTAGTCGAGGCGATCCGTTTTCACTTCGCCCATTCAGCCCCAAGACATCGGCCCAAAACGGGCGACCGTCCAGGCGCGGAAAACGAACAGTGGGGTTACTCTAGCAAATTGGCCGCTACGATGCACGCCGACCGATTTCGGAAGGATCCACGAGAGCGGCTGTGATTGGCTGAGATGGTGAAACATCGAGGGAGATAGGACCGATGTGACAAATAAAACTCATGGGTCTCATCTGTCGCATTCGTCCTATTTACCCACATCCGCCCCGCTACCCGGTCGTGCGGCTGCGATCTTCCGAAAGACACCGGGGCAGCGTACATTCTCTGAACCCTTCAACCTGCCTTCAACCAACCGCTCGCATGGCCGACGACACTCCCAACCTCTTCTCGCCGACCAAGAAGCTGTTTCTGCTCGACGGCATGGCGTTGACCTACCGCGCCCATTTCGCGCTCATACGCAGCCCGCGTTTCACTTCCGGCGGGCAATGCACCTCCGCCGTCTTCGGAATGCTCAATGCCATCACCGACATCCTGACCAAAGAAGAACCGACCCACATCGCCTGCGCCTTCGACACCTCCGAACCCACTCAACGGCATCTCGATTACCCGGAGTACAAGGCCCAACGCGACGAGATGCCGGAAGACCTGGCCAGCCAACTTCCCTGGATCGACAAACTGTTCGACGCCTTGAATATCCAAACGATCCGCATGCCCGGCTACGAAGCGGACGATGTGATCGGCACCCTGGCCCATCAGGCGTCCGACCAAGGCTTCGAAACCTGGATGGTCACGCCCGACAAAGACTACCACCAATTGGTCACCGACCAGATCCACGTCTACAAACCAGGACGAAAAGGCGGCGAGTCGGAAATCCTGGGAGTCAAGGAAGTCTGCGAGCAATGGGAGATCCAGCGTGTCGAACAAGTCATCGACGTGCTGGGGCTGATGGGCGACTCCAGTGACAACATTCCCGGAATCCCCGGCATCGGTCCCAAGACCGCAAAGAAGCTGATCGCCGAATACGGCAGCATCGAAGGCGTGCTGGAAAACGCCGACAAACTCAAGGGCAAACAGAAGGAACGCGTCCGGGATAACGCCGAACAAGCCTTGCTGTCCAAACGCCTGGTCACGATCCAACTGGATGTGCCGACCGAGATCGACATCAATGCCTTGGCCCGTCAAAAACGTGACGATCAAAAACTGCGCGAGCTGTTGACCGAATTGGAATTCGAGACGATCGGCAAACGAATCTTTGGAAAGTCGTTCTCGGTCGCCTCGGCGCGATCCGCCGTCGCACGCGAAAAACGTGAAACGCAAATCCAACAATCGCTGTTCGATGAACCGTCGGACGAAACGTCGATCCACGAAGTCGCACACACCTACCACACGCTGACGACCAAGCAAGAACGCGCCAAGCTGATCCGGCAGCTGACCGAAGCAAAGGAGTTCTGCTTCGACACCGAAACCACCGGGCTGGATCCACGCACCGCCGTCCCGCTGGGCATCGCAATCAGCATCAAACCGCATGAAGCGTACTACGTCGTCTGCCCCGAAGACCCCGACGAGCGGTCGATGATGCTGGCGGAGTTCGCCGAATTGTTTGCCGACGAATCGGTCACGAAAATCGGGCACAACCTGAAGTACGACATCTCGCTGCTGAAGTGGAATGGCATCGAGGTCCGTGCGCCATTGGTCGACACCATGCTGGTCCACACGATGACCGAACCGGAGATGCGACACGGGCTGGACTCGCTGTCGGAACTGTACTTGAACTACAAACCGATTCCGACGTCGGACCTGATCGGCCCCAAAGGCGACGAACAGAAAAACATGGCGGACGTCCCGCTGAAACAACTGGCCGAGTACGCGTGCGAAGACGCCGACGTCACCCTGCAAATCGCCAAGATCCTGCAACCGATGGCGATCCAGCGCGGCGTGCAGCAAGTCTGCGACGAAGTCGAATGCCCGTTGGTCCCCGTTTTGGTCGACATGGAATACAACGGTATCACGCTGGACACGGACTCGCTGGCAAGATACTCCGACGTCTTGCAAGCCGAAATCGATGACTTGCAGGCGAGGATTTTTTCCGCCGTCGGCCACGAATTCAACGTCGACTCCCCCAAACAATTGGGCGTCGTCTTGTTCGAAGAACTGCAGTTGGAAGAAAACCCGAAGAAGACCGCGACCGGCCAATACTCCACCCGTGAAGCCGAGCTGGAACGGCTGTCGGGGAAACACGAGATCGTCCGCGATGTGCTCGACTATCGCAACGCTCGCAAACTGAAATCGACGTACGTGGACCAGTTGCCCGCCGCGGTCAACCCCGAAACCGGGCGACTGCACACGCACTACAGCCAGACGTGGACGGCAACCGGACGCATGCAGTCCAACGACCCGAACCTGCAGACGATTCCGGTGCGGAAGGAACGTGGACGCGAAATCCGTGCCGCCTTCGTCCCCCGCGACGAAGACCATCTGATCCTGTCGGCCGACTACTCACAAATTGAACTGAGGATCATGGCGGAACTGAGCGGCGATGAATCGATGATCGCCGCGTTCGCGGGCGGTGAAGACATTCACACCGTGACGGCATCCAAGGTTTATAAAGTTGAACTGGATGAGGTGACGCGGGAAATGCGTGCCAAAGCCAAAACCGTCAACTTCGGCATCATTTACGGCATCAGCGCGTTCGGTTTGCAGCAACGGTTGAACATCCCCCGCGCCGAAGCGAGCGAATTGATCAAGAACTACTTCGAGAAATACCCCGGCGTCCAAGGCTACATCGACGAGACGATCGCGTTCGCCAAAGAACACGGCTATGTGGTGACGAAAACCGGACGCCGCCGCTACGTCCGAGACATCACCAGCAAGTCACGTGGCACCGCATCGGCAGCCGAACGTCTGGCGATGAACAGCCCGATTCAAGGCACCGCGGCCGACATGCTGAAACTGGCGATGGTCAAAGTGCACCGGGCGCTGCGCGAAGGCGGCTTCCAAACCAAGATGCTGCTGACGGTGCATGACGAGTTGGTGTTTGATTTATGGAAAGCGGAACAGGATGACGTGCTGCCGGTCATCGAGAACGCCATGAAAACCGCGCTGCCGATGACGGTCCCGATCGTCGTCGAAATGGGGACCGGAAAGAATTGGTTGGAAGCGCATTGACACGCAGGGTCACGTCTATCGAGATTCATGGAAGTGACCGACGAGAAGGCAGAATGATACGGGGCAGAATCAGATCAGCGTAGCGTTCCCGACCGCCTACTCATTCTCTCCCATCATTCTGCCACTCCATCATTCTGCCACTCCATTGTTTTGCCCCCATTGTTTTGCCCCCATCGTTTCGCCCCCATCGTTTTGCCCCCCCCACTAACCAAGCATCCCCTCCAAATACCTTCGTGACCGATTAATCTCCGCAGTCACTTCATCGGTCGTCTCCAGAATCGGGATCCCGCGGGGAACCGGGTGCATGAAGATCTCGGTCCAGCCATCGAACTGCATTTCCGCCAGCGTTTTGACGATCGGCCCGAAGTCCAAATCGCCTCGTCCCGGCATCTGCAACAACTCCTGCTCTTTGGGCAGTTTCGTTTTGCATCCCATGCCGTGTTGCCAGGCATAAAAGACGGCAACCGAATCGCCTAGGTTCCGTAGCAATCGACACAGCACCTCGTTGTCTTGCGGCAAATGGTACGGAGCGAACGCGACGCCAATGGCGTCCGACGGCGCCAGGTCGACGAGATAACGCAGCGAATCGGCGTCGTGGATCAAGTTGTTCTCATGATTTTCAATCGCGATCCGCACTCCATGGTCACGGGCAAGATGGATCGTCGGCGTCAACTTTTTCAAAAACGCTGCGATCGCTTCCTTCAACTCCGCGCCCTTCAAGTTTCTTGGCCCCGAGCCGCCGGTCACGATCAGCTTGCAGCCCAACCGCGAGGCGAGTCGAATTTCGTCGTCGATCCCGAACGGTCCCAGCTTGTACTGGGTGATGCAGGAAAGCTCCAAGCCGTGGTCGCGCAACATGCCGGCGAATCGGTCTTCGCCGAGTTCGTCCAGCTGCTCCCGCTGGTTTCCATGCACCTTGGGCCAGATGTCGATGCCCGTCGCCCCGATCTTCTCAGCCTCCGGCAAGATCTCCGCCAGCGGGGCGTAACCGTACATGCATGAGGCGAGTGCGTATCGAAATCGAAACGGCGTCTGTGCCGCTTGGCAAGCACGGGCAAAAGAGAGCGATGCGGACGCGGCGAGGGCCAGGGCGGTACGACGATTGAGATTCACGAGAAACAACCTGAGGGAGGGATCTGGCGGGACGATTCGGGAACGGAGCGACAGATTTTAGCTCAACCGCAGGTCTCATGCGGCCAATCGAGATGTCGGCTGACGGGGCGAGAAAAAAGAAACCCACCGATGGCAGAGCGAACCCACGGATGACAGGCTGCATGGGATCCGCGGGGACGCTTTGCCATCCGTGGTCCATCTCCTGGCCCAAGAGACGCCGACGGCGATTCTGGCTATACTTCAGGTCTTCCAAATCGACCGCACCGCTTTTGCAGTCCCGCCCATGCACGCTCGCCTTTGCATCCTCGCCGCCTGTTTGTCGCTCGCCCTGTCGTCGTCCCACGCCGACTCCACCTGGCCCCAGTTCCGCGGCCCGGGTGGCGACGGCATCGTCACCGACCAACACACGCCACTGACCTTTGGCGAGAAAGAAAATCTGGCTTGGAAAACGGAACTTCCCGGCAAGGCTTGGTCATCGCCGGTGATCGACGACGGGGTGGTTTGGGCGACGACGGCGATCGAAGTGTTCCCCAGCGAAGAAGAGCGTCTCGACTTGCTTCGCGCCGCGGGCATCGAGGAAAAAAAATTCAAACAACTCGCCGTTGCCAAGGCGATCCGGCTGAAATTGTTCGCCCTCGATCTGGAATCCGGACGGCAACTCGCTGACATTGATTTGACCGAAGTTGAAACTCCCGATCCGATCCACTCGCTCAACAGCTATGCGTCGCCGACGCCGGTGATCGACGGCCCGAACATCTATTGCCACTTCGGAACCTATGGCACGTTCTGTGTCAATCGCGACAGCCGCCAAATCGAGTGGCAACGCCAGCTGCCGCTCGATCACTCCGTCGGCCCGGGCAGTTCGCCGTTCATCGACGGACAGCGATTGATTCTGATCCAAGACGGAATCGAACGCCAATACGTCACCGCACTCGACAAGTCCACCGGCAAAACCCTGTGGGAGACCGATCGACCGGAAATGGATGCCCCCACCGGCGACCAGAAGAAAGCCTATTGCACGCCGATCAAGATCACCGATCGGCTGGGACGCGAACAATTGATTTGCATGGGATCGCAGTGGATGGTCGCCTATGAACCGGCAACCGGAAACGAAATCTGGAAGGTGCGTCACGGCAAAGGATTTTCGGTCGTCCCCCGCCCGGTCTATGCCGACGGCATCGTTTACTTTTCAACCGGTTTTGGCAAACCCCAGCTGTGGGCGGTCAAGGTCGATGGATCGGGCGACGTCAGCCATACCCATGTTGCCTGGACCGTAATGAAAGGGATTCCGGCCAAGCCCTCTCCGATCCTTCATGACGGGCTGATCTACGTGATGGAAGACAACGGGATCGCCAGCTGCTTTGAAGCCGAGAGCGGCGACGAGGTCTGGAAGAAACGAATCGGCGGCAAATACAGCGCGTCCCCGCTGCTGGTCGGCGACCGCATTTACCTGGGATCGCACGAAGGAACGGTGACAGTGATCAGCACCGGTCGCGACAGCGAAGTCCTGGCGGAGAACCAACTGGACGGACAGATCATGGCCAGCCCCGCCGTCGTCGACAACTCGCTGATCGTGCGAACCGCGGACGCGATTTATCGGTTTCAAGAGTAGGTCACGCTGTGCGTGACATCAGGCTGAGATGACAGGCTGGAAGCCTCTCCCACACGTTGCACCCGATTTGTTGTATGACACGTCGCTACTACGCACCGGACCTTGCCCCCAGCGGTGGACTCGTCCGATTGAGTGACGAGGAGGCGAGTCACGCGGCCCGCGTGATGCGAGCCAAAGTCGGTGACGTGATCACCTTGTTTGACGGCTGCGGACACGAATCCGAATCATCCATCGTCTCCATCGACAAACGCAAATGCGTCGTCGAAGCCGCCGCCGCCGTGGCGATCGATCGCGAGCCGAAGTGCCGAACCCATCTGGGGATCGCGCTGCCCAAACCCGAACGCTGTAAAGAAATGATCGAGCGTTTGACCGAACTCGGAGTCCATCGCGTGACGCCGCTCGTCTGCCAACGCACTCAACGCCCACCCACCGATTCACTGTTGACCAAATTGCGACGGATCGTGATCGAATCGAGCAAACAATGCGAGCGGAACGTTTTAATGACGATCGATGCCCCCACACCGATGGAAGCATTTCTGGCCGAGCCACGCGTAGGCGCCCACTGGATCGCGCACCCGGACGGAAAGCCGATCCATACGGCGACTTCGGGAATCGATGCCGCGGCCAGCGTCCACGCCCTGATCGGTCCCGAGGGCGGTTTCAGCGACGAAGAAGTTCAGACGGCGGTCGATTCAGGCTACGAACAGATCGGCTTGGGAGCACGGATCTATCGCGTCGAAACCGCCGCCTGCGTCGTGGCAGCTCACTTGGCAGAATAGCGATCAGCGGAAAATTAGTGGGATAGGCGTCCAGCCTGTCATTTCGGCATCGACAGGCTGGAAGCCTATCCCAATCCAATGCATCCGCGACGTATATTCCGCTCGATCCTTAGCAACCTAGCCCCAGCGTCCTCCATCATTGTCGCGGTAG
>NZ_JANZKV010000024.1 GCF_025060895.1 Stieleria sedimenti | reverse complement strand
TGCGTGAGCTCCTTCCAGCAAGGGCGCCGGCGCACCAGTCAAACCGCAGCAGATCAATTGCCACAAAAAGCGCGAGAAGACACAAAAGAAGACGTAGGCCGTGGCAGTCTGGCGTCGGTTAGCAGCGCGAACGTCCCGCGTCACCGGGGCCCGTGTGTTGAGCACCCATTCGTGAAAACGAGCCAACGGGCCTCCGCGTGCACGCGATGGTTAGACCAATCGATTAGGGGAGAGTATCGGCATCGGATTCGATGATCCTTGGCCGGAACACAATCGCTAAATCATCACCCAATTCTTGAGCACAACGCATTCCCGGCCTAAGGAGAAATTGGCGTTGTTCTGAATAGGATTCCGTTACGAGGCTGCCAACTGACTGCTTTGTGGATTTGTATTCGAGAGATATCTGAATGGTATCGTCTAGTTGCGTAGTAGCCGTGATTGATAAGGACTGTCCCTCGTTGAGTTCAATATTCCTTGGGAGTCCGGAAACGAATTCAATTTCGCCAAGGATTTCGATTGGCATATCGGATGGGATTGACGAGAAATCTTCGCGAATTTTCGACTCCTCCGCGCTCATCTTCGAACATCCGGAAATCAATAGCGGCGTGAAGATGAGAAATTGGCCAAAGATGAGGAGGCGTGTGGTTTGCATAGTTTTCTGGGTCTAACGTCCACCGTTCACCGCGGCACGGCGAACGACGATGTGTTTTCGGTTGACGCCGACTCCGTGCCTGCGTGTGCAACGGATGGTTCGCGCGTCCGGCCACGACGACGGGCACGTGCCAGCGTCGCTGACGGCCAATGTACTCGATCGGAATCACCGAGGGAAATCCAGTGTCCCAATCAGTAGCCGGCACGACAGGCGTCGGTTTGTCTCCCTCGGCCGAGTCGACCGCGCACCAATCGAACGATGGCATCAGGAGCGAATCTGAGGAAACAGTGGTTCGACAAATTCCGGTGGGCGCAGTCCGAACGCGCCCATTGCGGCATCAGCGTGGACCAACGGAAACAAGGATCACGCAAAGGCGCCAAGCCGCAAAGGAGTGGGTTCTGATCTTTGCGGCTTGGCGACTTTGCGTGAGCCCCTTCCAGCAAGTACGTCAGCGCACCAGTCACACCGCCGCAGATCAATTGCCACAAAAAGCACGAGAAGACACAAAAGAAGAAGTGGGCCGTGGTAGTCAGGCGTCGGTCAGCAGCGTGAACGGCGGTGGTCACCGC
>NZ_JANZKV010000239.1 GCF_025060895.1 Stieleria sedimenti | reverse complement strand
GACCTCCGGCTACTCGCTGTCATCCCTCGGGGATAGCTCGGACGCCGCGATGGGTGAAGGTTTTTCGCACTTGGTACGCCTGGTAGTGCGAAAAGTGAACAAGAAAGTGCAAACGAGCCGGAGTCGGCCCCACCTCCCGCCACCCAGCTCGAGTTCGCCTGGGCCTGAGAAACTGGCACCGTCTGACAGGATCCGTTCTAATCAGGTCCTGTGACCGGCCCACCTGAGGAGCGACAAAGTTCTGGCGCACGATCTATCCTCGTTCCGCCTATTCCCGTTCCTCTGCATGCGCGGATAGATCGCAATTCGTTATCGCACACGTTGGAAATCGTTTCGGTGAATCCTAAGTGACGCCAACAGCTCTAAACGGAAACTCAATCCGATGGCTACAGAGAACGATCAAGCAAGCAGGGCATTCTCTCGCAGCACTGGTTGCGCCATTGCTGCAACCGGCTTTTTCACGTCAACTGCGGCGACACTGGGATCCGCAGGGGGCGGCCACCCAGACGCCCGCCTACAGATCGGGATGGGGGTCGGTTTATTCGCGTTCGGAATAGCCATGGTCGTCCTAGCATTCCGCGAGCGTAAACGGGAACGGGGCACTTTAGATACATTCAACTGACGGGCTACACGAGCCCGAGGTTGCACATGTCGCGGCTTCCTTGAACCAAACGTTGCACCGAAGGACCGGTGGACAGTTTTTACGAATGGTTACTCAACTCCCGGTCCTCGGTGATCGCCGCCGTTGAACTCAATCGAATTGCTTACCGCTTCGGCGGTTGATGTGCGGTCGCGGTGGGCTGAGATTGCCTGGAACTTGCAACCCTAGGCTGACGCCAGCTTCTCGAATCGACTGGCCGTAGGTCGTCAGCGTTTTGGTACGACAGCCGTCTTGATCTCTTGTGGCCCATCGTGTGATCCACCGCCGCATGACTCCCCCGTCACTCGCGTTGTGTGGTCCGAGGGCGTTTTTCTTTGACTCAAAGACGAATCCGACCGAACACACGACGCGGCGATCCTTGGGAGTCGAGCGCCGTAGGATGTTTGAAGTGCACCCATGAGCTCAAAACGTAATTGATATGGAACGATTCCCGTATTCAGCTTCCCAGTAGCTTGCGTAAGCTTCTTCGGTGACCAACAAGCTCATTCAGGTGTCAACGCTTCGTTCTTGAAGCAATCTAGCCGACCTGATTCGGCCAGCGGCGTGACACCTCAAAGTTTGGGGTCGCATTAGCGCACCCCAAAACCGGCCTGCCGCAGCGCCCCGCGCGTCGTTGACAGCGGGGGGGACCTGCTTGTGTTATAGTGAAGTCCCCGCCGACGGAAGTCCGTCACCCTCCCGCCCCGAATCATGCCGGACGACTGGAATTCGTGATGCGATCCCGCCTTGTTTTAGCTGCCGCGTTGTCGTTCTGTCTCGCTGGGCCAGCGGTCAGCCAATCCGACTCGACTCAGCCTTCTGAAACGATTTCGTTTGAACGCGATGTCCGCCCGATCCTGAAGAAACATTGTCTGCATTGCCATGGCGAAGGAGACGAAATCGAAGGCGGTCTGGATCTTCGCTTACGCAGATTCATTCTGGTCGGCGGTGAGAGTGGACCGGCGATCGTCGCCGGCAATCCGGACGAGAGTCCATTGATCGAACGAACCGGTGCTCAAGACATGCCGCCGGGCGACGTCAAGCTGACTTCCCCTGAACAGGAGGTGCTTCGTCGCTGGGTCGAGTCCGGTGCAAAGACACTGCGTCCGGAGCCGGAGTCCATTCCCGATGGAGTGTATGTGCCGGCGGAAGAACGCGAGTTTTGGTCGTTCTTACCGATTCAAAACCCGGCGATCCCCGAGGTCTCTGCGGGGGATCGCGTTCGTAATCCGATCGACGCCTTCCTGTTGAGACGCCTCGAAGAACAGCAGCTCAGCTTTTCTCCGGACGCTGATCGCCGGACCTTCATTCGACGAGCCACGTATGATCTGATCGGATTGCCTCCGACCCCACAACAAGTCCAAGACTTCGTCGCCGACCAGTCCCCGGATGCCGTGGAAAACCTGATCGACCGATTGCTTGAATCACCACAGTACGGTGAACGCTGGGGGCGGCACTGGTTGGACGTGGTCGGCTATGCCGATTCCGAAGGATACACGATCGACGATCCCATTCGCCCGCATGCCTATCACTACCGTGATTACGTCATCCGGGCGATGAATGACGACATGCCATTTGATCATTTTATCCGCGAACAGTTGGCCGGCGACGAAATGATCGGGTTTCCCAAAAAGAATCTGACGGCCGACGAAACCGAGAAACTGATCGCCACCGGTTTCTTACGAATGGTTCCCGACGGGACGGGGAAAGTCAGCGGCGAGGAGCTGCCGCTGGCTGAAAACCAAGTCATCGCCGACACGCTGCATGTGGTGGGCAGCTCCCTGCTGGGGCTGACGCTGAGTTGTGCCCAGTGCCACAACCACCGCTACGATCCGATTCCACAGGCGGAGTATTTTCAGATTCGAGCGATCTTCGAACCCGCTTATGACTGGAAGAACTGGCGTAAGCCGTCGGCCCGGTTGGTGTCGCTGTACACCGACGAAGATCGCAAGCTGGCCGCGGAAATCGAAGCCCAAGCCAAACAGATTGATGCGGAATACAAGCAACGCGCCGATGAGCTGATCGCCGAGACGCTGGAGGATCAACTCGCCCAGCATGTTCCCGAAGCGTTGCATGATGCACTACGGATCGCTTACCAAACCCCGGTAGCCAAACGCACCAAGGAACAACAAGACCATCTAAAAAAGTATCCCAAAATTCTGAAGATCTCGGCCGGTGCGCTGTACCTGTATGACCGCGAACTCCGCAGCAAGCTGGCGGGGTTGAAGAAAGAGCAGGCAGCCAAAACAGCCGCCGCAGTCGCAGCTGCCCAAAAGCGCGCCCTCCAATCGCTCGACGACGACCTTGCAAAGCAAGTGGCGGCGGCGATCGCGATCCCCAACGACAAACGAACCAAGCAACAGCAAGACCTACTGGCCGAACACGCCGCCTTGGAAGTCACCGCCGGCAACCTTGCAACGTTCGACCCACAGGCCGCTGCCGAAATGGCGCAGCGGCAAACGGTCATCGACCAGACAAAGGAACGAGCGCCACAGTTGGCCGCGATTGCCGATCGCGCCAAAGCACTCCGCGCGACAAAGCCGAAAGAGAATTTTGTGCAGGCGTTGACGGAAGTCCCCGGAAAGGTCCCCGAGACGTTTGTCTTCGCGCGCGGCGACTACCACAATCCGACGGACAAGGTGGCCCCCGCGGCGCTCTCGGTGGTGGCGGCAAACAATCCCGCTAAAATTCCACTCAATGACGAAGCACTGCCCACCACGGGACGACGGTTGGCCTACGCCGACTCTCTCACCAATGGCCGGCATCCATTGCTCACGCGCGTCTTGGTGAATCGATTTTGGATGCATCACTTTGGAATCGGAATCGTGGCGACCCCCAGCGACTTTGGCAGGCTGGGTGAACCGCCCTCCCATCCAGAACTGCTGGACTGGTTGGCGACGCGATTCATGGAGAGCGGGTGGAGCCTGAAAGCGTTTCACCGACTGGTGATGACCTCGACCGCGTACCGCCAATCGCTGCGGGTGATTCCGCCCGATCGCACCGACGGCGACAATCGGCTGCTCAGCGGGATGTCGCTGCGTCGTCTGGAGGCGGAAACGATTCGTGACAGCATGCTGGCCATTAGCGGCAAATTGAACTCCAAACCGTTTGGGCCCCCCGTCCCCGTGATGGCGGACAGGGTCGGACAGTTTGTCCTGGGGATTGAAAATCTGAATGCCGGTCGCCCGGGAGCGTGGATCGACATGAAGGGGGAAGACTTGCGCCGCTCGATTTACGCCCAGGTACGACGCAGCCGTCCGCTAAGTTTGCTCGATAGCTTCGACGCACCGCGGATGGACCCTAATTGTGAAGTCCGTCGGACCTCGACAGTCGCTCCACAGTCGTTGCTGTTGATGAACAACGAATTTGTGCACGAGCGATCCCGCGATTTCGCCCGCCGACTCGTCGCGCAAGCGGGGGCGGACCGATCCGAACAGATCAAGCTTGCCTGGGAACTCGCCTTTTGCCAATCGCCCAGCGACCAACAGATCGCCTCGGCACTGGGCTTCATCGAGCGTGAGACGGCGGTGCTTGCAAATTCTCCCCAGGCGGCCAGTCTCGCCAAGCAGGACAAGACGCAAACGCCCGCGATGTTGGCGCTGTCCAGTTTCTGTCAGACGCTCTTCAGTTCAAACCGTTTCTTGTACGTTGATTGAATCGCTATGAAATCTCAGCAGCCGACCCGGCGTTCGGGAAATCTCGCCTCCACCACTGCGTCATCGCGACGTCATTTCAACGCCACCGGTGCGATGAGTTTGATGGGATTCGCGTTAAACGCCCTCCTGCAAAACGAGCAAGTCAGCGCTGCGGGGCCGGCAGACGATCCGTTTGCCCGCCCGGAAATGGAGCCCAAGTCGTATGACCTGAAACCGAAGTCGCCCCATTTCGAGCCCCGCGCCAAGGCGATGATCTCGCTGTGGATGCAAGGCGGCCCCAGCCATCTGGATCTGTTTGATCCCAAGCCCGAGCTGCAGAAGATGGACGGAAAGGATTTCGAGGGCGACATCAAGTACGACAACGCGGCGGAGGCCAGTTCCAAACTGATGGCGTCGCCGTGGAAGTTCCACAAGCATGGTGGTTGCGGGATGGAGATCTCGGAGCTGCTGCCCGGCTTGGGCGAAGTGGTCGACGACATCACCCTGATCCGATCGATGCACACCGGCGTGAACAATCACGGCCAGTCAATCCAAGCGATGCAGAATGGACGTATTTTGACCGGTCGCCCCACGGTGGGGAGCTGGCTGACCTATGGGCTGGGCTGCGAAACCGAAAACCTGCCTGCCTACGTCGCGCTCATCGATCCGGGCCAGTTGCCGGTGATGGGCGTGGAAAATTGGACCAATGGTTTCCTGCCCTCGATCTATCAAGGGACGGTCATCCGCCCGCAAGCCCCGCGTATCCTGAACCTCGATCCGCCCCCGTACTTGAAGGGTGCCGCACAAACAGAGGCGCTCCACTATCTGGAAGAACTCAACCGCGAGCACCTTGCCCGCCGCGCCGGTTACCACGATCTCGAAGCGAGGATCGCCAGTTACGAACTGGCGGCGAACATGCAACTGGCGGCCAAAGAAGCGGTCGACTTCAGTACCGAGACGCAAGCGACGCTAAAACTGTATGGGTTGGAGAATCCGGAGACGAAAGAATTTGGAGCGAGGTGTCTGATCGCGCGGCGGTTGATCGAGCGGGGCGTCCGCTTTGCACAGATCTTTACCGAAAACCAACGCTGGGATCATCATGGCAGCATCGTCAGCAAGCTGCCCACGGCTTGCAAGAAGGTCGATGTGCCGTCGGCCGCGCTCGTCAAGGATCTGAAGCAACGCGGAATGCTCGATTCAACCATCGTGCATTGGGGAGGCGAAATGGGCCGCTTGCCCGTCATTGAAAACAATTCCGGTCCCTCGCGAGTCGGCCGCGATCACAATACGTATGGCTTCAGCATGTGGGTCGCCGGAGGCGGTTTTAAACGTGGCCACGTTCACGGCGCGACGGACGAACTGGGACACAAGGCGGTCGAGGACGTGGTCAACCACTTTGATTACCATGCCACCTTGCTGCACCTGTTCGGGCTAGACGCCGAACGATTTCACTATGATTCCAACAACCGATCCCTGTCATTGCTGGACAATCAAGGCGGACGGGTGATCAGGGGGCTGTTGGCGTAAGCTTCCGGCTTTCGCCTTCGGCACCGCAAGCTAGAAGCTTACGCCACTTATACTTCCAACGGTCCTAACGCTTCCGTATCACCAAATGGTGTCTTCATGCAAATGCAACTGATTTGCCTGCTGGTTCTCGTTTTGGCGGTTCCCGCGTCGGCGCAGAACGATTTAAAATCGCAGACACGGTAGGTTCGCGGGTCGACAAGACGTCCCAAGCGTTCATTGATTCCACTCCTTGCGTTTGCGATTGACCAAGCGTCGGATTTCATCCAGCTCATCGGTATCGATGTCACCGGTTTCGAGCAGGTTCAAAACCATGGCGGTCGGCGAACCTTCGAATAGCCGCGAAAGCAAGTCCGAAACCATGCCTCCGCTGACATGCTCTTTCTCGACTTTTGGCGAAAACAGAAATGCTTTGCCGGCTTTTTGACGCTTCAGAAAGCCTTTGCGATACATGATGTTCAGCATCGTGATCACGCTGCTGTGGGCCAGCGCGCGGCCCGCGCCGGCTTCCAATCGGGCGCGGACTTCACGCACAGGAAGCGGAGATGCGTCCCACAGCACCTTCAAGATCTCGAGTTCAAGCTGCGTCGGATACTCCGACTCTGGCCGTGCCATCGGTACCTCCCCTGACGATCGTTTAATTCTTTAGACGTTGGTAAGGGGCGTCGATGTCGAAGTCAACTAAAATACAAAAAGTTTCGCAGCAGCGTCTTGGTTGTGTTGTCCTCGAAACGCTTTGTGACAGGCTAAGCCGCTTTGCCGGCGACGGCCGTGTTGGCGACCGTGTTGGCGGCCGGGGATCTCAAACGTCGCCTGAATCGCTTCGGGTGTGGCCTGCTGGTCAACGCTGTGAAGCATTTCCCCCCCGGGTTTCTTGAGGTTTTAGCGGCAGGGCGCGAGCCCTCCGGTTCTTCTTGAGGTTTTAGCGGCAGGGCGCGAGCCCTCCGGTTCTTCCTCTTTGCCAAAACACCGGAGGGCTCGCGCCCTATCGCTAAAATTGCCTCCCGCGAAAAAATTGAACTCGGCGGAGGCGGAGTGTTCTGCTACCGTCGGCAGTTGATACCACCCCGCCAAGTCCGATTGGACGTTCCTGGGGAAACCGTATCGACCGTCACCCCGCTGGAGACTGCAAGGATGGGACTTCCCTTTTCGGCTCAAACGCAACTGCGATCGATCAAAGACGTGCTTGGGGCGATCGCCGGCCCCTTGGACCTGAACGTCTCGGTGCGACTGTGGAACGGCGACGTAGTTCCGCTCGGTCGCGCCGTGGACGACCGTTACACGATCGCCCTGTCCGGCCCGGGCGTTGTCGGGTCGTTGCTGCGGCGACCGTCCTTGGAAACGCTGGTCCGTCTGTACGCGACCGGTCACATCGCGTTCGAGGGCGGTGACTTGATGGAATTCACCGAGGCGTTGAAGACCGAAAAAGCCAACCGCAGGCGTTTGAAGACGATCTCCAAGACGATGCTGGTCAAGAAGACCTTGCCATTTCTGTTTGCCAGAACCGATGCGGGCGATTTGAGTCATCAATTCGCTGACGACGGCGTCGGCCGCAACGAATCACGCCGCGACAACACCGACTACATTCGATTCCACTACGACGTCGGCAACGAGTTTTACAAGCTGTTCCTGGGCAGCGAGATGCAGTACACCTGCGCCTACTTCAAAGACTGGGACAATTCGTTGGATCAGGCCCAACGCGACAAGATGGACATGATCTGTCGCAAATTGCGGCTCAAGCCCGGCGAGCGGATGCTGGATATTGGCTGTGGCTGGGGCGGGCTGATTCGGTACGCCGCACAGCACTACGGCGTGAAGGCGCATGGAATCACGTTATCGCAAGAACAGCACGACTATGCCCAAGCCAAGATTGATGAACTGGGGCTTGGCGATCAGGTCAGCGTTGAGATCTGTGATTACGCGGATCACCAAGGAACGTACGACAAGATTTCCAGCATCGGAATGTCCGAGCACATCGGGATCGCCAACTACCCGCGTTACTTTGACAAGATCAATTCGATGCTCCGCGATCGCGGAATCATGCTGAACCATGCGATCGCACGGCGGGCAAAAAAATCGAAGCGAGACGCTCGCAAAATCCGTCCCGAACGGAAGTTCATTTTGAAGTACATCTTCCCCGGTTCCGAACTGACTCCGGTGGGGATGACGACTGATTTCTTGGAGAACAGCGGCTTCGAAGTCCACGACGTCGAATCGTGGCGCGAGCACTATGCGTTGACGCTGAAATATTGGTGCAAGAACCTGTCCGCCAACCGAGACGAAGCGATCCGGCTGGTCGGCCCCGAACGGTACCGTTTGTGGGTCGCCTACATGGCGGGCGGGTCAGCCGGTTTCTCGGCCGGTTCGATCAAGATTTATCAGGTCGTCGCAACCAAACGGGCCGGCAAGGGGCTGTCGGGGATGCCGCCGACACGCGCCGATCTGTATCGGGCGGCGTAGCCGGACGATGCCAGCCTTGTTCCTTGGCATGCTCAAATCGCCGTCATCCACGACGGAGACTTCCGGAATCTCCCATTGAAAGAGATCGACGGAAGAAAGGCATCGACATCTGGAGTAGAATAGGACTCTCGGAACATTGTTTCCGAGCGACACTCTTCGACGTCCGGAGCGAGACGCGGTGGATATACGAACCTCCTACATGGACCTCGGGTCGCTACACACGGCCAAGGACCAGCCGTTTACGAGAGATCAGCTTGTCAGAACGCTGATCAACGCGGCTCGGCATCTCGTCTGGTGCACGTCGATGGACGGCAAGTTGCTGTATGTCAATCGCGTCGCCGAGCGTGTTTATGGGAGACCGCTCAAGGAGCTGACCGCCGACCCCGATTACTGGCTGGACGCAATCCACCCGGACGACCGCGAGAATGTCGTCGCGAATCTGGACAATTTGCTTGAAAAAAAGCACATCGAACAGGACTATCGCATCGTGCGTCCCAACGGTTCGGTGATCTGGCTACACGACCGAGTCAGTGTGGTCCACGATGCCAACCGCAAACCAAAATTCGTCGGCGGAATCGGCACGGACATCAGTGCGATTCGCGAATCCGAAGCGCTCTATTCGTCACTGGTCGAGTGCATGCCGATGCAGGTCGTCCGCAAGGACATGAAGGGCAAGGTGGTGTTCGGCAACGAGCTGTATTGCCAGTCGATGGGAAAGCCGCTGGAAGAGCTGGTCGGCAAGACCGATTTTGATCTATTTCCCAAGGACCTGGCAAAGAAGTATCGACAAGACGATCGTCGCGTCGTCAAGACGGGCAAGGTCGTCAATCATGTCGAAGCCCATGAGAAAGCCAACGGCGAACGGGTTTACATGGAAACGTTTAAAGGCCCGGTTTACGACGCCGCCGGAAACATCAGCGGCATCCAGATCATGTTTTGGGATGTCACTCAGCGGCATCAAGCCGAACAGGAAGTGCTTGCGGCGAAGGAGGTTGCCGAGGCTGCCAAAGAGATGGCGGAGCAGGCCAACCAGGCCAAGAGCGAGTTTCTGGCGAACATGAGCCATGAGATCCGCACGCCGATGAATGGGATCATCGGAATGACCGAGTTGTTGCTGCACACCACGCCGACGTCGGAACAGCGCGACTACTTGAACATGGTCAAACAGTCCGCCGACTCACTGCTGCGGTTGCTCAACGACATTCTGGATTTCTCCAAAATCGAAGCGGGCAAACTTGATCTGGAGCATCATCCCTTCAGTTTGCGTGATTGCATCGGTCAAACGATCCAGACGCTCGGTTGCCGTGCGGGGGGCAAGGGGTTGGAGATGCTTTGTCATGTCGCGCCCGAGATCCCCGACATGCTCGTCGGTGACGCGGGGCGTCTGGGACAGATCGTCGTCAATCTGGTGGGCAATGCGATCAAGTTTACCGAGCAGGGCGAAATCGAAGTGGACGTCAACCTGGAATCCGGCAGTGAAGATTCGGTCGATCTGCAGATTTCGGTCCGGGACACAGGAATCGGAATTCCTCCCGATCGGCAACAAGCCGTCTTCGAATCCTTTCAACAAGCCGACGCGTCGACGAACAGGCGATTCGGCGGCACCGGGTTGGGGCTGACGATTTCAACGCAGCTGGTCGAGCTGATGGACGGCCGCATTTGGCTTGAGAGCGAGGTCGGGACGGGAACGACGTTTCACTTCACGGCCCGCTTCGGCGTGGTCGATCCACAACCCACGCCGGTCGACGCCGAAGCGTTGCACGGCGTCCCCGTGCTCGTGGTGGATGACAACGCGACCAGTCGCTCCATCCTGGACGAGATGCTCCGCCAATGGGGTCTCGCGGTGACGGTCGTTGCCGACGGTGAACAAGCCATCGCGGAACTGCAGCGTGCCGCGGCGGACGGACAGGCTTATCCGCTTGCCATTCTCGATAGCGTGATGCGACCGATGGACGGTTTTGCAGTTGCCGCACGCTTGCGACAGGAACAGGATGCCGCGTTGAGCGACTGTCAAATCATCATGCTCTCTTCGGCCGTCAAGGCGGGCGACGTGGAACAATGCAGGCAGTTGGGTGTGGCCCGCTACATGCAGAAACCGGCGGTCCACTCGGACCTTTTGAAAACCATCCTCAAGACCACCGGGCATTGCGATCCGTCACAAGCGAGTCCCAAGGGGAACGCTGCCAAGACGTATCGAAAGCTGAAGGTCTTGCTCGCCGAGGATGGCGAAGTCAATCGAAAGGTGGCGGTCGGACTGTTGTCGCATCAGGGCCATGAAGTCGTGGTTGCCGAAGACGGCGTGGAAGCGGTTGCGGCGCTCGATGAGCAACGATTTGACATCGTGCTGATGGATGTGCAGATGCCAAACATGGATGGTATCGAAGCCACCCGACTCATTCGCGAGAAGGAACACGAATTGGATCGACACACGCCGATCGTTGCGATGACGGCCGGCGCGATGAAAGGTGACGAAGAACATTGTCTCGAAGCCGGAATGGACGGTTATATCGCCAAGCCGATCGATCCCGAAAAACTGTATGACCTCATGGACCGATGTGTCAGCGATGAGACGATCGGATCATCCAGCGATCCCGTGTCGGTCGCCCCCGAAGATGCCAACGCCAACGCGTCTCCCGACGTTGAACGAGATCCTGGCAAAGGTGACGATTCGGAACTGACCGAGTTGATGAACGATCCGGCTGCCGCGAAGACGCTCAGCGCGATCGACATGAAAACCGCACGCGAACGTTGCCGCGGCAACGATTCGCACCTTCGAATCCTTGCCGAAACTCTGATCGGTGAAGCGACGGGCCTGATGAAATCCATGCGTGAAGCGGTCGATTCGCAGGACGTCCAATCGATCCGCCGCGGTGCCCACTCGCTCAAAGGCGCCGCATCGGTGTTCGGCGCGAGCGACGTCCTTGAAGCGGCCCTGCATCTGGAGACCATCGCGGAATCGGCAGACCTTGCCGACCTTAATGCCCAAGTCGACAAGCTGGACGAGGAGGTCGGACGTCTGGTCGCAGCATTGATCTTGCTCTCCAAGCAAGACGCGGAATGCTGACGTTCGTCGCAGCGGGCGAAGCCACCGCTGGTCCCCCCCAGCCACCCGCGCTACGAGGTCGTGCGGTTTTCGTGCGCTACCCTCCTGGCAGGAGCAGCGATCACGCTACACTAGTGTTCCTTCAACTTTTAAACTCAGCGTGCCGCGGAAAAGGGGTCAGGTACGAATGGCACGGGCTGAAGCAACAAGGGATTCAGCAACCGTTGGTGTCCAGCCTTTAGGCGTCTGCACTCGCTGCGGAGCAGCGACGCCGGGCGGCTATAGCCCAATACCGCTAAGTT
>NZ_JANZKV010000238.1 GCF_025060895.1 Stieleria sedimenti | reverse complement strand
AAAGCCTGCACACCAACGATGATGCCCGTATCATTCGAACCTGCCCCCTTTTCCGCTCGACAAACGCAACCCGAAAATCATAGCCGACAAAGCACTTGCCCATTTCATCACTCATGCACGCGACTTGCAAGGATTAATTCTGAACTCAGGACACCGATCAGCATCCAAACCACCCAGGGCCACTTTTCATCGGCCCGGGCAACCCCTTCGGGCGTGTACTGTTGGCGCCGATCTGATTCGGCGGTCACGACAGCATGTTCCGGCAATCCGAGCGTTTCACGGAAGGCTTCGACGGCGAAACGATTGATCTGAGATTCGGCGGGATCGACGTTACGGACCATCACCGCATTGCCATCGACCTGTATTCCCGGAACCTGACCGGGATGGTCAATATTTTTCGTTTGCACCGATTGCCGGAGATCCAATTGGCCGGTCAACCATGCGGCCAACTGGCGAATCAGTGGGACGAACAAGCGATTCTGGGGCCACTCACTCCAGCTCCGGTCCGCCGACGTCGCCACGAACACGAAGCGTCCGTCACCGGCCGGATGACTGATCACGAGCGGCCAACGCCGGCTTCGGATCAGGACTTCCGCGTCGGGATCGGCGGATTGAATGGGCAACACGCGGCTGGCCGTCAATCGTCGCAGATCGCCATGCTGCGGATCGGCAAAGGGCCGAAGTGCTGGATGATCCACGGCAAATTCCTGCACGCTTGCGACCGTGTCGGTCACTCGGCCTAGCGTGGTCTCGCCCAACAAGCCGGCAGCCTTCAACCGCTCGTGCACCGCGTCGGTGGAACGGTCGCCGGGAAACCACAGCACGTTGCCGCCACCTTGAACAAAGGCACTTAAACGTCCGGCGTCTTGCTCGGTAAAGCGACTGACGTTGGCGATGACAATCAATCGAAAACCGGCCAGGTCGGGGAAACCGGACCCACGATCCCACACCAACCGCTCCACCTCAAACGTTCTCGCCGGTCCGTCCCCCACCGGCGTTCGCAACCGAAGTGCGGTTTCAATGAAATAGGTTTCGTTTTCCCAAGCCTTGCTCCCGGCGTCTCCATCGATCAGCAACAACCGGTCGGGATGCCGGACTTCCAAGGCGACCGCGCGCTGGTTGTCCCAGGCCAATGGGTCGTCGAAATCCACCGATACCGAGCCACGATACAGGCCGGCTGTTTCGATCGGCAACTCCAACCGCAAGGTGTTCCGTTGCCCCGCGGCCAGCGAAACGCTGCGTTCGATGACGATCGGGCTTCGCGGGCCGCTCAGTTCCATCCGCAACGGCGCGCCGATCAGCGGGAACGCTCCGTGGTTGACCATTTGGATCTCCACCGCAACGGGAACACCGGGACGGAGTTCGACTTGGGTTGCGACGGCGGATACGATGGCCAGATTCTGGGCGATGGCCGGGGCAGGGTCTTCGATTCGCACCGAAACATCCGCCGGAAACGTGGACAGGTTGGCCGGCGAAGTCCCCAGTTGCTGCAAGTCGCTGAGCACCATCAGACTGCGATCGGCGCGCGTCGACGCCGCCAGCAGATCGCCCGCCCAATCAAACGCCTCGTCGTAACGCGTTGCCATGGAGGATGTCGTGGCGGCGTCGAGTTCGGTTAAGGAGAGCGGTTGAACACCGGCGGCATCGAACAGCCCCAGATGAACGCGAGTTTCCGCCCCCAGGGTTCCGAGGTGCGTTTTCGCCCGCTGGATCGCCGTTCGGATCGCCGCGGCGCCGTTTTCTTGCCGCGCACTCATACTGGCCGAACGATCGATCAGGATCACGACTTCACGCGTCCTTCCATCGGCGGGCGTATCAGGAAAAAACGGTCGTGCAAACAATAATCCCAGCAGCAGCACCGCCAGCGCCCGCAACGCCAGCAGGATCCAACGCTGAATCCGTTGTCGGTTCTTCGTTCGGCGGACGACCTGTTTGACGAACCGTATCGAGCCGATCTCCATCGATTTGGCTTTCTGACGCAGCAACAAATGGATCCACAACGGCAACGTCATTGCCGCGGCGCCGGCCGCCAGGAATCCGAGGTGCATCAAGTTCATGGATCGGGAAGGTCGAGGGGGAATCCGTCAAAACAGCTCGCTGCGGCGTTGAAAATAGTCACGCAACGCGATCGGCAGCGGCGTTTCTGAATCGATCGCCAGGTAGTCGATTTCGTACATTTGACAGAGCGTCTTCAATTCGGTCTGCCACTGTTCGACGGCGCTGACAAACTCGTCGCGAATCGCTTCGGCTTGCGTCACAATTTCTTCGCCGGTTTCCAGATCGCGAAATCGGACCGGCCCGGAAACGGGCATCGCGGTTTCCAACGGCGTCAGCACGTGGAACACGATCATTTCGTGTCCATAGTGGCGAAAATGGGCGAAGGCGTCGGCAAGTTCGTCCTGCTGAAAATAGAAATCGCTGATCAGCACCTTCAATCCGCGCCGCGGTGACAGCTCGGCCACCTCGTGCAAGACACGAGCCGTTTCACACGCCGGGTGATCTTGCGGCCGAGCGAGTGCGTGCAACACCTCCAGCTGGTGATCCGCCGTGCAGCGTGGCCGCAGGTGTGTCTGGATCTTGTCGGCAAACAGGGTCAATCCGATCGCGTCGCGCTGGCGAATGGCCAGGTGCCCCAACGCCGCAGCCAGCATCGCGGCACACGACCACTTTCCCGCGGCGATCATCGATCGACTGGCGTCGACGATCAAATGCACTTCGACGTTGGTCTCCGCGTCGTATTCCTTGACAAACAGTTTTTCGTGTCGTCCGAAAAGCCGCCAATTGATGTGCTTGAGATCATCGCCGGGCATGTATTCGCGATGCGACGCGAACTCCACCGAAAACCCGACGAAGGGGCTTTGGTGCAATCCATGCATGAAGCCTTCAACCACCCGCTGGGCGATCAACTCCAAATCATCGGTCGCCCCCAGTAGTTCCGAGGACGTCAGTTGTGTCGGCGTGACGAACGCGGTGTTCATGACGGGGTGGGTACCGTTTTGACGAGTTGCGTAATGACGTGATCGACGGTGATGTTCTCCGTGCGGGCTTGGAAGTTCAGCGCCAGGCGATGTCGCATCACCGGAGCCGCGACGGCGCGAATGTCTTCAAAATCGACGTGATATCGCCCCAGCAAGATGGCCCGCGCCTTGCCACCGAGGACCAAGCACTGCGACGCCCGTGGGCTGGCTCCATAGCGGATGTATCGATGCAGCTCAGACGCCGTGCCTTTTGACGCGGGGGCTTGCGAAGTCGGGCGGGAGGCGTCGACCAGATCGACGGCGTACTGAATGACATGGTTGGCAACCGGCACGCCACGCACCAAGGATTGCAATTGCAAGACTTCATCGAGCGACAGAATCGATTGCAGTTGCACGTCGGCATCCCCGGTGGTCGCTTTGACGATTTCAACCTCCTCTTGCTTGGATGGATAGACGACCGGAATGTTGAACATGAATCGATCCAGCTGTGCTTCCGGCAACGGATACGTTCCTTCCTGCTCGACCGGGTTTTGGGTCGCGACGACGAAGAACGGCGGCGGTAGATGGTAGGTTTCTCGGCCGACCGAGATCTCACGTTCTTGCATCGCCTGCAACAGGGCGGCTTGCGTTTTCGGCGGTGCCCGGTTGATTTCGTCGGCGAGCAGAAAGTTCGTGAACAGCGGGCCGCGAAAGAATTCGAGCTGGCGGCGGCCCGTTTCGGGGTCTTCTTCGATGATGTCCGAACCGGTGATGTCCGAGGGCATCAGATCGGGCGTGAACTGGATCCGGCTGTACTGCATGTCGAGCATTTTCGCCAGCGATCTGGCGATCAGCGTCTTGCCCAGTCCGGGCACGCCGATCATCAACGCATGACCGCGGCACAGCATGGCGATCAAGAGGCTGTCGATCACTTTTTCCTGGCCGATCACGACGCGACCGATCTCCTGTTTCAGTTGCGTGCGGGCCTGCTGCAATCGCGCCACGATCTCGGGATGGTCGCCCGCGGCCGGCTGGCCCATCGAGTCATTCGTCTCTGGCATCTGGTGATTCATGGTTGTTGTGTCGCCGCGGGGGCGGCCGGATCGTCGGGTGTCGGTGGAGGTTCAGGCGTCATGATGATCGTTCGAGCCGCTAGCAGTCCATCGATGACGGCCTGAGCGGCGGTGCTGTGAATCGATTGCGAATCAATCATGGCCAAATCGGCGACTTCGGTGCCCACGCCGTCACCGTTGTCGTCCAGCAGCGCGTGTTCGGTCGGCAACAGTTGGTCGTCGTCAAACGAGCGACCGACTCGGTCCGCGGTGCGTCGAAACAGGTCCAGGATGCTGACAAGCGGATCCTTTGCCGGCGACGCGGGTTCCGCTGTCGGTCCGGCAGTCGCTCTCTCGGCCAGTTGTTGCCTCATGACCTCGGCGAGTTGGCGAGGAAAACGCGGTTCGTTGATTTCGTCTTCGTCGGTTGCGCTGATCACGATCCGCCCGGGCAGCGAAAAGGGTTTTACAAAACTGCCCGATGCCGAATGGGTCATCCAAAACACCTGTTCGCCGGCTTTCAACTCGGCAAACCTCGCGGCCCATTGTGCGGCATTCATGTCGGGTCCGGGTAGATGAAACCAACCGTGCCGCCGCTCCTGGTTGCCGTGTCCGAGCCAGAACACCCACAGCGCTTCGTCCTCGCCAATTCGCTCGACGAGTTGATCCGTCACCGATCGAATGCTTTCCTGAGTCGCGGGCAATCGGCCTTCGGTCGCGTCGCGGCCGTCAAGCACCATGATGTCGGCGGAATCGACAGCTGCGAATTTCACCAACCAATCCTGCCAGATCTGGAGGATCGCCTCGAATTGCTCGCGATGGGTTGGGTCGCCCGGAAGCCCGACGACGATCAACGCGTGACGACGATCGGGAAAGGCCGGGGCAACCTCAGCCGGCGCGGCCGTTTGCGATTCATCCGTGGGAACCGCTGACGCGAGTTCTTGGGCTGGGACCTGCATCGCCATCGCAACGGTGCAGCACAGCGCAAGAGTGAATCGAAATGGAGCGGTGTTGGCAATTTTGTCACTCGTTCTCACTTGGCATCCCCTCATTCGTTGCGAGTGGCATCCATCATAACGTCCCGTCAAACCGGCTGCCTTGGTGAAACGTAAAATGTCGAGGTGGGCGGCCCGCCATCTGGCGACTTCAGCGACAAATCACCGAACAGTCGTTCATTGCCCAGTGCTCATTGCCCAGTGCTTCGTTCATCGGCTCGGTTAAAAACTGTCGTCGTTGATGGGCAACGCGCCGACCGGACCATTACAATGACCACCCTTCCTGACCGAATCTTCCCACAGGCCCCCCATCATGCAATCGATCCTTCCGACTTCCCCCGCCTCCCGTCGTGATTGCGTCGCCGCCTTGACTCGTCTGGCGATCGTCGCGATCGCCCCCCTTTGCATCACCGCCCTTCCGGTCTCCGCGCAAGCTGACGGCAAGACGTTCCTGGCCGGAGCGGCAACGAGCAACATCACACCTCCGCTGGGCCAGATGATCGTCGGTGGCTGGGAACCGATGCCGGCACAACACATTCACGACGAATTGCACGCCCGCTGCCTGGTGCTCGATGACGGCGCGACGAAACTGGCGATCGTGATCTGCGACAACGTCGGCATTCCTCAGGAAGTGTTTGACGCGGCGAAAACAACAATTGCCGAAGCGACCGAGATCCCGATCGCGAATTTGATGATGGCGTCGACACACACGCACTCGGCCACGACCGCACGCGGGGAAAGCAAGGTCATCCAACAGAGCGAATTGACCGAGTACCAGAAATTCCTGGCCAGCCGGATCGCCGACGGTGTCCGCTGTGCGCTAAATCATTTGCAACCCGCGAAGATCGGTTGGGGAAGCGTCGACGAACCCTCCGAAGTCTTCAATCGACGTTGGTTTGTGACCGATCCCCAATTGGCAACCAATCCGTTCGGTGGCATCGATCAAGTCCGCATGAATCCGCCGCGAGGACACGCCGCACTCGATCGCCAAGCCGGCCCCGTGGATCCGGAAGTCAGTTTCGTTTCTGTGCAACGTCTCGACGGCAGCCCGATCGCACTGCTGGCAAACTATTCCCTGCACTACGTCGGCGGCGTCCCCCGCAATGAAGTCTCCGCAGATTATTTCGGCTACTTTGCCCGCGCGATTGAAAAACGATTGGGCGCGACCGAGATGTCACCCGCCTTTGTCGGCATGCTCTCCAACGGGACCAGCGGCGACGTCAACAACATCGACTTTCGCGACAAGAATCCGAAACGCTACGCCAGCTACGAAAAGATGCAGGAAGTCGCCAACAAGATCGCCGACCGAGTCTATGAAGCGCACGGCGGGATCGAATTCCATGATTGGGTCAAACTCTCCGCCGCATCGACCCCGTTGACGTTGAAGGTTCGCAAGCCGACACAACAGATGCGCGACTACTTTGATGCCCTGGCTAAAAGTTCCGAACAATCACCCCGGCATCGTCGCGAAGCCATCTACGCCAAACGGATCGCCGATCTCGACGAAGCACCCGACACCGTGGATATCCAATTGCAAACCTTCGGCATCGGGGACCTTGGGATCGCCGCGATCCCCTTTGAAACCTTCACCGAAACCGGCTTGGAACTGAAGGCCAAGGCGCCGACCAAGCAGATGTTTACGATCGAATTGGCCAACGGATCGTTCGGATACCTGCCGACACCCAGGCAACATCGTTTCGGCGGCTATGAGACCTGGCTGGGAACGAACTACGTCCAACAAGACGCCTCGGACAGAATCGTGGAAACGTTGCTGGATTTGTTTGAAGCGATGAAGTAGGGGCGATGGTCGAGCGGGGGTGGCAAAACGATGGGGGCAAGACGATCGAAGGCAGAATGATGGGTGGCAGAATGATGGGTGGCAGAATGATGGGTGGGGAATGATGGTGCGAACGCTGGCTTCATGACACCCCGACATCCGTCCCCGAGCTACTCCACTGCCATTTTTTTGTCACCCATTTTCTTGTCTCCCCTCCCCATTTTTCTACCTCCTATTTTTCTGCCCTCTCCGCCTCCCGCAAATCGCACCGCGTTCAGTCGTCCAACGACATGCCCCAGCGTTTCACCGTCTGCTTCCAATCGTCGACCAGAGCTTGCAGTAGGAACCAGGCGTTTCTGCCGTAGCGTGGGACCAGACGTTTCGGATCGCTGAACATGCGATAGGTCCATTCGGCACCCAGTTTCTGCCAGATTCGAGGAGCGCGCCGGGCGGTCCCGGCGATGAAGTCGAACGAGGCGCCCAGTTGAATGCTGACGGGAACACCGAGGCGTTTGTAGTGCTGGTGGATCCAGCGTTCGCCCTTGGGTTGGCCGAAGGCGACCAGCAAGATTTGCGCGCCGGAGTCTCGAATTCGTTTGTCTTGCGCGGCTTGTTCGTCGGCCGACAGGGCACGAAACGGAGGCGATTCGATTCCCGCGATCCGCATGCCGGGATAATCGCGTGCGAGCCGCTTGGCACATTTCTCGGCGACCCCCGGTTCTCCGCCCAGGAAGTAGATGCCCCATCGTTTCTGGCCGGCTCGGCAAGCGAGTTTGTGAATCATTTCGCTGCCGGCGACGCGTTCGGGCAGCGCGTCGGGGCCGAGTTGGCTCCGCCATACGATCGGTTGTCCATCGGCCAAAATCAGATCCGCGGCTGCAGTGATTGGGGGGATGTCTGATTCCCGGTGATGCAGCATCACATAGTTCAAGTTGGCGGTGATTGCATAGCTGGGTTCGCCTCGCTCGACGAGCAGATCGATCCGGTCGATCGCCTCGGACATCGTGACGCGGTCAAACGGCACCTCCCAGACGTTGCACCGATCCAGCGGTGGCAGGGCAGGCGGCTGCTGGCGGTCCGGGTCTTCCGCGTTTTTTGTTACGGGAGGCAGGATGACCGGGGACAGCGGAGCGATCGGATCAGTGGTCGAGAAGTGTGCAGGCATCGTTGCAAGTCGCGGTCGTGGAGAAGAAACAGAGCCGGCGGAGGAGGACTCCTTCAAGACAACCGTAGGACGCCGAGTGAAGAACCTTGCTCTTTGATGCAGCTTGCCCAGCCAGAGCAAGACGGCTTGGTGGAGTTGTGCGGGAGATGACGAGTCTGCCGACCGGACGGCTCGCGCCGTTCCGCTAACCGCTTGCGTTGTTTGTTAGCGGCAGGGCGCGAGCCCTCCGGTCGTGCGAAGTGCCCCCGGATGGGGTCAAAGCCAGTAGCCGGCCCCGCCGATTGGCGACGCGCCATGGAGTTGTTACGCTGGACCCGGTCTCTCCCATCGCCCAACAGAAGCCCGTGCCCAAACTTTCCCTCCGATCCCCGATCACGGTCGTCGTCACGCTCGAAGGGCTGGCGACTTCGCCGCTGGGCTGCTACGGATGCTCATGGAATCAGACGCCGGCGATCGATACGTTGGCGGCGACCGGCGTGGTCTGGGATCGCTGGACCTCGCCCGTCGACCGGCCCGGAAGCCTGATCACGCGATGGCTGGACGATTCACGCGGGTGGATCGCTCGCCAAGCAGACCACGGCGCGACGGTCTTTTTGACCGACGATCCGAAGCTGACGATTCCGGAAGATCAATTCGGCTTCAGCCAAGTAATCGCCTTACAACCGACGCTGAAACGCCTCCCCGCCGAAACGGTCGAAGCCACCGTTCTGGCGCAAGCCTTTGCGGCAAGCATCCACGCCATCACGTCCGAGACGCGATTGATTTGGATCCACAGCGGCATGCTTCGCGATCACTGGGACGCGCCCGTCACGCACGACGATGACGACGAGGAAACTCAAGAACCGGTCGAGGAGGAAACGCAAGATCACGCCAACGCTGCGCCCGAACCGTTCTTCCTGCCCCCCACCACCGATCCGCCCGCGCTGAAACTTTCCAAAAACGACGATCCCGATTTGTTGTTCACCTGGATGCAGCGTTACGCGGCCCAGGTTCGGTTGCTGGACGAAATGATCGACTTGCTCGGTGAATCCGTGCGCCGACGACGCCCCCGAATCGTCTTGGCCGGGACCAGCGGATTTTCGCTCGGGGAAAACGGCTGGCTGGGACACCATGTCGGTCCGCTGCGAAGCCAAGACGTTCGGTTGCCGATGCTGGTTTCCTGCGGCGGCCCGCTGCGCGTTCCGTCGTTGCAATCCGCCGCGGCGTTGCCCGAGTTGTTGGAACAGCTCTTCCACGGTCAACCCTTGGTCACTCCGGCCGACTGGTGCCGAAGCGACGATGCCCTCGCGTTGTCGATCCAAACCGATTCGGACCGAGCCGTCAAAGCGGTGACGACACCGAATTGGTTTTACGTTCACGATGCCGACACCGTCGCCGGCGGCAAAGAACGCTTGTTCGTCAAACCCGACGACGTCAACGATGTCAATGACATTGCACGCCTGCGGCGCGAAGTGCTGAATCAATTTGCCAACGCTGCCGATCCTGACGGAACTGAATCGAACTGAGCGGAGGGCCTTCACCAGAGGTGACCATGTTAAACATCCTCGGATCCCGCAACTTGACCACGTGGTTGACCCAACACCACATCAGCCTGGCGATCTCGACCTATCAAGCGGGGAAACTGTTGTTGGTCGGAACCAAACCCGACGGCGGGCTGGCCATCTTTGAACGTACCTTCAACCGATGCATGGGGCTTTGGGCGGACGCTCAGACGATCTGGATGAGCACCCGGTATCAATTGTGGCGTTTGGAAAACATGCTGACGGCGCAACCGCCCGGCGGCGAGTTCGACCGGCTGTTCGTTCCTCAGGTCGGATACACGACCGGAGATATCGACATTCACGATGTCGCAGTCGATGGAGACGGCAATCCGATTTTTGTCAGCACGCTGTTCAACTGCATCGCGACGATCAGCCAACGACGCAGCTTCACCCCACTCTGGCGGCCGAACTTCATTTCAAAGCTCGCCGCGGAAGATCGCTGTCACCTCAACGGGATGGCAATGCAAGACGGTCGGCCTCGCTACGTCACCGCCTGCAGCCGGTCGGATGTGATCGATGGCTGGCGCGACCGACGCCACGACGGCGGAGTCGTGATCGATGTTCGATCCGACCAGATCATCGCCGAAGGCTTGTCGATGCCGCACTCGCCTCGTCTGGTCCAAAACCGATTGTGGTTGCTCGATTCGGGCAATGGCTTCCTGGGCTTCGTCGATGTCAAAACGGGAACGTTCGAACGTGTCGCGTTCTGCCCCGGCTACGCCCGCGGACTTGCTCTGGTCGGCGACTATGCCGTCGTCGGCCTGTCCAAGCCGAGAGACGATGAGCAATCGTTCCGAGGGCTAAATCTCGATCGAGAACTCGCCTCACGCGACGCCGCGACGCGCTGCGGCGTTCAGGTGATTGACTTACGCAGCGGCAACGTGGTGCATTGGATCCGTATGGAGGGAGACGTGATCGGCGAACTGTATGACGTGGTCGTCTTGCCCGACACGCGGCGGCCGAAAGCGTTGGGATTCAAAACAGATGAGATTGAACGGAATGTTTGGTTCGACGAGGGCGATGCGGTACAGAGTTGGTCGGCCGGCGGGTAGGGAGCGGATGTGGGAACGGCAGGAATGGGGCAAAACGATGGGGACAAGACGATAGAGTGTAGAATGATCAGAGAGCGGATGGTGGGCACCCAATAGCGGGGGCGAATCGTGGAGACAGGATGTTGGAGGGAAGGTCATGAGGGGTGATCGAGCGTGACGCGCGGCGAGCGAGTAGAATACGCGGCTCCCACAGTGCGATGATTCCCCCCCTTCGTCCCCTCCTCTGCAGCTCGATGAAACAAACGATTCTTAGGTCGCGAAAGCGACGGCGGACAAGAAAAGTGGACCGAAGGGCAATCGGTCGAATTCGCGGCGAACGCTTGGAACAACGCATTCTGCTGGCCTCCGATCTCAATTCCCTTCCCTCGCCGCCGCCGCCCGGTGCGACCTTCGTCGAGCATGCGGTCATCGGGGACACGGTGGACGGGCCGCGGGGCGTAGCCAGCGGAGATGTCGATGGCGACGGCGATAAAGACATTGTGGTCGCGTCTTATCGAGACGATTCGATTCGCTGGTTCGATAACCAGGGCGGCGGTGTCTTTACCGAAAAAACGATTTCAACGCTCGCCAACGGAGCCCAAAGTGTGGCGATCGCGGATCTCGATGGCGACGGCGATACCGACGTCTTGAGCGCGTCGAAGTACGACCACAAGATTCGCTGGTTTGAAAACGACGGCAACGAGCAATTCACCGAACATGTGATCAGTTCGCTCGAAACCAACGCCAGCAGTGTCGCGGTGGCCGATGTCGATGGTGACGGTGATCTGGATGTGCTCAGTGCCGCCTTTTTCTCCGACACGATCGCCTGGTTCGAAAATGACGGAAACGAAACCTTCAGTCGCCATGTGATCAGCTCCAGCGCCGATGGTGCTTACGATGTGACGACAGCCGATGTGGACGGCGATGGCGACGTCGATGTGCTGAGCGCGTCGGGCAATGACGACACGATCGCCTGGTATGAAAACGACGGCAATGAAACCTTCACCGAGCACGCCATCAGCTTGACAGCGGATAAGGCGTTGGCCGTCACCGCGTTCGACGCCGACGGTGATGGTGACGTGGATGTGGTGAGCGCGTCCTTTAACGACGATACGATCGCCTGGTATGAAAACGACGGCAGCGAGAATTTCAGCGAACGCATATTGACGACGTCCGCCGCCCGAGCCTACGACGTCGCGACCGCGGATCTCGATGCCGACGGTGACATGGATATCCTGGCCTCGTCCCAAAACGACCAGATTCGCGTGTTCCTGGGCGACGGCGCCGGCGGGTTCACCGAGCACGTGATCAGCGACGATTCGGCCAACGGTGCGGACAGCCTGGCGATCGACGATTTCAACGGTGATGGCAAGCTGGATTTCGCCATCGGGGCACAGTACGGCGACAACGTGCTGTGGTATGAAAACGGCTCGCCCGACTACGGCGACGCCCCCGCACCCTACCCCACACTGGCGGCTTCCGGTGGGGCGTCGCACGTCGCGGTCGGGCATTGGCTGGGGGCAGCGCGTGACGGCGAAGTCGACGGATTACCGTCCGTCACGGCCGATGGCGACGGGGCCGACGATGACGGCGTGACGTTTGGTCCGCTGCACGTCCGGGCCCTCGACGCCGAAGTCACCGTCAACGTGGAAAGCAACTCCAACCAACCCAGCTGGGTCTATCTGGATGCCTGGATCGACTTCAACCAGGACGGCGACTGGGACGACCCCGACGAACAAATCTTTGACTCCGCCGATGTCCGCATCTTCGACTACGTGCTGACCTTCGCGATCCCACGCGACGCACTCGTCGGCACCACCTATGCACGTTTTCGCATCAGCAGCGTCGGCGGGCTGGCCCCGACCGGCGAAGCTCCCGATGGCGAAGTGGAAGACTATCAGGTGACGATCCAACCGCCGGCACCCATGTCACCGATGTTCGCCGGCAGCGACATCAGCTCGCCGGGCGCTCTGGGGGTTTCGGCGATCACGTCGGTGGACCTAGATGGCGATGGAGACCAGGATGTACTCAGCGCGTCGGCCGGTTCCGATCGGTTCGAGTGGTTCGAAAACGTCGGGAATGACAACTTTGTTCGACGCCTGATCAGTGACCAGGGTGACGATCCGCAGGAAATCGAGGTCGAGGACTTTGATAACGACGGAGACTTGGACGTCATCGCGGTTTCCTATTTCAGCCAAAACATTGTGTGGTACGAAAACGACGGCAATGAAAATTTTTCGCCCCACGTTGTGTCGCCCGACGACCGAGGCGTACGCAGCATCGCGATCGGTGATGTCGACGGAGACGGCGATCGCGATTTCTTGAGCGCCGGATTTAGCTACGAGATCTTGTGGTACGAAAACACAGGTGCCGAACCCTACACCGTTCATGTGATCGACCCTTCGGCGGGCGCGGCAAAGAGCATTGCGGTCAGCGACGTCGATGGCGATGGAGACCTGGATGTGTTTACCGCCCACACCCTCGATGATTCGATCAATTGGTATGAGAACAACGGTTCCGCGGCGTTCACCAAGCACGTGATCAGCACCAACGCCAACGGCGCGTTGGGTGTTGCAGTCGCGGACGTGGATTCCGACGGCGACATCGATGTGCTCAGTGCGTCCCAGTCCGACGACAAAATCGCCTGGTACGAAAATGACGGCAACCAGAATTTCACCGAGCACGCGATCACGACGACGCTCGATTACCCCACCGCCGTCTCAGCCGCCGATCTTGACCGAGACGGAGATTTGGATGTTCTCGCCACGTCGTATGGAAACGATTTGATCGTCTGGTACGAAAACGATGGCGACGAAAACTTCACCGAGGCCGTGGTCGACGCCAACGCCGACGGTGCAATCGACGTCACCGTCGCGGATGTCGACGGCGATGGCGATTTGGATGTACTCGGCGCGTCCAGTGGAAACGACCAGATCGCCTGGTATGAAAACGACGGCAACGAATCCTTCGTCGAAAACGAAATCGTTTCCTCGCCCTACTTGCCGTATGACGTCGCGCTGGCCGATATCGACGGGGATGGCGATGTCGACGTGCTGGGGGCGACCTTCAATGATGACAAAATCACCTGGTATGAGAACGACGGCTCGCAGGGGTTTTTGCCGCGCATCATCACCACGTCCGCAGACGGAGCCACCAGCGTTGAAATCGCGGACATCGACGGCGACGGTGATCTAGACATCATCAGCGGTTCGTACTTTGATGACAAAGTTGCCTGGTACCGCAACGACGGCGGCGCGTTCATCGAACAGCTTGTTTCGAACACCGCGGTCGGCGTCAACGATGTTCACGTCGCGGATGTCGACGGCGACGGCGATCCGGATCTGCTCTCGGCCAGCGGTGATGACGACAAACTGGCTTGGTATGACAACGACGGAAGCGGAAACTTTACCGCCAAAACGATCACGACGAACGCCAAGCTGGCCTACAGTGTTGCGACCGGCGACATCGACGGCGACGGCGACCTGGATGTGATCAGCGCCTCGTACAACGATAACAAGATCGCCTGGTACCAAAACGACGGCAGCCAGAACTTCGTCGAGAAAGTCGTCACGACCACCGCGTACGGTGCGTCGTCCGTCCGAACGGCCGACATTGACGGTGACGGTGATCTGGACCTCGCCGTCGGTGCCTTCACCGACGACATTGTCTGGTATGAAAACGACGGGGCAGGCGTTTTCACCGAGCGTCTGGTCCCGATGGAAGACTCCTACGCGTTTGACGTCACGCCGGGAGACATCGACCTGGATGGCGATGTCGACTTGCTGGTCGCCTCGCGAGACGAATACGTGTTGTACGCCTTCTTGAACGACGGCAACGAAACGTTCCGGCAGCGTCCGATCGACTACTTCGTCGACGGACCGAGACGCGTTGAATTGGGGGATCTGGATCGGGACGGTGACCTCGACGTGCTGGGCGTCTCGAGTTTTGATTATCGTTTCGTCTGGCTGGAAACGGTGCTCGCGGATCTCGGTGACGCCCCCGATTCCTACTCGACACTGCTCGTCAACGACGGCGCAACGCACCTGGCGGTCGGCCCCCAATTAGGCGCCACACGAGACAGCGAAACCGATGCGATTGCCTCGCCAAACGCCGACGGTGACGGTAGCGACGAAGACGGCGTGATGTTCGGGACCCTCAAGCTCGGGCAAACCACCGCGGGCGTGAACATCGACCTGCAAGGCGGCGAAACCGCCAAGGTCGATGCCTGGATCGATTTTAATGCCGACGGCACGTGGGATGCCGGCGAACAAATCCTTGACAGCGTGACCGTGGTCGCGGGACTTCAAACGCTCAACTACGTCGTGCCGACCACGATGACTCTCGGGCAAACGTACGCGCGGGTGCGACTGAGCACGGCGGGCGACCTGGAGCCGAACGGTCTGGCCGACGATGGAGAAGTAGAAGATTACGTGATCACGATCCGCGAGGACGTCACCTACAGTCTGCCCGCGACCTCCACGGACGTCACCCTCCGTCAAAACGGATCGGACGTCGAGTTGATCGACAACGGCGGTGGCGGCGCGGTCCTGTTCGCCACACCCGTGTTGACGACACAATCGCTGCGGATCGCCGGCACTTCCGCCCCCGAAGCCTTCTACGTCGACTTTACCAGCGGTGGCTACTTTGCCTTTCCCGACGGCATCGTGATCGAAGGCGCCGACGATGCCGATTCGGTGGTCGTTCAAGGCACGGGGACGTCAACGGCATCGATCCGATCGTCCGCTGACACCTTGGCCGGGGCAACCGTCGAAGTGACCCACGACGGGTTGGTCACAACCGTCCAACTGTCCGCGGTCGGCCCGGTCAGTGTGTTGGCGATGCAATCGATCCAGATCCAAGGCGACTTGGACCTGGGTGAAGAAACATTGACCTTGGCCGCCACCGACCCGATCGTGCTCGGCACGATGACCGAATCGGCCGGGGGACAGATCAATTCCGCCGGACCGATCGCCGTCGGCGGCGCCCTGAAGTTCCAGGCCCCTGAAGGAGTCACTCCCGGCGTCGGCGATTCGTTCGTGCTGATAAGCGGATCAGCCATCACCGGAACCTTCGCAAGCGTTGATTTCCCCGCCCCGCCCCTCGGTAGCGACTGGGACCTGTCGGTCGGTCCGACGGAAGTGCGTTTAACACTGGTCGACCTGGGACAGGTCGGCCCGCTCGCGATCGGCGACGGATCCGCCAGCCCCCAACACTCTCGCATCAAAAAGATTGATGTCGCCTTTGACGGCTTGGTCGACATCGATCCCGGTGCGTTCGAAGTCCGCAAACGCGATCCCGAGGGCGGTGTGGTTGGGACGTCGTTTGTCGTCAACACCGATCCGCAAGGCAATTCGGTGGCAACATTGACGTTCAGTGGCGCGCTGACCCGTGGACTGGATGCGGCGTTAGTCGATGGCAATTACCAATTGACCATTGATCCATCGAAAGTGCGTCGCGCGGGGACATCGGTGACGCTTGATGGGGACAACGACGGTCTGCAAGGCGGTGATTACTCCTACGGCACGTTGGCCACTGATGATTTCTTCGCGCTCTACGGAGACAGCGACGGTGACCGAGACGTGGACGGCCAGGATTACGGACGCTTCGGATTGACGTTCCTGAAATCCAGCGGCGACCCCGGATTCAATCCCGCCATGGACAGCGACGGTGACGGTGACGTGGACGGTCAAGACTACGGCCGCTTCGGTCAGCGGTTCCTGAAAACGCTGCCGTTTTAACCGCCACTCCATTGGTTCGGCATGGCATCATTCTGCCCCGGATCATTCTGCCAACGTTTTTGGAAGACGCGGAAAAAAGGCAGAACGATTGGGGGCAGAATCATGGGAGGCAAAACGACGGGGGATGCCTAGGGCGCCAGTGCTTGGGAAGTCTTCGTGTGGGTCCCGTCGACCGGAACCAGTCGGACTTTGATTTGAGTGTGCGGGCCGCCGCGCCAAATGCGTTGCGTCACGGCGGGGCGGTAGCCGTCCGCGGTCACTTGAAAACGCATCACGGAGAATCCGCTGGTCCGCGGCCAACGCAGGCGTCCGGCTGTCATTTCCCGTTTCAAATTATCACGCCATCGAACCGTCGACCGGCCCGTGTCGTCCGTCGACAGGGATCCCGGCGTGACGGTGAAGTTGGGGATCGGCTTGGAACTGACCGAGTCGACGACGACTCCATCGATCAGCCACATCGAACGCGTCGCCGCATCGACCGACTCGATAGGGGCAAGGTCCTCGGCAGCGGCTCCGACCATCCCGAGTGTGCAAAACACCGCCAGCAGCAGGCATCGAAACAGCAGATCCGGCAGATAACGCTGTGAAGCATTTTTCTCCCGTGTTTGACGAGGTTTTAGCGGCAGGGCGCAAGCCCTCCGGTTCCTCATGGTTACCAAAACACCGGAGGGCTTGCGCCCTGCCGCTAACAAACAACGGACGGTGTTAGCGGAACGGCGCGAGCCGTCCGGTTGCAGCTTGAAAACGTTGGCCGACCGGAGCGCTCTCGCCCTGCCGCTCACAAACAACACTTCGATTGGCATCGATGTGATTGGCATGCGTTACTCGATGATGGCCAACAAGTCGCCCGCTTCGACTTGGGTTCCGGGCGGTGCGTGGATGGTTTTGATGACACCCGATTTTGGCGCATTGACGGTGGTCTCCATCTTCATCGCCTCCAGCACCATCAGCTTCTGGCCTTCCTTGACCCGGCTGCCCTCTTCGACGGCGACCGTGATCACCATGCCCGGCATGCTGGAGGCGACTTGGTTTTCGTCTCGGGGATCGGCTTTGACCGCCGCTTTGGTTTCCGGTTCCAGGGACTTGTCGTAAACCGTGATTTCACGCGGTTGGCCGTTGAGTTCGAAAAAGACGGTGCGTGTTCCGTCGGGGTGCGGCTGGCCGACGGTCAGGAATCGGATGATCAACCGTTTTCCCTTTTCGATATCGACGGCGATTTCTTCACCGGGTTGCTGACCGTACAAGAAATTCGGCGTCGGCAATTTGGCGACATCACCGTAGGTCTGCTGGTGCGTGGCAAAGTCGGCAAAGACCTTGGGGTACAACAAGTGAGTGACCGCGGACTGATCGCAGGCCGGTTCACCGATCAGCCCGGCGGCTTCTTTCCTGGCGACTTCGATGTTGGCATCGGGCATGGATTCACCGGGCCGGTTGGTCACGGCCGGTTCGTCTCCCAGAATCTTTTTCATCACCGCTGCGGGGAATCCGCCCGGCGGTTGCCCCATCCGTCCACCGATCAGATCGAGCACGCTGGCCGGATACGCCAGTGATTTGTCGCTGGTCAGGACTTCCTCGGCCGACATTTCGTTGGCGACCAAGAACAGCGCCATGTCGCCGACGGCCTTGCTAGTCGGCGTCACTTTGACGATGTCCCCGAACAACGCGTTGACTTGGGCGTACGCCTTGCAGACTTCGGCCCATTGATCGCTCAGCCCCAATGCACGAGCTTGCTGGTACAGGTTGGTGTATTGTCCGCCGGGCATTTCGTGTTCGTACAAATCGCCGGTCGCCGGCAAAACAGAACTTTCAAAGGGAATGTAGAATTCGCGTGCCGCTTGCCAGTAGGTCGCCAAATTCGTCAGCGCTTCGGTCCGCAAGGGACTTTCACGCGGGGTGTCGCGCAAGGCTTCGACGAGCGAATTCAAGTTCACTTGGCTGGTGCCGCCGGACAAGGGTGCGAGGGCGGCATCGGCAATTTGAAGCCCTTCATCGGCAGCGGCCAGAATCGTCGACGCTTGGATGCCGGCGGTATCGTGCGTGTGCAAGTGGATGGGGATTCCGATCTCCTCGCGCAGCGCCCGGATCAGTTTGACAGCCGCTTTGGGTTTCAACAGCCCCGCCATGTCCTTGATGGCCAACAAGTGGGCGCCCATCTTTTCGAGCTGCTTGGCGAGATTGATGTAGTACGCCAAGTCGTACTTGGTGCGTCGTGGATTTTGCAGATCACCGGTGTAGCAAATCGACGCTTCGCAAATCCCTCCTTCCTCGATCACGGCCTCCATCGCCACGCGCATGTTCTGTTCCCAGTTCAGCGCGTCGAAGACTCGAAAGACATCCATCCCGGCCTGGACGGCTTCACGCACGAACAACCGCACGACGTTGTCGGGATAGTTGGTGTAGCCGACGGCGTTGCTGGCCCGCAGCAACATTTGGGTCAGGATATTGGGAATCGCTTCGCGCAAGTCCGCCAGTCGTTGCCATGGCGATTCCTTCAAGAATCGCATGCTGGTGTCGAAGGTCGCTCCACCCCACATCTCCAACGAGAAAAGCTGGGACGCGTGGTGCGCGTACGCCGGTGCGATGTGTACCATGTCATAGGTGCGGACACGAGTCGCCAGCAGTGACTGGTGGGCGTCTCGCATGGTCGTGTCGGTCAGCAGCAGACCCTTTTGCTCTCCGATCCATTTGACCAGGCCTTCGACACCAGACTCGCGGAAAATGTCTTTGGTGCCCTTGGGAGGATCAGCCAGCGGCGGGACTTCGGGCACCGGTGCGGGCGTACGCCGCGTCGCGACCGGACGCCCTGCGACCAACTCGTTGCCGTTGACGATCGTGTCGGCCAGATAATTCAACAGCTTGGTCGCCCGGTCGCGACGTCTGGGCAGCTCGAACAATTCGGGCGTCGTGTCGATCAACCGCGTCGTCGCTTCACCGGCGAGAAAGATCGGATGATTGATCAACTTCATCAGGAACGGGATGTTGGTTTTAACGCCTCGAATCCGGAATTCTTGAAGACAACGATCCATCCGCGAACTGGCGGCGGCCAGTGATGGAGCCCGCGCGGTGACCTTGACCAACATCGAATCGTAAAACGGATTGACCACGGCGCCGCTGAATGCCGTACCGGCGTCCAAACGGATCCCCAGTCCGGCCGCCGACCGATAGTGGGTGATGCGGCCGTAATCGGGCAGAAACTGATTGGCCGGGTCTTCGGTGGTCACCCGGCACTGCATCGCAAAGCCGGTGGTGTGGATGTTTTCCTGGGCACCAATCCCGACCACCTCATCGGTCAGCTTGTGCCCCTGCGCGATCAGAATCTGGCTGCGAACGATGTCGATCCCGGTGACTTCTTCGGTCACAGTATGCTCGACTTGAATCCGCGGGTTGACTTCGATGAAAAAGAATTGGTTGGAATCCACATCCAACAAAAACTCAACCGTGCCGGCGTTCTCATAGCAAGAACCATCCGATCCGACCGCCTTCCCGATCTTCAACGCCGCTTCGCACAAACCGTCTCGGACTTCGGCCGGCAGATTGGGAGCCGGCGCCAATTCGACAACTTTTTGATGCCGGCGCTGGACGCTGCAATCGCGTTCGTACAGATGCACCAAATTCGTGCCGTCACCGATGATCTGGACTTCGATGTGTCGGGCGCGTTTGACGAAACGTTCCAAGAAGACTTCATCGCTGCCGAAGGCGGTTTTCGATTCACGCATCGCCGCTTCCAACGCGGCCGGCAACTCGTCGGCCGATCCGACGACCCGCATCCCCCGACCGCCACCGCCGTGGGCCGCTTTCAGCATCACCGGATAGCCCAATGTTTCCGCCAACGCGAGCGCCGCCTCCGGATCACGCAGCGGTTCATTCTTGCCACCCAAGACCGGGACACCCGCTTTCTCGGCCAGCTCGCGGGCCGACATCTTGTCACCAAGCTGCTTGAGCGAGCGGACGCTGGGACCGACAAACACGATCCCCGCCTTGGCCAGCGCTTCGGCGAATCCCGGCCGCTCGGACAGAAATCCGTAGCCCGGGTGCACCGCATCGATGTCATGTTTTTTGCACAACGCGACGATCGCATCGATATTCAAATACGAACGAATCGGCTCCCCCGATTCACCGATCTGGTAGGCCTCGTCCGCTTTGAACCGATGTAGGGCGTATCGGTCTTCGTAGGAGTAGATTGCGACGGTCCGAATCCCAAGCTCCGTGGCACTTCGGAAGACGCGCGTCGCGATCTCGCTGCGGTTGGCAACCAGTAATTTTCGAAAGGGCCGAATCGTCATCGAAAAGTAATCCAACTGGAAAAACAGGTTTTAATGATGGAACAGGACACGCATCGGGGCATGCGAAAATCGCCCCCGAATTAGCAATTTAGCGGATTTGCCGGTGTTCGACAGCACAGGACGCACGAGGCGTGCGGGCTTCAATCGATAGGCCGCGAGCGGGTTGTCGATTGAGTCGGGATCTGCTGAGTCAATGGTGAGCCGCTGGCCGTCAGGCCTCGGGCAGCGTCGCAATGCCGGCCGCTCGTATAACGAA
>NZ_JANZKV010000237.1 GCF_025060895.1 Stieleria sedimenti | reverse complement strand
ACCAAATCGCCAAGCGGCGCTACAAGCTGGCAGGCAAGAAGTCAGGCCAAGGGACCTGCGAAAACGATGCCTGTGCGGTCCACTTCGGGGAGTAGTGGGGTAAGTATCCTGCTTGCCAGGAGGAGTGTCGATTGGATAAGTGGCGGAGTTGATCGTGGCGGAAATCGCTGAGACTTTTGCAGCGTGGGCCCTCTCTGGCGTTTGCGTGCTGCGCAAACGCCGTCTCTCCCAGAGGGAGAGAATCTACATGGGTTGCCAAAAGCTGCTCTTATACAATCGATATCCCGAGGGGAGAGTGAATACATCGAAAACGCTAGAGTCAGCATATCTCAGATCTCAAATCTCAAATCTCAAATCTGAAACGTGGAGCGTCAAAACCCCCGGCCTCGTCGGCTCTGCTAAACTTTCCGCCATGAATCAAGATCAAAGTGAAATCATTTCCCCTCCGACCTCGTTTGGGCGGATTCTATTAGCGGTAGGGCCGGGGCTGATCGTGGCCGGGTCGATCGTCGGGAGCGGCGAATTGATCGCCACGACCAAGACGGGGGCCGAATCGGGATTCAGTCTGTTGTGGCTGATCGTGATCGGTTGCGTGATCAAGGTGTTTGCGCAAATCGAATTCGGCCGCTACGCACTGATCAGTGGCAAAACCACTCTGGTGGCGCTCGACGAAGTGCCGGGGCCGCGGATCAAGGGGCGTGGAAACTGGTTGGTGTGGTATTGGTTGATCATGTGGTTGGCCAGCATTTCACAACTGGGCGGAATCGTCGGCGGCGTCGGCCAGGCGTTGTCGATCAGCGCCCCGCTGACGCGGCAAGGCGTCGCGTATAACCAGGCCGCCGATGCGGAACAACTGGCCCGTTTCGACGCGTTTCGTGCCGCACATGATCGCGGCGAATCCGAGTTCGAAGTCTCCACTCCGAACACCTGGGTCACCTACGACGCCACCTATCATCCGGCGGACGCGGGCGAACACGTGCAGCCCCATGACACGGCGATCTGGGCCATCCTGATCTCGCTGATCACCAGCGTGATTCTGGTCGTGGGACGCTACAACTTGATTCAATCGTTTTCCACTGCGCTGGTGGCGTCGTTCACGCTGTTGGTCGTCGTCAACGTTTACTGGTTGCAAAGCGAAGCCGAATTCGCCTTCAGCGCCAAAGAGTTTCTTTCCGGATTGATGTTTTCGTTTCCGGAACAGACAGCAGGGGTGAGTCCGATTCGCACCGCGCTGGCGACGTTCGGGATCATCGGCGTCGGTGCCGCCGAACTGATCACGTACCCGTATTGGTGCCTGGAAAAGGGCTACGGTAAATTCACGGGCAAGAACGATGGCAGCCCGGCGTGGAAACAGCGTGCGGCCGGATGGATGCGGGTGATGCACGTCGATGCCTGGGGGTCGATGCTGATCTACACCTTCGCCACCATCGCGTTCTACTTGCTAGGCGCATCGGTCTTGCATCGGATCGGATTGACCCCCGAGAAAGGCGATATGGTGCGGACGTTGGCGGTGATGTTTCAGCCGGTTTTCTCGGAATGGGCCGCCACGGTGTTTTTATTCGGTGCTCTGGCGGTGCTGTATTCGACGTTCTTTGTCGCCAACGCGTCGCACGCGAGAACGTTTTCCGATGCGCTCCGCGTGATCGGCTTGATCGCCCACGACGAACAGACGCGAGACCGTTGGATCCGGATCCTCAGCGGCGTGTTCCCGATCCTGTGCGTGGTCATCTTCATCGCCTTTCCCGCGCCGGCGCAACTGGTTCTGATCAGCGGGATCGCGCAAGGCATCATGTTGCCGATGCTGGCGGGGGCGGCATTGTTTTTCCGCTACAAACGCTCGGTGGAGGGGCTGGAGCCGAACAAGCTCTGGGACACGTTCCTGTGGTTGTCCGCCGCGGCGATGCTGGTCACCGGCGCGTGGACCTTCTACGCCCAGTTCATTTAGAGATCAACTTTTCAACGTGACCTGAATGGCACGCGCAAGCGTGTTGGTGTGCAGGCTTTAGCCCAATACCGCTAAGTTAACATCAATGAAGGGGCCCGGACGCTGGCGTGAACCGGCTGATATCAAACGAGTATCAGCCGTTTGGCGCGAGCCTACGGGCCCCAGTCCTGGGCAAAGCCGCAAAGTTAACATCAATGAAGGGGCCCGCACGCTGGCGC
>NZ_JANZKV010000236.1 GCF_025060895.1 Stieleria sedimenti | reverse complement strand
TCGCGCCAGCGTCCGGGCCTGGTCATTGGTGTTGACCGAGCGGTACTCGGCAGGCGGCCTCCGCCGCAGAAAATGCTTCACCGCGCTGCCGCGCGGGGTTGCAATGATTCGCCGATGGTCGCCTTGCCGCGCGACCGCAATTCCGCGAACCCATTGCAGATTACCCCGAGAGCGTATTTGCCCGAGAGCGTATTTGGCGGGCTGCCCCGATGCTCACGCAGCGTCTCACCTGTGATTGGATGGAAACCACTCACCGCCCGGTCGCCGACCTACATCCGGCCGCTGGGGTAGAATGGCTTCCGAATGCCCGCGAGACGTCTTTTTCTCGCACTGCTTGGCGATCGGCGATCCTTTGGACTCGTCGAATGCGGCTTGATGCGGTAAGAATCACCCCTCGGCGACCCACACTGTCGCCGTTTTTTCATTGTGGCAGAAGAGCGATTACAGGCGATCATGGCAAAGGGATTGTTCACTCAAGGGATGTGCGTGTTGCTGCGAAGCCCCGTCGGGTTGGCGGAGCTGCAGGACAAACTCTCGTCGTTTGACATGATTGGTGTCCAGGAATCGGCCATGGATGGTGCGTCGCCGGAAACGCTGGTGATGAGTTTTCGGCCCGAGGTCGGGGGCCACCTGTTGGTCACGCCCTCGACGGAAAAGTGGCCTGATCAGATGGGAGATCCGGACACCTCTCCCGACGTCTTCGTCGCCTGGTCCTTGGGTCAATTCGGTCCGCTCGCGTTCCCGGGTTGTTTGGAGCGGGCTGCGGAACAGTCGTGGGGCTGGGAAGATGGCGAAGACGTTCCCCAGCAGCACAACTCGCACATTCGTCTGCTGATCAGCTACGTCTTGGGTGCAGATGAATCGGAGTCGGAGGACGACGATTCTGAAGACGTGGTGCTGATTCCCGATGACTACGATCCGATCGAAGAGCTGCGATTCTTGACCAAGGCCGTTTCGGCGCTCTTGGAACTGCCCCAGGCGATTTGTTATTTCAATCCGGGCGGCGAAGTCCTGCGGGATCAAAATGGGCTGCGACAAGGACTCAACTACGCCTGGAACTACGAATTGCCGCCCCTGGACATGTGGACCAACGTGCGACTGTTTCGCGTCGATGAATCCTGGGCGTTGATGGACACCGTCGGCATGGGGCAGTTGGACATGCCCGACATGGAAGCCGTCTACGACACCGATCGCTATGAACCGGCCGAAGTCGAAAGGTTCTTACGCAACGCGTCGCTGTATCTGATGAGCACCGATGAGGAATTCGAAGACGGTGATGTCGCTGACGGGCCCGGCGACCTCAGCTGGAACGCCATCGAATGCGAAGAAAGTCTTTCCGATCCGCCGCGAGAAACGATTCGCTGGTTCCCCGACGACGGCTCCGATCCACCCGAAGCGCTAATGCGGCGATCCGGTGACGATGACGACGATCCGTATGACGAGGAGCCGGAAGACCTCGATGACGAGGCGTTTGAGCTCTAGACCAATACCGCGACGTTGACGAAGTCTTGCCCAGAACGGGGTCCGTAGGCTGGCGCCAAACGGCTTGACATCAGCCGGTTCGCGCCTGCGCGAGCGGCCTTCCCGTCGAGCGTCACTTCGCGGTGTTGAGCTTTAGGCCAGATCCGAGTGGGTGAAACTTTCGGTTTGCGCGATGATTTGGCTCCCAGAATCGCAAACCAATCTTGGGCTCTACCGCGCCAGATTGCTAGACTCGGCGATCCACTTCGCCTAGTCGTCTTGCTATCAAAGCCCCGCGATGACGCTGTCGGGCCAATGCCCAGCCTGCCGTACGACGCTCGCTTTCACCGAAGCGTCGCTCGTCGCTGCGCCTCCCGATGCGAATGCGTTTTCTCTCGATGAAGCTGCACTGCCGCAAGGAACACCGACCCTGCGTTGTCAGTGCGACGCGACGTTGATCGCAACGGACCTGTCGGCAGTCACCGAGATTCCGACCGAGTGTGCCGAGTGTGGTAGCAAATACGTCGTCGATCGATCGGGCGCCGGCGTGGAATTGCCGTGCCGTTGCGGGGCGGTTGTCAAAGTCCCCACGGCAATCCTCACGAAAGTCTCGGTGGGACAAAGCGACAGCTCAGCTTCGCCCGAACCATCAGAGATTGATGCCGATCCACGGGTCGACGAGGCCCCCAAAAACACCGTCTCGCTGCCGATCGTGGCGTTTCCCGATCTGTATCAGCTGCGGGTCCCGGCGATCGATGCGTGCGATTCGATGGACGCGGAAGCCGATTCAATTCCAGAATCCAGCGACGCAAGTGCCGTCGAATTGCCGATCGTGGCGTTTCCCGATCTGTATCAGCTGCGGGTCCCGGCGATCGACGCGTCCGACACGATGGACGTGGAAGCCGATTCAATTCCAGAATCCAGCGACGCAAGTGCCGTCGAATTGCCGATCGTGGCGTTTCCCGATCTGTATCAGCTGCGGGTCCCGGTATTCGACGCGTCCGATTCGATGGACGCGGAAGCCGATTCAATTCCGGAATCCAGCGACGCAAGTGCCGTCGAACTGCCGATCGTCGCGTTTCCCGATCTGTATCAGCTGCGGGTCCCGGTATTCGACGCGTCCGATTCGATGGACGCGGAAGCCGATTCAATTCCGGAATCCAGCGACGCAAGTGCCGTCGAATTGCCGATCGTCGCGTTTCCCGATCTGTATCAGCTGCGGGTCCCGGTATTCGATGCGTCCGATTCGATGGACGCGGAAGCCGATTCAATTCCGGAATCCAACGACGCAAGTGCCGTCGAATTGCCGATCGTGGCGTTTCCCGATCTGTATCAGCTGCGGGTCCCGGTATTCGACGCGTCCGATTCGATGGACGCGGAAGCCGATTCAATTCTGGAATCCAGCGACGCAAGTGCCGTCGAATTGCCGATCGTGGCGTTTCCCGATCTGTATCAGCTGCCGGTTTCCGAAGCCAGCCAAGGGTCGGTCCTTCCGCCGCCAGCCGACGCATCCGAGACGCATCCGTCTGATGAGACGCCGCAACGGCAAGAACCGTTGGAAGACTCGACAGCAGGGGCGGCGGTTGATTTGGCCGTGGTTTCGTGCCCCGGATGCAAGCGGGAATATTCAATCACGCGAACGGACATGGGGCAGACGGCGGAGTGTCATTGTGGATTCGTGTTCGTGATGCAGGAGAACGTCGATGCGTTGGATTCGGCCTTTTGCACCGACCTGATGCCGTTCCAGCCGTTGGCGATCGATCGGACGGGAACCCGCGTGGTGCCCGGTAACGTCAGCAAGGAGAACGACACCGAGGAGCGGGCTCGCGGACGCAAGCCTCAAACGGCTCCAGCTCGTTCGGTCCCACTCGACAGCCGGGACCGCCGATCCCGCTTCGCCGCAAATTTCGTCATGGTGGCGGCGGGATTCCTGTTGATGGCGACTGCGATCGGGTTCGTCTACCGCGATCGCTTGGGGATCCGATTGCTTGCATCCAACGGGATCACCAAGCCCGTCAAACGCGGCGGCCCGATGCCGATCCCCCCCGCCGACCCAACGGACTCCGCACCGCCCCAAGCGACCGGGGACAGACCCCAAGCGACCGGGGACAGACCCCTTGCGACCGGGGACAGACCCCAAGCGACCGGGGACAGGGCAGCAGAGGACAGGTCAGGTGGCGGCGTACCGGATGCCGTGCCGCAGCCGGTGAACGTCACCGAACGGATGCGTCAACCCCACTCGGAACTCTCCGAGTTCCTGCGATCGGTCTATTTGCAAGCACGGCACCTCGATGCGGACAAGACGCTCGGCAAAGAGGCATTGTTCCACTTCAGTGAAACGGTGAACCAATTGGACGCGACAGGTGTTCAGTTCTCCGTCGCGGACCTGTTCTGGCTGGCGGAGACCTGGGAAGGGTTTGGCAAACGCGCCGCCACCGACGACCTCGAATCGAAGTGTTATTGGCAGGCCGCGGGAGCGTTCGCGCTTGCCCAGACACTCGAGACGATCGATCCGCAGCATCGATTGATTGCCGACCGGCGAAAGCGCGAGTTGTCTGAAGAATCCCGTCGTGTGCTACGGTTGGCGTCCAAGCCAAACGACGCGTCGACACCGGCGAGTGGGTCTCGCGGTCGGTAGGGGTGGGAACCAAGATCTGCAGACTGCCGCGGCGATGCGACGCGACAAGCGTCTGTCTCACAGAGACAGTCGTCGGCGTTTTCTGCTCGGATGGCTTGTGAATGCCGTCGGCGAAAAATCCCTTCTCGATGAGCTGCTCGGGCGAGAAATCGTTGCCGAACGCCGGCGGCTTCGTGGTATAAAAGGGACTCCCCCAACCTCCTCTTCTGTCATTTTCCTGCGATGCCGATTTCCGATCCCGCGGACTTGAATGCTTTGTACCAAGAGTGGCTGGAAATTCCGGCCGAACGATTGCCCCCGAATCACTATGCCCTGTTGGGTCTGACCGACTTTGAGTCCGACGAAGCGTTGATCGAATCGGCGGCGAAATCGCGGAGCGCCTATCTGCATCAAATCGCGGCCGGTCCGCGGCGCAAGATCGTTCAGGAGATGCTGGGGCAGGTCGCGATTGCCCGGCGAACGCTGCTGAGCGCTGATTCGCGATCGGCGTATGACGAAGCCCTGCGATCCAGTGCCGCTGCGGATGCCCAACACGGGGCTTCAGCGCAGTTCGCCACCGAATCGGCTGTTACGTCCGCATCGGAAACGTCGCAGGAGCAGCAAGCGTCGGTGTCGCGGCGACGGAAAAAGCCGAGCGATTGGAAATACCACGGAATCAGTGCGGCGGTCTTGTTCACGATTGTGGCAATCGTTTTTTGGGTCAATCGAAACCCCGGCGGCAGACGTGCGGCAGAAGCGCGTCCGTCGCAGCATGAGTCGCCGGTCCGCGAATCCTCGCTGATGACCGCCGTGTCGGACGACGTCGCTGATCAAGACGACGAGTCGGGTTCCGGCGGGCCAGAAGGCACGGCAAGGCGGACGAGAAAGGCGAGCCGGCAGGCACCGCGGTCTGGCATGTCGGTCCCCAGGAGCCGATCTCCCATCGCGAAACGGCGAGAGACGGGAAGCGGGCTCGGCGCCGGTCTGGGCAACGAATTCAGCGAGGTGCTTTCCGATATTGCGAACCAACCGACCGAATCTGTCACGCCATCGGACGCGACACGGCGGAGCCCCACAGAATTTCAGCCGCTGGGCGGACTGTCGATCGGTCCAGGAAAACAACTCACCGAGTCATCGGAGGCGATCAAGTCACTTGACGGGCTCAGCAACGTCGACGCGTTCCCGGCACAACTGGCCGATCGATTCGAATCGAACCAGGGGTTTGACTGGTTCGAAACGACCGGCAAAGAGCTGCGTCCGACCACGATCAAGGTTGGTCAGTTCTACCGATTGTCCGACAGGCAATTTAAGCTGGCCGCGGGGGCGGCGATGTCGCTGACATCCTCGGTGTCGGCGGGCATGCCCGGAGGCACACAGGTCGGTTTCGAAGTGGACGGGATTCAAATCGGTCTGCGATCGTTCAAGCAAGGCGTCGAAGTGTTCGCCCGCGACCGTGGCGAAGAGTCTCGTCTCGATCCGGTAAACAAGATCACGACCAACGGCGAGACCTCAACACTGTCGATTTATCGCGATGTCGAGCAGCCCGAGACGTTGCAATGGTTTGTCGAATCGGGCGACAAGATTCAAGCGGGCACGATCGGCGTGACGGCGTTGGGCCAGTCGCCTGGGGTCGGCATTTTTTTGTCGGTCTCCAAGCCGGCTGCGAAACGCCCGCTGTGGTTGAGCGAATTTAAAACTCGCTCGGGCCAGCGCTAGTCGATCGTGGCAAGGCAAACCGCCGCGGAGTTCCGGTTTCCTTGTCGCGTCGCAACGCAGCGCATTCATTGCACCAAATACATCATCAGTGCTTGCCATTCGATCCACTGCGAGGCGACGCATTGGTCGACGTCATCGTCGGATCCGCCGGCGAGAGCTCGCTGGCACTGATCGACAAACTCGAAGGGATCGGCGTAATGGCCATCGGTCTCGGTGTTGATCTGATCGAACACACAATGCGAACCGACTCGGCGGAACCAGTATTTCGAATTGCCGAAATCGCCTTCACGCCGATGCATGATGCCGTGCAAGAAACTGCCTTCGGCGCTGCCGAGATCTTGGCTGATCGAATGGCTGCGGTGAATGTCGCCGGCGACGAGCCACAGTCCGCTCATCACTTCCATCTGGCGGGCGGCGGGGACATCGATCAAATGATCGCCGATTCCTCCGGACAAGAGCGTCAACAGAGGTTTCTGAAGCGCACCGTCCCCGAGTGGGGGCAGCGGTGCGGCCTGGATCGCGGACTCAAGTTCGGTTGAGAAGGACTGGGTTAGCGATTGAGCAAAATCGGTAAATTCGGGCATCTGGCGTTGTTCTCCATCAGAAGTGGACAAACCTGGGGTGAAGACTACCGACAATGTTTTCGGGGTGCTAGACTGCCGGATCGACCCCATTCACTTTTCCCCACGTCGATTGTTTCGATGAGCAACGAACCACAGCCTGTGACGGACGATCCTGCCACCGACATTGCCCCCACGCCGGCCGAACCGGCGGCGCCACCTGCGGCCCCAGCTGAATCGGCTGCCGACGCGAGTGCGCCCGCCGAAGACAATGCGCCCGCCGAAGCCAATGCAGCCGCCGAAGCTGGCCAGACGGCTCAAGCCGCTCGCGGCGGTTCGGGCCCGCTTGCCGCCCGAGGCTTGGGGATCGCCAAACCGGCCTCTCCGAGCGTCTCCACCGAGCAACTCGAAGCAGTAGAAAAGAAAGCCGGCAAACCGAACAAGAAGAAAAAACCGCCTCGACCGCGGATCAAGGGTGAAAAAGAGACGCCCACCGCTGCGGCTCCGGCGGCCCAGAAACCGCAGCGTGTTGCCGTGCCCTCGTTGCGTGCGGGCCTGAGCGACGACCTGCAGGCGGAACTGGACGCAGAGCTGGCGGCCGCGGACATCGAATCGATGTTGAGCGGTTCGGCGGGCATGTCGGATCGCAAGGAAGCCTTGACCGAGGGCACGCGGATCTCGGGACAGGTGCTGAAAATTCACCAAGACAGCGTGTACATCGCGCTGGGCGGACCCGACGAGGGCGTGATTCCGTTTGAGCAATTCAAAGACGCTGAACCGGCGGTGGGCAGTTCCGTGGAAGTCATGGTGCGTGGATTCAACCGCGATGATGGCTTGTACATGTGTTCGTTGCCCGGATCGACAATTGACGTCGCTGACTGGAGCGATTTGGAAGAAGGCTCGGTCGTGGAAGCCGTCGTGACCGGTCACAATACCGGCGGGCTCGAATGCAAGGTCGGCGGGGTGCGTGGTTTCATGCCGATCAGCCAGATTGCCGAGTACCGGGTCGAAGACGCCAGCGAATTCGTCGACCAGAAATTCGTTTGTCTGGTGACCGAGGCCAATGAGCGCCGCGGCAACTTGGTGCTCAGCCGACGCGCGATCCTGGAACGCGAACGCGAACAAAAACGCGCCGAGCAACTGGCCGAAATTGAACCCGGCGACGTCATGGAAGGCGTTGTTCGCAGCGTCAAGGATTTTGGCGCCTTCGTTGATCTCGGTGCACTCGACGGGTTGATTCACGTCAGCAAGCTCAGCTGGGATCGAGTCAAGCATCCCAGCGAGGTGCTGGAAGTCGGTCAAAAAGTGAAGGTCAAACTGGATTCGGTCGACAAGGAAACCGGCAAGATCTCGCTCTCCTATCGAGACCTGTTGGAAAATCCTTGGGACACCGCCGAAGCGGAATTCGCGATCGGCAGCGTTCACAAGGGCACGGTTTCGCGGATCGCGTCGTTCGGCTGTTTCGTCCGCTTGGGTGCCGGGGTCGAAGGCTTGGTGCACGTGAGCGAGCTGGCCCACCATCGCGTTTCAAAAGTCGATGCATTTGTCAGCGAAGGACAGGAAGTCGATGTGAAGGTCCTGTCGTTTGACCGCGAGAGCCAAAAAATTGGACTGTCGATCAAAGCGGCACAGCAGATTGCCGAGGATTCGAAACCGAAACAAGATGAGGTCGAGGAACCCCAACGCGAAGTCGCCGTCAAACCCACTCACGACGGGCCACTCAAGGGCGGAAACAATCGCGACACCGGCGGCGAACGATTCGGCCTTCGCTGGTAATACGCAATACCGCTAGCCGAAGGATTGGTTGCGACAAACGACTGGAAGCTGCTCCCACGACCAGCGGGCGGATTCTCGTTCTCGCTGGGATCCCCAATCCGCTACAATCGAGCCGTGGCAATCGACGGGCAATTGCCCCTGTGTTACCTCGGCTGGGAGTGCTTGGTGAACTCATCCTCTTCTCGTCGGTGCGTCCCGGCGCGACGACTGGTGTCGCGATTGCTGGGCATGGAAACCGAGTACGCGACGCTGGTTGTGAACCAGCCGCATCTGACCACGGCGGGTCTGCCGAGTTCAACAGAAATCTACACACAGATCTGCGCGGCGATACGTCGCAATCAACCCACCGTCCCCGGTGTCTTTGATCGAGACCAGATGTTTCTGGCCAGCGGTGGCGCGGTGACGTTTGAAACGCATCCTTCCTTGCACGCTCTGCCTGGAGGCCTGATTGAAATCGCGACACCGGAAGTGACCAGCCCGGATGAATTGCTTGCTTGCCAATGTTCCATCGATGAACTGGTCGCCGGCGCAGCGGTCGAGGCGGCAGGGGAATGGGACGTGAGAATTTTGAAGAACAGCACCGACGCATTGGGTCACGTTTACGGTTGCCAAGAAAACTATGAAGCGGTGGTGGCCGGCGGGGTTTGGCTGTGGGTCTACCGCGTCTGCATCGCGCTGTTGTGGATGCTTCAATTGATCAGCGTGGTGATCTCGTTGCCGGTGCTTTTGTGCGCGTTTGCGTTCATCTTCTTGATCCAAATTCGACAGAAACCAACGCTCGCCGCTGACGTGACGTTGACCGGTCCGGATCCGTCAGCAGATGCATCATCGGCCGCCGTTCTGTTTGAAATGCTCCCGAGTTGGGCCAGGGCGATCTTCATGGGGTTGCTCCGCGGCATTCATTTTCCGACCGTGATCGTGTTGCGGTTTGTCGTCCGCCACGTTGCGTTTCGAAAGCATCGCAAGTACTTGACCGCCCTGCTGGTTTCCCGTGTCGCCCTGTGCGGCGCCGGGGATTTGGATGAAGACGGATGTTATCGGCTGAGTCCGAAAGCGATGGCCATCGATGTCGTTGCGGACATGGGCGGCTATCGCGGTGAACGGCCGATCTATGTTTTCGGCCATTGGCTGACACAGTTTTGCGAGCGATCGTTTTTGTCACTGGGTTCGACCAAGGCGATGTTCGCCCGGCGCCAGCGATTTCAAATCGGTTTGTCCGATTCCAATCTTTCCGAGTTGGCCGAGTACGTCAAATTTGGTTCGGTCTCGCTAGTGTTGGACATGATTGAATCCGGCGCGACGAGCGAGTTTGTCACCGTGCCGCGCCCGATCGCCGCCTTGCATGACATCGCCTCGGACTGGAACCTCGTCCGTCGCGTGATGACCTGCCGCGGTCGGCTGAGTGCGTTGGAGATCCAACGTCGATATTTAAAAGCCGCCAAACGGTTTGTCGCCGAGACACCGAGTTGCAATCGAGGCGAAGCCACATTGGTCATCGAGCGATGGTCGGATCTGGTCAACGTCGTTTCCGCATTTCGACGTGACTCGCGGAACGTGACACCCGCGCTGGGCAGAGTGGATTGGTTGAGCAAGCGTTGGATGATTGATCAACTGGGGCAAGATGCTCAGTGGCTGGAGCGAAAGAAGACGGACCTGCGGTATCACGAATTATCGCCGGACGGCTATTTTCAGAAACTTGCCGCGACCAATCCGTCGCTGGCGTTGATCGCGTTGGAACGCATCGAGCGTCGACGCCGCTCGCCGCCGGCAGATTCACCGGCGGCCAAACGCGGCTGGTTGATTCGCGAATTTGCCGACAGCGGTGACACCGTCACCGCCGAGTGGAGCTACGCGATGCTGCGTGCAGGCAGCGAATCCAAGCGAATCGATTTCAACGCCTGACGTCTTCGGCTGCGATCAGCCGACGGTCGAGAAATCTCGCGACTTGCGGCCGAGCAGTTTATTGGCGTCATCGTCGCCGACGAACACTTCCTGCTTAGGATCCCAAGTCAGTTCGCGACCGGTCATCAAGGCAATGTTGCACAAGTGGCACGAGGTCATCGTGCGATGATGGGACCAGACGTCCGAAATCGGCTTGCCACGATCGCCGATGCACTCAAAGAAATTGCCCATGTGACTGCCGGGCTTTTTGCCGTTGCACAACTCGACGATGTACTCGTTCAGCTCTGACTTGTCGCTGTCGGTCAAACTGTCGACCGGTGCCCCCTGCAGTTTTCCGCGGTTGACAAAGATCCGTCCCTTGTCGCCTTCGAACAAGATCCCGTTGGGGAAATCAACGTTGTCTGCTTCCCGTTTGTAGTGGTCGTTCACGCTGATCAACGAACCGTTGTCGTACGTCAGATCGATGCTGAATTTGGTAGCGGTGTTGAACGCGTTCGGCAACGAGATGTCGCCATCCAGGAAAGCGGCCCAATCCAAATCGCTGGGAACCGATTTGGGGAACTGACCGGTTCCCTTGATTCGAGTCGGACCGTCTTCGCCCGGCGCCAGTGCCCACTGCGCGATGTCGATGTGATGGGCACCCCAGTCGGTCATCTTGCCGCCGGAGTATTCGAAGTACCAGCGGAACATCCGCCGCCGCTCTTCGCAGTACTCCGCGTCCGGTGCCGGCCCGACCCACAGGTTCCAATCCAGATCGTCGGGCGCGTCGGTGGTTTCGAACGGGCCGTCCCCCGGTGCACCGCCGATGGCGACGTAGGCGTTGACGTTCTCGCCGAGCCGTCCGGTGTGGACCATGGCGATCGCCATCAAGAACAAATTTTTGCTGCTACGTTGTTGCGTGCCGACTTGAAAAACGCGACCGGTTTCTTCAACGACCGCGCGAATCTGCTTGCCTTCGTCGATCGTCAAGGTGAGCGGTTTTTCGCAGTACACATCGGCGCCACTGCGCAGTGCCGCGATGGCGATCGGCACGTGCCAATGGTCCGGGGTGCCGATCGTGACGACTTGGGGCTTTTCCTTTTCCAGCATCTCGCGATAGTCGCGGTACTTGGCCAGTTTGCCACCGAACGCCTGATTGAATTCTTCGGTGTGGCGATCATCGACGTCACAGACCGCGATCATCTCGGCAAATTTCGCCGCCTCGCGGGCGATCTGGCCGCCGCGATTGTAACGTCCCCGCGACCCGCCGACGCCGATCGATGCCAATCGAAGTTTGGGGAGTGTGTCTTGCGCGATCACCGGCGCTTCGAAAGGCAAGCCGGAGACCGTTGCGGCAGCGGCCGACCCGGCGGCTGCGGTTTTGATGAACTGACGACGAGTCGTTGACATGTCAGAAATCCGTAGGGAAGAAGGAGGGCAGTGGTAGGGAATTGGATCAGAAGCCCAATAGAATAGTCGATCCGCAAGCCGCCCGGGGCGGCGGAGGCTGGCAGGATGTTCCTCAATCCGAGCGAGAATGTTAGCCCAATGCCACTTACTTTGACGCCAAGCGGGGTGTTTTTTTGTTAGCGGCAGGGCGCGAGCCCTCCGGTCTTTCACGGTGCAACCGGACGGCTCGCGCCGTTCCGCTAATACCTTCGATTGATTGTTAGCGGCAGGGCGCGAGCCCTCCGGTCTTTCACGGTGCGACCGGACGGCTCGCGCCGTTCCGCTAATACCTTCGATTGATTGTTAGCGGCAGGGCGCGAGCCCTCCGGTTTTCCGT
>NZ_JANZKV010000235.1 GCF_025060895.1 Stieleria sedimenti | reverse complement strand
ACCGGCTGATATCAATCGATTATCAGCCGTTTGGCGCGAGCCTACGGGCCCCGACCTGGGCAAAACCACGCTTAACTTAGCGGTATTGGGCTTTAGCCGCCCACTGTCGCTGCGAAGCAGCGACCGGAAATCGCCTCAAGGCTAAACACCAACGGTTGTTCCGCCCGACCGACGCAACACGAAGATTCAGCGCTACGGCTGCAAGCAGTGCCGATTGGCCATACTGATGCCGCTGACGATCGCCCCGACAATGCCGACGAACCCCTGGTCGGTGCCACACAAGAAAACGTTCGGCAAGTGCGTGGTGCCATCGAGCTGCTTGGTCGGCGCCCCGTAGACGGCACCGTTGTCATGCCAGGTGAATCGACGGATGGTCTTGGGTGTAAACACATCGGTGTCGACCACGTACTGGCGAAAGTCGGGCATGAAACGCACCGACGACGCGACCGCCAAATCGTACTGCCGCACCTTCTCGGCTTGGTACTTCGCCTCAGGCAACTCGCACCACCGATCGTGATTGGCGAGCGTCGTGATCCGCAATACGCCGTCGGGCAGATCACCCTCGTCGTCTTCGTAGATGTAATTGTTCGGCGAACAGATCACGCCGGTCCGCGCGTCGCAGAGTTCGTCGTCCGGGCGTTTCCAATGAAACGCGTCACTGTCGTTGTAGAAAACAATGGTGCGATCGAACCCGAACGATTGGGGCATTCGATCCAGGATCGAAATCGATTCGATAAACGACAGCTTTCCTGCGCGGGCGACGTCGACTTCGGTGATGTCGTCGCACATCCGCATCGTTTCGACATTGCCGGCTGACGAGAGAATGCGTGTCGCCGTCAATTCCGTTCCGTCATCCAAGACAACTCCGACCGCACGCCCGCCTTCGACGTGAATCTTCGACACGCCGCTGCGAAGCTTCAACTCACCGCCGAGCCCACGGAACTTGCGGACCAGGTTCTTCAGGATCACCCGCACGCCCTTGAACGGACGCCCGAACCCTTCCAGATAACAGGCCCGAAACATGATGCAGAATTGACCGAAGTCCATGTCGTTTTCCCGGGCGTTGCCGTACCACATCAGCGGACAGAGCAACATTTCGATCAACAACGGCTCGCTGATGTGCTCGGCCATGACCTCGCGCGCCGAACGCATGAAACGCTCATCGGCTCCATCCATGTCGGAATAATCCAACAGCGAATCACACAACGAACGGAAGCCATCGACCTGACCGGGGAACCGCTCGGCGATCTCGTTTTCCAGCAACCCGATCTCGTTGCTGAAATCCAGCGAAACGCCGGGAAACCGGATCGAAGAACCGATTTGCTCGGCAAGTTTGAAGTCGTCCCAGCGGAACCGCAACTGACGAATCAGCTTTGCCAGCGGACCTTTCTTGGTCCCGCGTTTGGCAAAGTTGGTCATCGCATGCAGACCGACGTCATAGTCACGCCCGCCCATCCGATAGAACGAATTCAGACCGCCAATCGTGTAGTGACGCTCAAGAATACAAACACGCTGATCATAGTGCGCCAGACGGATTCCGGCCGCCAAACCACTCATCCCGGCACCGATAATGATCGTGTCGTAGTGGTCGATGCTGTTCTTGGCTGCGTTTGGGTCGGTCACAGATAATTCGACGCGTCTCGAGTCGACGGACCGCAGGATCAGGTCTTGACGATGTCACGCATCTTCGGTTCAAGATAGGCCACCGTGGAGGCCATACTGGCAAGCTCCCCGTACTCCTCCTCAGGAATCTGGACACGGTGCCGCTTTCGCAGTTCCATCACGATGTCCAAAAAGTCCATGCTATCGAGTTCCAGCTGCTCCCGGAACGCAACCTCGTCTTTCAGATCGTCCAGGTCTTCGTCCGGCGAAATGTCTTCGAGAATGTCCAGGATTTCGTCTCGGATTTCAGCAGGCGTCATTGCTATCAGGGATTTGGTATGAAACGGGGCGGAACAGAAACTGACCGGATCGGCCATCTTACAGCCTGGGAATCAAATTTCGAAGTGCCCGAAACCCAGGTTTTTTGTCGCTGTTTGATTTTCGCTCTGCCCGGACCGGAGGGCTGGCGGGCAATGCGATCTACTTTGGCTCTGAAGGTGATAGCGGAACGGCGCGAGCCGTCCGGTCGCGCTTCAAAAACACCGTGAAAGACCGGAGGGCTCGCGCCCTACCGCTAACAAAAATATAGCCAGATGTTCCCAGGCTCCGCCCTACGGGACACAATGCCACGGACGCTCCCGCCTCCCGAGCGTGAACCGCGTGCGGCGAGAGCCACACCCACCTCGCGTTCCAAGGCGAAGCCTGGAAACGAGTTGGCGGGATTCAGCAACCGTTGGTGTCTCGCCGCACCCGATCCCCCCATTAAACCCGGCAGATGATGACGACCGAGTTGATGCCGAGCATTCCGAACGAATTGTTCAGGATGTAGTCGACCTTGCGGGTTTCCTGGACTTCGTTGAGCACCAGCCCCGGCAGCCGGCAGTCTTCGTCGAGCGTATCGACATTGATCGTGGGGTGGACGGCGGAATCGCGGAACGAGGCTAAATTGCCGGCCAATTCCAGCGCGCCGGCGGCGCCCATCGCATGGCCGATGTAGCTCTTGGTATTGTTGATCCGGACGTTCTCACAGTCGCCGAAGACTGACCGCAGAGCGGCGCATTCTTGGGTGTCGCCGCTGGAGGTCCCGGTCGCGTGCGTGCTGACGATGTCGATCTGATCGGGCTGCAATCCGGCCCGATCGAGCGCCATCTGGACGCACTGGGCCTGTCGTTCCGGGTTGGGCAAGACGAAATCGGTCGCGTCGGTGTTCATCGCATAGCCGACCAATTCGCCGTAAATCTCCGCACCGCGTTTTTTCGCATCGCTGAGCCGTTCAAGCGTGTACAGACAGCCGCCCTCGGCCACCACGATGCCGCTGCGGTCGACATCAAACGGACGCGACGCTTTGGCGGGGTCTTCGTGGCTGGCCAACGCATTCTGGCTGTTGAAACTGGCGAAAATCCCGAACGTGTGAATGCTCTCGCTGGTGCCCCCGGCGATCGCCAAATCACATTCGCCCAGCCGCAACATCTGGGCACCTTGAATGATCCCCGCGTTTCCGGCCGCGCACGCCGCCCCGATCGTGTAGTGCGGACCGGTGACTTTTAAATTCAACGCGATCTCGCCGGCCGGGTTGTTGGCAACCGTTCGGGGATTGTGATGGTGCGACCAACAACTGGTGTCATAGTCGAACCCCTTGATCACGTAGATCTCGTTCTCGGTTTCCACGTTCCCGTGCTCGGTCACGCCGACGTAAATGCCGACCCGAGACTTATCGGTATTTTCCCAGTCGATTCCGGCATGCTTGATCGCCTCGTTGGCGGCATAGACGCCGACGCTGCCGGCGCGTGTCCCGCGGCGGAGATCTTTCTTGGTTTGGTAGCGGGTCGTTTCGAAATCACAGATCCCCGCCAGTGTCTTGCCGAAGTACCGGATTTCGTAAGGTTTGACGCCGCTGCGCTTTTCCAGCAACGCTTCCCGAAAGGTATCCCAATCATTTCCGTTGGGAGCGGTCAAACCGATTCCGGTGATGACGATTCGCTGTTCGTCGGGTAATTCGGAGGCGAGATTGGGAGCGATCACGTGTTTGCTGGGGTGGGGTCGGTCTGGTCGGTCGGGTTTCGCGTGCGTACAAATCCTTGCCTGCTGGAACCGAGCGTACCAGTTAAGAAATAACCGATCAATGGTCGCCGACGATGCGGTGGCTGGACGGATATACTGAACCGGGGGGACAGGAATCGGCGGAACGCTCATGCTTGCTTTCGCGCCGCGGTCGTGTCGCCAGACGGAGGCCCCCGCACGTCTGCCGCCGTCGCTGGATCCTACGCCTGCCCCCTGCCACTTTTTGAGCCCAAATCGATTTGACTACGCTGTTTCCATCCCCCACCGCCATCGATGCGACGCGTCAGAAATGCCGACAAACACTTGACCGGGTTCGCCGCGAATTGCTGCAGGCTCAAAACGATGCCGGGCACTGGACCGGCCGACTGGCGGCCAGTGCCCTGAGCACCGCGACGGCCGTCAGTGCAATGGCGGCGGTCCTGCAACACGGCGAGCCCCAACACAGCGAGCCCCGACACAGCGATTCATTGCACCCACGGCAGCACGAGTCGCTGCGATCATTGATCGGGCAGGGGATGGAGTACCTGAGAGGTCAACAAAACGACGATGGCGGATTCGGCGACACCGACCGCAGCCACTCCAACATCGCGACCAGCTACTTGGTGCTGTCGGCCTCGACGTTGGCGGAAACAGTCGGCCAGCGACCGCTGCCGTCGACCGCGATCGACAAACTGCAGCAATACATCGACCGCTCGGGAGGACTGGAAGGACTTCGCCGGCGGTACGGCACGGACAAAACGTTCGTGGTGCCGATCATGAACAACATGGCCATCGCCGGGCTGATTTCCTGGGACGACGTCGCAGCCCTGCCGTTCGAAGCGGCCGTGTTTCCGCAATCGATGTATCGCTTTCTGCAGATGCCGGTGGTCAGTTACGCGATTCCCGCATTGGTCGCGATCGGCCAAGCCCGTCACTTTCTCGGCCGCCGGGCGTTCGCACCGATTCGCCTGATTCGGTCCCTGAGCGTTCAACGCACCCTGTCGGTGCTGGAGAAAATGCAACCCGCCAGCGGAGGCTATCTCGAAGCGACTCCGCTGACAGCGTTTGTCGTGATGAGCCTGGCTGCGACGGGACGATGCGACTTGCCGGTGGTCCGCAACGGGCTGCGTTTTTTAAAAGAATCGATGCTCGACGGCGGATGCTGGCCGATCGACACCAACCTGGCGACTTGGGCGACGTCGCTGTCGATTCACGCGCTCTCCTGCGATCCGGAAGACGATGGCCGCTGGTACAGCGAGCGGCTGGTCGATTGGCACCTGGGTTGTCAGCATTTGACGCGACATCCATTTACCGGTGCCGAACCGGGGGGCTGGGGATGGACGGATTTGACCGGAGCGGTTCCGGACAGCGATGACACGCCGGCGGCCATCTTGGCGCTGGGACTGATGCAGCCCCATGCGGATGAACGCCGACGACACCAAATGCACGATGCAATGATCCGCGGCGGCTGTTGGCTGCTGCGGCTGCAAAACCGAAACGGCGGTTGGCCAACGTTCTGCCGTGGCTGGGGAAAACTGCCCTTCGATCGCAGCAGCACCGATCTGACCGCACACGCCTTGCGGGCCTTGAAATTGATCCCCTGTCGGCCGACACAATCCCGGGGGGCGGGACCGAGCCGGGCGGATTTCCAGCGTCCGGAGCGCAGGGCCATTCGATTCCTAAAGCGTCAGCAGCAACCCGACGGCTCCTGGATGCCGCTCTGGTTCGGCAACCAAGACCGCGACGACGAATCCAACCCGATCTATGGAACGGCGAAGGTCTTGATCGCAGGCGGAATCGGTTCCCGCCCGGAAGCGGCGGCATGCGACTATCTCCTCAACGCCCAAAACCCGGACGGCGGCTGGGGCGGGGGGCCGTCGGTAGCGGAAAAAATCCGCGGACTGATCGACTCCGATCCCGAGTACGCCTCGATTGCACCGGAAATCCCCGACGATTTGCACAGCAGCGTGGAAGAAACGGCGTTGGCGGTCGAGGCGCTGGCGACGCTCATTCTACGAACTCGCGATCAAACCGAGTCCGCTTCGCCGCAATCCGGAATGCCGCAATCCGGCCCCACGCCGTCGAATCCGCGATCCGATCGGACAAATGCCGGGTTAACAGAACAACGACCAGAATGTTCTGCCACAGTCTGCTCCGCCGCTGTGAACGATGCTGTGCTGGCGGCTATACTACGCGGGGTCGAATTCTTGATGCAAAGCGTTGAGGATCGGCGACATCAAGTGGCTTGGCCGATTGGATTTTACTTTGCCAAGCTCTGGTATCATGAACGCTTGTATCCGCTGATTTTCACTACCGCCGCACTGGGAAAATTTCTCCGTGCGTTCAATGAAGAACACGACCCGAATTGGCCTCGATGACGACCGGTTTTCCGGTCTCAGGCTACAGTGAACCCACCTTAGATTTCCGCACCATTTCTTGCCCGAGGTAATCGGTTTGTCGACCGGATTCAGCCCCACCGATACCCCTACCAGCCAAACCGTCACCCAATCCCCATCGGACCCTGCGTCACCGGACGCCGGGACCGTCTCACGCAGCAAGCGACGGAAGACGAGTCATCTGAAAGAGGTCCCCGAAACGCTTGAGTTGCGTGAGAGTCTGCGCGCCCGATGCGAGGAGGTCGCCGACCGGTTGGACCGCAGCGTTCCAATGACCAAAGATGAATTGGAACAAGTGGCCCGGCGGACGCTCGAAGAAGCGGATTTACCCGAATCCCTGGTCGGCTGGGTGATGGTGATGATCAGCACCTCGTTTTGGCGTCATGCCCTGGAAGGGGTGCCGCCGGAACGACGATTGTTTCTGCTGCCCCATTGCCTGAAGCATGCCGAGGGCTGCCCGGCGGAATACGACGAGTTCGGCATGAACTGCAAAGAGTGCGGGGCCTGCAGCATCGCCGATTTCCGCGGGCTGGCCGAAGAAATGGGTTACCGCGTGTTGGTCGCCGAGGGGTCACCGGTGGTGATGAAGATTATCGTCGGCGGATACGTCGACGCGGTGGTCGGCGTGGCCTGCTTGAACGTCTTGGAAAAAGCGATCGACAAGGTCTTGCTGGCGGGAATCCCCTGCATGGCCGTCCCGTTGTTGAGCAGCGATTGCCGCAACACCAAAGTTGATGAAGCGTGGGTCGATCAAATGATTCGCACGCCTTACACGCCGGCCAAACAAGAGACGCGCAGCTACGTCCACCTGATGCGGGCCGCGGGCGATTTATTCGCGCCCGAAATGCTCGACGAGATCGCACCGCGACTGCGCGGCAAAACACCCTTCGGGACGGGCGATCTGAGTGCCGAAAGTGTTGCGGCGATGGATGCGATCGAAGTCACCGAACACATCGCCTATGATTTCCTGGCTCGTGGCGGCAAGCATTCACGGCCGTTCATCACACTGGCAGCCTACGATGCGATGACGGGCGGCGATTGCACCGGCAGCGACGCGGCCCGAGCAATCTCCCAACTGCCCAACGCCGTCCGCCGAGCCGCGCTCAGTATCGAGACCTTTCACAAAGCGAGCCTGGTCCACGACGACATCGAAGACGACGACGCCTATCGCTACGGACAGCCCTCCCTGCACAAGGTGTTCGGAGTGCCCACCGCGATCAACGTCGGCGACTTCCTGGTCGGCATGGGATATCGCCTACTCAGCGACCGGGCTGCGATGTGCGACACCAACGCCAAGAACCCCATCGATGCGATGGCCCAAATCGATGTGATGGATTGCCTCGCCGCAGCCCACATGCGACTCGGCGAAGGCCAAGGCGCTGAACTGCTCTGGCGTGACGGTACCGATCGCCGATTGACGCCGCTGGATGCGTTGAAAATCTATTCGTTGAAGACCTCGCCGGCGTTCGAGGCCGCGCTGTTCAGCGGCGTTCGACTGGGTTGTGGCGATGACAGCGAAGGGAAAGCGGATCAATACCGCGAAGCGATCCGAACGTTCAGCCGCAACCTCGGCGTCGCCTTCCAAATCCTCAACGACCTCGGCGACTTCGCCGGCGACGACGACAACAAACTCTCCGCCGGCGGTGACATCTTCGGCGGTAGACCGACCTTGCTATGGGCCCTGGCTCTGGAATCGCTGGGTGAAAACGACCGAAATGAGTTGCTGGAACTCGCACACGCCGATTGTCAACGGAGCGACGGCGAGCGATTGACCGCCGTGCGTCGGCTGTACGAAAAAGCGGGCGTGTTTGAAACCGCATTTCGCCTGGTCGACAAACATCAGCAACGTGCCGAACAGGTCGCCGATACATTGGAACCGGATGCCTTGCGGCGGCTGCTGTACTTCCTGGTCGACACCGTGCTCGAACGCCCCGAAATCAAGACGCCCAACGTGGTTGCATTGGGCGTCGCCGCATCTGCGGTTTGAATCGATGGCTTCATGAATCACCACTTTCAACACTCAAGAGTTCCCCGAGCGGAAAAATGGTTGTAGGGCTATCCAAAGACGATGCCGACGTAAAAATCGAAACGCTATTGGCAGAGTTCTACGAACCGGAAACAGGGTTTTCCCAGTGGGGGCGATGCAACTCGACGCTGCGGTTGCCGTCGCCCTACGACGAACTGGTCAATCACCATTCGCACATGACCGTGACCGTCGAATCACACCATGGCGAAAAGGTCGACGTCGTTGTCCATCGGCACCACCGCCACGCCGACGACCATGGAGACTGGTACGTCCGCGAAATCACGCTCAAGACTCACCTGACCGGCAAGGTGGTTCAGTATGGAATCGTTCGGCTAAACGTCGCCGCACTCGACCCGAAAGTCTGGGAACGCATCGAAGCACGACAGACACCGCTGGGACGGGTCTTGATCGAGCACAACGTGCTGCGTGAAGTCCAACTGTGCGAGTTGTGGGAAATCCAAGCCGGACCGGCCCTGGCAGGCTTACTCGACGTCGCAGAAGGTGAAACCGTCTACGGACGAACCGCGCTGATCTACTGCGACGGCGAACCCGCCATCGAACTACTCGAAGTGGTCGCCAAGTAGCCCCCCCGGAATCATCAAGTAGACCGCGGAATAACCATGACTCCACGTCGAATCGCCACCTTGGCCTGCGTTTCGCTCTGCATGGCGTCCTTCTGCGCAGGTCAATCGAACCAGGCAGCCCAATCGATCGAAGACAACTTGCAGTGGGCCGACGAAGCGCGTCAGGCGCTCGAGCGACAAGACTACCCTGCGGCGTTGAAGGCGGCGAACAAACTCGCCAAGGCACCGGCGAGCGACGAGTTTCGACGCGTCGCCGGTGACACGTTGCTTCGCTGCGGTGAACCGAGACGGGCGATCGAGATGTTCGAACGCTACTTGGCCAAACGCCCCGACGATCGTCCCTACCTGTGGCAACTGGGGATCGCGTTTTACTTCGACGGCAAATTCAAAGAAGGCGCCGAGCTGTTTGAAATCCACCGCCAGGTGAATCCGAACGACGTCGAAAACGCGGCGTGGCATTTTCTGTGCATCGCCAAAAACGAATCCCCCGAAAAGGCCAAGCAACTGCTGTTGCCCGCACCGAACGATTCCAGGGCTCCGATGGCCGAGGTCCTCGAGATGCTTCGCACCGGTGACCCCGAACCGGTCAAACAACGCATGGACTCCTTCACGCCCGGCACGACGGCGGAAAAGTCGGCCAAGTTCTACGGGCATTTCTACCTGGGGCTCTACGCAGACGCCCTGGGCGACGACACGACGGCCAAACCACACCTCAATCGCGCCGCAACCGACGCGCCCCGAAACTACATGGGCGACATCGCCAAGGTCTACGCCGCGCATCTGAAACGGCAGCGGTAGGTCACGCTGTGCGTGACAGCGGTAGGTCACGCTGTGCGTGACAGCGGTAGGTCACGCTGTGCGTGACAGCGGTAGGTCACGCTGTGCGTGACAGCGGTAGGTCACGCTGTGCGTGACAGCGGTAGGTCACGCTGTGCGTGACAGCGGTAGACAGCGGCATGCACAGCATGCCCTACCCCACTAAACCCGATCCGGTTTCGCCGTCGCTTTCATGATGGTGAAGAATGAAAACGGGTTGGGCTTGTAGCGTTGGTCGATGCGGATGGGCAACTCACGCAACACCTCTTCCAGTTCCAAATCGGTTCGCCAGCCGAGTCGTTTGGTGACGTTGCCGGCCGAATCGACCACGCGGGCGATGATGGGATTATCGCTGCGAAAGTGATTGATGATCAGAATCTGCCCGCCGGGGCGACAAACGCGGACCAGCTCACGCATCATCTGGGCGGGATTGGACACGACACTGACGGTGTGAAACGAAGTCACCACGTCAAATTGATCGTCTTCAAACTGCAATTCTTCAGCATTCATCGGTTGAACCGAGATGTGGTCCCAACCCTTTCTGTCGATCAGCGTCTGGGCTTCGGCCAACATCGATTCGGACAGATCAATGCCCGTCAATCGAATGTGTTTGGGATAGCTGGCCAACGAGAGCCCGGTGCCGACCCCGACCTCCAGAACCTTGGCATCTTTAGCCAACTGCATCGCGCCGACTTCGGCACGGATATTCTTGCCCGCGACGGCCGGCCAAAATGCTTGGTAGGCGGGAACAAGATTGTGATAAAGCTTGGCCGCATGTGGCACACGCGACCGTTTGTGCTCCGAATCGGACTTGTCTTTTGAATCTTGCTGGTGCGGCGTAGCAGTGCTCATCAACAATTGCTCTCGGGCGACGAACGCCAGGTGGTATGGTTGGCCGGCCAGCAGCGACACCGGATCGCTTCGAACGCACCGCCCCACCCGATGTTTTCGGCTGGTCTGTAGCGGAAAGCATGGCAAATTTTGCCAAGCCGTCAAATCGGAGACCTCTCCGCTGGGAAACCCCAAACCCGTGGTAGCTTAACGGTTTAGCATCGATCGTGCCACGCCGCTGCGAGGACAATTCGCACCATTTATTACGTTGCCGTTACAAAGCAGAGGCCGAATTGCCGGAGCGGAACGCCCGAGCGATCAGAAAAGACTTTGGGCGAGCAAACACGCCGTCGAGGATGAACGACGCAAAGTCACCCGCAGGGGGAGTCATCAACAGCCACTTGGCGAGATTCAGCTGTCTCGTCCGGGGCCCTGAAGATCGCTGGGGCCGTTGGAGCGTGAAGGATCGCCTGCCGGATCGCCGACGTTTCCTGATTGGCCACGCGAGCCGTCGCGGGAAGCCGCCGATGATGTCGATGGCCAAATGCCGCTGGGACCCACGACCAACGTTTCTTTCAGCCCGTGAACGGACTCAATCGTTAAGCTTGGCGTGACAGACCAGCTAGACGGAGTGATCATCTCTTTACCTTATAGCTACTTACTCGCGCCGAGGTTGCGAGCGGAATCGAATGGTGAGGCACTGCCAACAACTTCGCCCATCGATCCGATGGAATGGGGTTTGATTTGACGATCCAGTCGATCAAGTTTCGCTCCATCGGGTGATTGAGACGATTGCAGGGACCTTACATGCAATCTGACGGAAAAACCAAGACCGATTCCAGTGCGTATCCCATCCCATGAGAGTTGATTTTTTAATCACCGAGTTGAACGTCGGAGGAGCCGAGAAAGCGCTGACCGAATTGGCCATCGGAATGCAACGGCGAGGCCACCGCGCCCGCGTGCTCTCGATCGGCTCGACGCCGTCGGCTGACCGACACCGGCTGGTCGACCGCCTGGCCGAGGAAAACGTGACGGTCGAATTCGGTGGCTTTGATCATTGGAGCCGGATGATCTCGGCAACGCGTTGGCTGGCCCGCCGGATCAATGCGGACCCACCGGATGTTTGCCAAACCTTCCTCTTCCACGCCAATTGTTTGGGAACCCTGGCAGCCCACCGCGCCGGCGTACGACACGTCGTCGGTGGGCTTCGCGTCGCCGAAGCCAAACGCGTGCGTTTGATGCTGGAATCGAAAGCGATCCGCCGCATGAGTCACCTCGTCTGCGTCAGCGAACAGGTTCGTTCCTTCGCGATCGAGCAGCTGTCCGCTAACCCTCAATCGTGTTGCGTGATCCCCAACGGCGTCGACGTGCCGACCTACCGAGACGCCGTGGCGCTGGACTGGTCCCAAATCGGTTGGCCGAGTGAAAGCCAGGTCGCGGTGTTCATCGGCCGACTGCATCCCCAGAAAGGAATCGAGTTGATTCAACAACAATTCAACGAGCTGTTCGGTGCCGCCACCGACCGGCGACTGTTGCTGATCGGCGACGGCCCGCTGCGAGATCCGTTGTCGCATTGGGCAGCCGAGATCGGCGAAGACCGCGTCCAGATTCTGCCCTGGCAAAACGACGTCGCGCCGTTCCTGAAAGCCGCCACGATGCTGTTGCTGCCGAGCCATTACGAGGGCATGCCCAACATCGTGCTCGAAGCGATGGCCGCCGGTTGCGTGACGGTCTGCAGCCGCGTCGAAGGCAGCATCGAACTGCTCGGTGACGCATCCACCCAACGCGGCCAATCTCAGGGGTTCGCCCCCGGCGACGGCCCCGCCATGACACGCCTGGGGGACGCCTTTTTTCGCACCCCCGAGTTGCGACGACAGATCGGCTTGGCCAATCAGCAACACGTCGACATCGATTTCTCCAACCGCCAGATGATCGAACGTTACGAAGCGTTGTACGAGTCGTTGCTATCCCGATAAAACGCGTTCGGACCACACGACGCGAGTGACGGGGGAGTCATGCGTCTGCGGATCACACGATGGGCCGCACGAGATCAAGACGCTGTGAGCGTTTCCTCAGCGATGACCTCCAGCCGAACTCGCTTCGGTCGATGCAACCTCGGCGTCCGCGGTTGCCTGATGCTTTCCCGCCGGGGCAACGATCGTGCAATGGGACCAACAGGACTCATAGGTCGTATGGGGCCCAGCTGTCCTATTGGTCCTATCGATCGCGGGACCCTTCGCCGCAGCGGCTGGACCAACCGACTGGAGTTACGCGTCTCGCCAATTGCGATTGGTGCTGGATTGCACTGCTGGCCGGTTCCCGTCTCAGTACCCCTGGGCGTACAATCCCAGGGCCGAATCACCGAAAGGAAGGCCGGTTGCTGCCCACCAGCGACGACGGTTTCCTGCCGGCGGGCCATTCGGAAGGCGCAGGCGGAACGCCCCGCCCCCCCATTTCACCCCCTATCAGTCCCTATGGCAATTCAGCGAAATCAAACTCGGGCGGTCGCGATCGGCAATGTCGTCGTCGGCGACGGCCATCCGATCGCCGTGCAGAGCATGACGGCGACCAAGACCCAAGACATCGATGCGACCGTTGCCCAGGCGGAAGCCTATCGGGAGGCGGGTGCGGGCGTGGTCCGGATTGCGGTCGACAGCGACAAAGATGCCGCCGCACTGGCCGAGATTCGAAAGCAAACCACGGCCAACCTGGCAGTCGACTTGCAAGAGAATTTTCGGCTGGCGGAAAAGGTCGCGCCGTACGTCGACAAGATTCGCTACAACCCCGGACACCTTTATCACCATCAGCGCGACAAGCCCTGGCAAGACAAGGTGCGGTTCATCATCAAGCAAGCCCAACAACACGACTGCGCGATCCGGATCGGGGTGAATTGCGGCAGCGTCGACCCCGACAAAAAGGCCAAGTACGATCCATCGGACTCGATCACGCCGATGCTCGAAAGCGCCTTGGAGCACTGTGACTTCGTCGACTCGCTGGGCTTCCACCGCTACGTCGTCTCACTCAAAGATAGCGATCCGCAGCAGGTCATCGAAGGCAATCGACGTTTCGCCCGACAGCGGCCCGAGATTCCGTTGCACCTGGGCGTCACCGAAGCCGGGATGCCGCCCGAAGGGATCATCAAGACACGGATCGCGTTCGAACAGTTGATCGGCCAGGGCATCGGGGACACCGTTCGAGTCTCACTGACGCTTCCCAACGATCGCAAGCCCGAAGAGATCGCGGCGGGGCGTGAAATTATCGAAGACATTTATGCCGGACGTGTCCGAACGGTGGTCAAGCTGAATGAAAAATCGTTGAACATTATCAGTTGTCCAAGCTGCTCCCGCGTGGAGAACGAGGCCTTTATCGATTTGGCACAAAGCGTCAAGGAAATGACCGAGTACGCCAAAGATCACGACATCACGATCGCGGTGATGGGCTGTCGCGTGAACGGTCCTGGCGAAACCGATGATGCCGACCTCGGGTTGTGGTGCGGCCCGGCCAAGGTGAATCTGAAGCGCGGCACCGAAGCCTTGGGTGCATTCGGGTACGACGAGATCCTGCCGCGTCTGCGCCAGGAACTGGACGCCATCATCGCGACGAAATGCTGAAGATTTTACTGACCAACGACGACGGCATCGATGCGCCGGGAATTCATGCCCTGTATGACAGCGTCCGTCATGCGATCCAGGTGCATCGACCCAACGAAGACGTCGAAATCGTTGCCGTGGCGCCTGACCGCTGTCGCAGTGAATGCGGGCACAGTATCGTGACCACACATCCATTGACGGTCACGACGGTTCGCGAGAATTGGCACAGCGTCAACGGGACCCCTGTCGACTGCATCCGCGTTGTCCACTACGCCATGGATTTCAAACCGGACATCGTCTTTTCAGGGATCAACGCCGGAGCGAATCTGGGAGTGAACCTGATGGTCAGCGGCACCTTCGCCGCAGCCCGTGAAGCGAGTCTGCTGGGGATTCCGGCGCTGGCGGCGTCGCACTATCGGCGGCCCGATGTGCCGCGAACCTGGGACCATACGGCGACTTGGCTCGAGCCGACGATCGGTGAGTTTCTTCGAGCGGCAATCGACGTCCCGGCCGATGGCGACCCGCCACCGCTATGGAACGTGAATCTGCCCGCCGTGACTCCAGACGCAGACCGTCGACCTGAGGTCATCGAATGCGAAGTCGATCGTTGCCCGATCGATCGAACGGGAACGATCGAACCGGGGGGACGCGTTCGATTCCAGCTGGATTTTCACGCCAGGCCGCGAGAACAAGATCGCGACGTCCGACATTGTTTCGACGGCCGAATCACGGTCAGCAAACTTAGCGTCCACCCGGGCCGATGACCCCGGCGGGTGCGGACTCCGCAAGCCCCGATCGGGACGGACACCCTCACGCCTCAGCTTTGCTAGCGACCGCGATCGCTGCTTCGCCCATCGACGCAGTGTTTGGGGTGGATCCCGAGGGGGCGACTTGATTTTTTTGCAACTCGCCTCGGACGATTCGGACATTACGGGGCGCTTCGATGCCGATGGCGACTCGGTTTCCCGAGATCCGATTGATGGTCAGAACAATGTCATCGCCGACCATCAACTTTTCACCGACTTTGCGACTGAGAACCAACATGAGCTTACTTCCTTGATCTATGGAGTCTAAAACGATTCGTTAGCGAAAACAGAGTACAAACCGTGTGCCAATCACTAATCTAAAACGCGACAAGCCATCCCAAACTCCGCCGAACTTTAGAAAATCCGCGGAAAAAAGTTGAACTTTTCTGTACCACCACGGGACGAAATTGTCATTGCTGGCAAATCTCGATCGTGCTTTGATAACTCATCCTGGAATGCTTGTCGCGAATTGAGACGTCTGCCCTGGTCGGCTTGTCTCCCTGACGCTGATAGAGTTATCTGCGCTGGCCCTGACACGGCTGGTCATTCGACCGCGACAAGTCCGATGCTATACTCCATTTGTAGGGCGGGCCTGGCTGATCCATCCGAGCGGGCTGTCGTTTAAAGCCCGCATGCGTCAGCGAGGGGCACGCGACGCCCCTCGCTCAAGCGGCGGGCTGCGTTGATCGGTGCGTTGATCGGTGCGTTGGTCAGTGCGTTGGTCAGTGCGTTGGTCAGTGCGTTGATCAGTGCGTTGGTCAGTGCGTTGATTTCGGAACATCGATTAAACCGACAGCCCGCAAGCACAGCTTGCCGATTCAGAAGAGACCGATGAAACGACCGATGCACCTAGACGATCTACTCAAGGAATGGGAATTCAACCCGCACACGTTGAATGTCCGCATGGTGAAAGGAAATGATGGACGCGATGTGATCCAGATGCGAGTGGACATGGGTGTACTGCAGCTTGAGACGACCGGCCGCCCCGACGGCACCTTGGTCGAGGGGCATCCGACCTATCTGGAATACCTGCAGGAAGCGGTCTTGGAAGACCCCGAGATGGAGCTGGACGAAGATCAGTGCATGGAGGTCGATCGGGAGTTCATGCAGTTCTACCATCGCCGGATTTGCTGGTTGCGGCTGCAGTACTACAACCGCGCCGTGATGGACGCCGATCACACCTTGCGGCTGATGGATGTCAGCGAGCGGGTCAGCCCCGACGAGGAATGGTCGCGATCGCACGAGCAATATCGGCCGTTCGTGCTGTTCCATCGCACGCAAGCGGCCGCCCTGGGCGCTTTGGAAGAAGAAGAGTCGGGCGAAGACGCGGTGATGGCCATCAACGCCGGCCTGGAAACGATCCGTCAATTCTTTGAAAAACACGAGGCCGACGAGCACTTCGAAGAAGACGAGTTGGTCGTCCGTCTGGTCGAATTGCGTGAAACGTTGCGCAGCGAATATGAAGTCGGCCAAACACTGCGCGAAAAACTGACCGCCGCGGTGGAACAGGAGCAATACGAGCTGGCGGCGAAACTGCGCGACGAGCTCAATCAACGCGAACTGGACTGAAAAAAGACGCGTGCGAACGAGGCCGGGCCCCCCATCCGCACGCGTCATCAACGAGTCGGTGACGTCGGCCCAACTCAGTCTGGCCCAGCCGAGGGCGACTCAAACGGCCGCCCCCAGCAAGTCCATCTCCTTGGCCAGTCGCTTTCGCGCGACGTGCAATCGTCGCTTGATCGTTCCGATCGGGGCCTGGAACGCGTCGCTCATCTCGATCAGGGTTTGACCGTTCAAGTAGAACGCGGTCAACGTTTCTTGATCCAATGCGCCGAGACGGTCGATGCTGTTTCGAACCGCTTCGGCTTGCTCACGATGCTCGGCCACTTGGTCGGGAGCGTCTTCGGTCACGCAAGTCGCTGCCAGGGTTTCCGGATCGCAGGCGATGGCCGATCGATTGCGGGTCACGCGATTGATGGCCATTCGGTGCACGATCTGTCGCAACCAACCGCCGAATGCTTCTGGCACTCGCAGTTGGTCGATCTTTTGCATCGCCTGGATGAAGACGTCTTGGGCAAGCTCGTCGGCTTCGTCCGCGTTGCGAACCCGGCTCATTGCACCGGCGACGATCGCGGATCGGTATCGGTCAAACAATTCGCCAAAGGCATCGCGATCGCCGCCTTGGGCGCGAACGACCAGTTCAGCGACCGTCAGCTCTCGGAGATCAAACAGGGTTTCAGTGTTGATGTTCATCGCTCGGTTCCTTCCGAAAGCTGACCGGTGTGGCGGTTTGATTCCGCACGGGGAAAATCAGCGTCTTCGGGTGTCAGCTTGATCGCCGCGTCCTTTCGTCACGCTGTGCTGGAGCGCTCCGCGGACGCGGCAGGGTGATCAAGCCAGGTTGATCGTCGGGGTAAGGCGAGGCCGAGCTTGTGAAGTGGTCTGTGGGAACAGGCCGCGTTCACGCGATCGACTTGGATGTATCAGTCGCGACTGCCAAACGTCTCGATGTCCGAATCGGAGCGATGCACTTGATTCTCGAAACAGGCCCAAAACCTTGTCGATCGAGAACCGGAGATGACTTGAAATCAGTGGACTTCAGGTCAAAACCGTCAAACACATCTCCGAAGGTGCCTGGGGGAAACCTGCGTCGCGTTGACGCCTGTTTCGGCAAGGACCATCGGCCTGGCATTCGCGGTGGGATTGGGAGACCTGCCTCGACAGGCTTCCAAACCTCAGCCTCTCTGTCGCAGAGCGGCCGAGCCACGTTCGGCGAGTCCCAGTAGCCGGACGGCGAGTGGTAAACGTTTCCGTTTACCGACGGCCGTCTGGACAACGCTGGCTAGCCAAGCGTGGGAAGTCGGAGGACTCGGATGGCCACAACCGGGCTGATCTTGCATCAGCCATTGTTGTGGTCCCGAATACATCCCGATCCCGGGCGATACACACGCCATACAGAGCTGGAGGTCTGGTGCGTGTGCAAATACATCGGCGCTCGAAATCTCACGGACACCTGCGATATTCAGGCTACGTGTGACAGCTGCGATGATTTGATTGAGACGCATTTCAAACCTCCCGGCACCGTTCGTGGTGCGGCGTGGAGCAAAGAAAAAAAATTCAAACGGCGGACCGACCAAACATTTCGCCCGCAGGGAACGAACTGCTGCGGATGCATTAACATGCCGCTGGTGGAGGGTCTGCCGACCTGCGTTAACGGTAACGCACGTCGACCCCAAAAGCCAGTGAAAACTCACCGACCTGTGGTAGTTGATCGTACAGAGCGAGCCCTCAACGAAAGGTTCGCGCGAAAATAAATCAATTTTTTGCTCTGCCTGAGAATTTGCCTGAGAATGGGTGCAGACAGTTCCCCTCCAAACGCCGCCCCCGCCGCCCGACGGCCACGGCTCTTCGAGCGGGGCGCCCGTTTCGGGGGACAACTGGGACGGCAAGCGTTGGAACTGGTGCTGCCGTCGACCTGTCGATTGTGCGACGCCTGCATCGCGCCCGCGAAAGACTTTTGTGCCGATTGTCGTTCACAACTCGAGTCGAGCGAATCACGGATGCGATCCGCCTGCCTGCGCTGCGGGCACCCGGGGGCAGGCCCTGCGGGGGCAAACCACGGGGAGTCGGAGCCTTTCGCCCCGGCCTCGGCCCCAGATCAACAACCGCCACCGCTCGACCGCTGCCCGCGATGCAAACGGGAAACCTACGCGTTTGACGGCTGTATCGCTTTGTGGAGTTACGACGGGCTGGTACGCAGCGCGGTCGTGGCGGCGAAGTATGGCAGCCAGATTTCGCTCGCTGACGCACTAGCACGACGATTGGCCCGCCGCATTCGAGAGGTCATCGAACCGCAATCCGATGCCACCGGCGAAGCCGGGACAGACATTCCGGACTTGATCACACCCGTCCCGTCGCATCTGTGGCGTCGCATTCAGCGGGGGGCCGGCGGCAGTCGGGTGCTGGCCCGATCGGTCACCCGAGCCCTCGGCCAGGGCTGGCCGAACGTGGCCTACGCAGACCTGCTGGCGACCACACGGAAGATCAACAAACAGGCCTGGCTGGGTGAAAAGGAGCGAATTGCGAACGTGAACGGCGCGTTTTGTGCCTCGCGGTCACCCTGGCGACCCTGGCGACGGCGGTCGCTGACGGGCAAACACGTGCTGTTGATCGACGATGTGATAACAACCGGCGCCACCGCGGGGGAAAACGCGAAGGTGCTCAAACAAGCAGGGGCGCGCCGCGTGACCGTCGCGGTCGTTGCACGCGCCTGCTCGGGATGACCGAGTGTCGAGTTATCGGGAAATGACCACAATGAATTCCATCGACCGTCCGAAGCGCCTTAATGCTTGCAGTTCGCGAAGTTTCGGCAAATCCAAAGCCTGGCGAAGGCGCTGCGGGCTGGAAGACGGGTTTTTCAATGCGATGATTCTTGCGAACATGCCGAATATGCATACTGTGAGGGTTAGGGGCCGCTGCGTCCGACGGCCGCCCCGGGAATTCCAATCCAGACTTGCCCCAGTAGCGTACAGTTCTACTCACAACCTTTTTTCATTGCTTTGCCTGATTCAACCACACCAGCTGTGACCGATCACGACGATAACCTTCATGCTTCTCGAACGGTGAGCGTGCGAAACATTTTGATTCGCGGCCTGGGGGTCGTTTTGCCGCCACTGTTGACCATTCTGGTCCTGATTTGGGCGTGGAGAACGATCGAAACGTACGTGCTGCGTCCGACCGAGTGGATCGTCCAGGAGGGACTGGTGTGGGGCGCCGAATACTTCGATGGCACGCTGAGCACGGTTCCTGACGGGGCGGTGCCCGAACCGGGCGGCGGATTTAGCACCTACACGCTGCTGGGCTACAGCAGATACGTCCCGGATCCGACGGGGCGACGTTACTTGCCCAAAGAAATCGTCGACAGGGTCAACGAGAACGCGGACAAGTTCGGGACCGACGCCAAACCCCTGGTTTCGGCAAACGCCTACTGGCATCGCTATATCCAGATCACCTGGATGCAGCGAAAGTACGTCGTCCCGGTCTTCCTGATCGTGTTTTTGACGGTCCTCTATTTCATGGGACGCCTGTTCACGTTTCGTCTCGGTCGCTGGTTTTTCCGCGGCTTCGACGGAGCAATCCTGCGTATTCCGTTCGTCAACAAGGTTTACGGCAGCGTGAAGCAAGTCACCGATTTTGCGTTCAGCGAACGTGAAATCGAGTTCAACAACGTCGTTGCGGTTCAATACCCCAGCAAGGGCATCTGGTCATTGGGATTCGTCACCGGCAACAGCGTCCGCCAGTTGCACGACGCGACGGGTGAAGAAATGATGAGTGTGCTGATGCCGACCAGCCCGATGCCGATGACGGGCTTCACCGTCACGGTCCGCCGCAGCGAAACGATCGATATCGACATGACGGTCGACGAAGCGATCCAGTTTGTCGTCAGTTGCGGCGTCGTGGTGCCACCGAATCAGCGGGTCAACGGCGCGCCCAACAACAAACCCCGGCCGACCGGAAAGCTCCGCGACGGCGCGGTGATCCTGCCCGGCAACACGCAAGCCGAACACTCCGTCGACCCGTCGACGGTTTAAACCGGACGGCTCTGCTCTCCACCGGCCAAGGTTCGCTCGTTAAGACTGGTAGATTTCAGGGTTGAGCGACGGATCGTTGTACATCTTCATTTGACGATACGTCTTGTGTTGCTTCTTTGCGTCGAAGATGTCGACCAACAACTCTTGCAGCGACTGGGAAAGATCCGTGTGCTGTTGTTGGCACAGATCGATTCGCGCGGCGACCATGGCACGGTGGTTCGCATCGGCATCTTCGCGATCGAGTTGCTCGCGGTAGTGATACAGCCGCAGTGACATGATCGACAAACGGTCGATCGCGCTGCCGGCGGTTTCGGTGTTGATCGGCGCGCCGGCGGCGGGGCGGACATGCAAGCTGTCCAGCAGTTCGGTGATCGCATCATCCAGCTTTTCGATCATGTCGTTTCGCTGTTGATTCAGTTTGTCGATCGCCCGTTTCACCTCGGCGATTTTGACATCGTCGGCGGTCGGGCTGCGGGCGATGTCTTCCTGGTGCCAAAGCCGATAGTTGTATTCGTGCTGGGTGCAAACGAGTTGCTTGAATCCGTCATAGGGATTCTCGATCGGCCCCTGGTGCCAAGCGGCCACGGTGTCGATTTGCAATTGCGTGATTTCTGAAACCGAGGGCAAACGCGTTGCTGCGAGGGTGGATGCTGTCATGGTGCTGGAGGTCGGCTGGAGGTCGGCTGGAAGCCGAGGCGAGCGGGGGATCGAAATGAAGCACACGCATTGTGCGGATTCTCCCGGATCATTGCGAGAGCAATCCGACGGCACCAAAAAAGCCCGGGGTCCCTGTTGTCAGGAACCCCGAGCCGTTGTCATCGCCAGGTGCAGGATCCCCCGTCAGGCAACGCTGTGAAGCATTTTTAGCGGCAGGGCGCGAGCCCTCCGGTGTTGTGGCAGAGAGGAAGAACCGGAGGGCTCGCGCCCTGCCGCTAAAACCTCAAGAAGGCGACCACCGGCTACTTGCTGCAACCCCTCTCGGGGTCAAACCTGCTCCGCAAGCGGATTGAGTCCGCGAGATCCAGAGACCTACCT
>NZ_JANZKV010000234.1 GCF_025060895.1 Stieleria sedimenti | reverse complement strand
GGGTTCCTGCAACGGGTGGCGTGGAAACGCCCCTCGAAACCCATCGATTTGGGCGATCGAACATCGGAAATCACCGATAATCAGGCAGAATGATTCGGGTCAGAATGATGGGGAGAGAAAGGTAGGAAGATGATGGGCAGGGAAACCGTGGACCGGCTGATCGCTATCTGGCTCGGTGCTTCAACTTCTTCCCAAAATTTTGCTACCTTTTCATTCAGCGACATGCGCGGGGACAGACCCCGAGGGGGATGCTGTTGACGATCGCCCGTTCAACTCGGTGTGTCGACTCTTTGACTGCGGTGTCCGGCAGTCCCACCAGAATCGTCTTCGGCATCGCTGCCGGAGAGATATCGACTTCCACATCCACCGGCATCGCCTCGATGCCGAGAAGCGTAAACGTCTTTAACCTTGCCAGCATTGCCCCATGCCCCCGGGAACAATCCCCAAAAATGTGCTGCGACCTTGCCCCGGATACCTGACATTCGCAGCGACCGTCAAGCATCCAGCCAAATCGTGACGAACGGATCTAACACCATCAAGCCCCCACGCCGCTCCGCGAATGCTGGTAAATAGACGCCGGCGACAAACGCGTAACCATTCGGCAATGAAATGGCTGAACCCTTCATTGGACGAATGCGTCAGATCTGGCTCCCCCTCATGAATTCCGCGTCGCCGGCAGGCATGGGTCTGCGATCGGCGTGTTCGGCAATTCAATCTACCGTCGCTAAAGCACGGTAGGACGGTTGCTACTGCGCAGTTGGAATAAGCAACATTCCATACCCGTTGTTCAGAAGATACGGATTCTCGAGCACGTAGTTCTCGAACGCCATCACGACCGGCAGGTCATTGACCGGATTTCCGTCGTTGGTCACCCAGCGATTGGTGAGTCGCAGGCTCGAGAGACGCAAGTCGGGATTGGACCAATCGATTTCGGGTGCCGTGGTGGTGTCGACGACGTCGATCAGGTCGATCCGCTGTTCAGTGTCGCGATGGTACAGAAAAGACCGCGGCGCGTCCCACATTCCCCCGGTCGTGAAATCGAGATCGTCATTCAAACACTTCGGCACTCCGTCCAAAAAGGTTTCCCAAGTGTCGGAGTATAAGTACGCGATCGTGAGGTTGGTCGTCGTTGTTTCGCCACGCCTTTTTCGTTCGGTCGTTGATGTTGCTCGACCAAGAAAATCGCCCCACGAGTTCACTCCTCCGAAGGTTGGTGTGGAGAAGCTGTAGATCGTATTGCTGTCAACTTGAACCGGCGTGAGGCTGATTTCGCCGACTCCGGGGTTTCCAAGGTTGATTCGGGTGGTCGTTCCCGCACCGGTCTCGTCGTAGGCGTTACCGGCGACAAAAAAGTCGCCCGACGCAAGGCGATCGGAAATTCCGGTCGCATGAAAGCTGGGCAACTCAGCTGCAATCTCCCAGCTGTTCTGCACCGGATCGAACGAAGCAACGTAGCTGACAAAACCCGACGAAGTTTCACTCCAGTCGAGCAACAGGACGTCATTTGAATTGTTCAGAGCTCGCGGGCTCACTTTACTGCTACCCACGTCCGGCAAGCTATAAAACTGATATCCGTTGGCTGTGTCCACCAACCCTGGCAATTCTAAAAAGCCCGGTTCTGTCGGCTTGACGTAGAGCGGATGAAGGTTTTCCAGGGGTTGAATCGCGACCGCTATCAGGCCGTCGTCGTTCATGCCCCAAATTCGCCTGATTACAAAATCTTCGGGCAGACCATTGACGACCTCATTGAGGTCAACCGCCTGCCCCGCGTGAATCGCGGGGTCATAAAAGAAGACCCCCGCGTAGCGGCTTCCGTCTTCACGTAGCATCAAGGTTTCACCCGCGACCTGCAACTGTTCGTTGATGCAGGTGTTCCCGTTCTGGAACATATGGCTGCCGGCCGGTTTGGAAAACAGGCTGACGGAATACATCGGTGGCGGCGGTTCGGAGTCTCCTCCGGCTTTCGATTTTTTGCCGGGTTGTGCCAAAGCCGGCACGGCAGTGATGATCGACAAGCTGATCAGTATCACCAGCGTTAGGGCGACGCGTGGGACTTTGAAAAGACGTTTCAATGGCATCGTTGGTGTCCTTCTTAGGGTGCGGATCGATCGGATAATGAAAGTCCGACGATCAAAAGGAAATCGCGGACGTCATCTCAATCACCGTCCGCCTTCACCAACACATGCGAGAGATGTCGGAACTCTTTCCAATGATTCTGGAAGAAATTTTTGCGGTCATTCGGGCGATCAAAAAATCGCCGTTATCAATTGCTGCCCGCTTCGGCAGTGGACACGCCGGCGGCCTTTGCGGCCCGGTCGCGTTTGACCTGGTATTCACTGTTTTCAGGACTCAATGCCAGGGCTTTTTCGTACTGCTCAAACGCTTTCTCGGGCTGGTCCAGATCTTCGAAGTAGATGTCACCGGCCAGGATGTAAGCTTCATCGCGAGTAAAATAGTGGGTGTCACCATCGGAATCGACCTCGAACCCCTTTTTGATATCAGCGAGTGCCAATTCATGCTCCCCGCGAACACGCAATAGGAACGCGCGTTCGAAGTATCTTGCATTGCTGGAGGGTTCCAACTCGATCAGCAGGTCACGGTCTTTCAAGGCACCGGCCAAATCACCCAATTCGCGTCGGATCGCAGCTCGCACGCCGATGCACCAGGCATTCTTGGGTTGGATCTCTATCGCTTGATTGGCGGATTCGAGCGCTTTTCGATACTCACCCAGTTCCAATAAGGCATGGGCGCGGCCGCGCATCGAAAAGAAGTAATCCGTGACGACATCCAAGGAATCATCATAGAACTGAACGGCTTTTTCATAGTCCTTCACGTCCAGCAGGCAAATGTCACCCGCGATGGCTCCGGCGTGGGCACGCGCTGTGTGTTGGGAAACGTCCCCTTCGCTGGCTCGAAGCCCGGATTCGATGGCCTCGAGGGCCGAACCGAAATCTCCTCGGGCACGGTGGAGATTCGCTAACGTATTGAACAAACCCATGTCTTCTGGCTGGACTTCGATCGCCGACTTGATATCGGCAATCGCCTGCTCATGGTTTTTTAATTTCGCCTGAGCATCCGCCCGTCCCTTCAAGGCCATGATGGACTTGGGATCCTGTTTTAGCGCCTCGTCGAAATGCTTCAGCGCTAATTCGGGCTGTTGTAACTCCTTCAAATAGATGTCGCCGGCAATGGTTCGCGCTCTTGCCCGAGTAAACCAGTGGGCATCGATCGTTGAATCGATTCGAAACCCTTCCTCGAAATCGTCGAGTGCCCGATGGTACGCTCCCATGACGCGACAGGTCTCAGCGCGTTCAAAATATCGGGCGCTGAACCAAGGTTGCAATTCGATGGCTCGCGTTCGGTCGGCGAGCGCATCTTCCCATCGTTGGAGTCGGATATAGAGTCCAGCTCGCCAGCCCCGGAGGTCGGGATCGAGTGGTTCCAGCTCAATCGCTTTGGAATAATCTGCCAGAGCCTTTTCCTCCTTACCGTCGATGAGAGAGTGAACTTTGCCGCGGTAAAACCAACGGACGTAGTCGTTGGGTTCCTGCTGAATTGCTTCATCGAGCTCTTCCAGCCATAGCTTAAAGCCTTCATATTTGAGTTGACGCTGCTGCTTCGCGTCGAGTTCCATTAGTGTGGCCGCCTCGCTGCGAATGATCCGATGCTCTTTGTCGCTACCCTTCTCGAGGTTGCCCCATGCGACTCCCACACCAAAGTATCGATGTGCCGCTTTCTTGTTGCCCAGCCTCCAGTGAGCCATTGCTAACGGAAACAAATGCCATCGGTCGCGATCATAATGGCCAACGGATCTGCCCATCGCCTCCACTTGCTCGAGTCGATCCACGACCTGCTGCCACTGTCCAATGCGATAGTGCGCGATGGCCAGTTCCGTGACATCACCGGCTTTCTCAGGCCTGGCATCAACGACTTGCTGCAAATAGGAAATGCCCTCTTCTACCGCCCGGACTGCATGCCTTGTTGGGATCGGCTCGCCCGCTTCGGTCTTCGTTGTCTCGGCACCGGATAACACTGCCTCGATCTCCTGAAGCCGAAACGACTTCCGCGTCGCTAGCCAATGGCCATTAATCTGATTGGCACGGGCCGGATCATCAGAGAACCGAGCACTGGCCGGATCACTGTTATTGGTCTCGTTATTATTGGTATCGTTCTCGACCCCCTCCGCGTAGAGCTCGGCCGACTTTTGAAATTCCGCGAAGGCTGCATCCAAACGTCCTCGGTTGAAAAAGACTCGTGCCAACTGGGCGTGGGGGTTCGGATCCCTTGGATCAATTTCCATCTGTCGACGAAACTGTTCTTCTGCTTCATCGAACCGCTCCAATTCCACTAAAATGGCACCGCGATTGAAGTGGACTTGTAGATACTTAGGCGAAACGTCGAGGGCCGTATCCAGAAGATTGAGCGCTAATTCGTTCTGTCCGATCAATCGCATCATTAGACCGAGAACGTTGTAATAGTGGGCGACAACGTTCGGGCTTTTCTCTCGAGAATCGTAGCGATCAAAACCACGACTGAGTGATTCGACCGTTTCTTTCGCAGGTAGGTTTCTCCAGGGCAGGCCGGCAAAGATCGAATCCATCACCTTGCGATGTGGAGGGCACGATGCGATGCCGAACCAGACCAATTGCTCTGCCTGATCGAATTTGCCTTGTCGATACTTTTCAAGGATCGTATCCACCAGTGCCATTCGGAACCTGACCATTCGAATTCCCTCAGTCTGCCGTTCCTGAAGTCGCCGCAAATGCTCACGCACGATTTGACGTAGCGGCGGATCGCCGATCAGATCATGTGGATGAATCAGATCCAGAAGAGCCAGGCTTGGCACAATGCTCTCGGGAAGCAAGGCATTCGCAGCCATCGCATGACGGATGGCGTCGTCGGATCTTGCAGGCACACTCGATTCGTAGTACCGGGCAAGCTGGAGATGTACCAGAGGATCTAAAGAGGGCTTTCTGGCCAGTTGCGTCAGCAAGTGCTCGGCAGCAACGAAGGGGTCCTCGAAAACGACCTCTGGCGAGGTGATCGCAAGTCGTATGCGAGCAGGATTGCGCTGCTTGGAAACGTTCTCGCCACCGGTAGCGATCTTGATTTCAAGCGGTTTTTCCGAAGACAGCAAATCTTGATTCAATACTAAATAGAGCGTGTGTGGATTATTAGGAATGGGAACGATCAATGCTGTTTCAAGATCACCGTCGACGGCGTTCTCGAAGGAATAGGAAATTGGAAAATCCGAAAGGACTCGCTGCAAAACATTACGTGATCGCCCGCCCGAGGTTTGAGAAACGGAAAGCTCCCTGATGGTGACGAACCTCTGGCGGCCCATGTACGACGTTTCCACGTCATCATTGCTCCCCAGCAACTCGAGACGAAGGAGACGCGATGGCGCATGAATTGCTTCCGCAGGCACCACGAGCGTGGTGACTTCGGCCGCCGGATTGGGACCTCTCGCTGTGAAGGTGCCGTCATCGGCAAAAGCGTATTGCGTTCCTTGTTCCCCTTCCGCTTGCACCGAATGAAGCGGTTGAAACTTGTCTTCGGCAGGAATAATCGATTTCAGATGCGAGCCCCTTGCCGACATCAGCTGACGGGTCAACGTCGTCAACAGAATACTGGGCTGAGTTTCCGCAATATCGGGTTCAGTAGCGAGCTGCATTAATAAGCCAATGTCTCTACTGGCCAAACCTTTTCTGAGCCGCTTCTTCCAAGGGTCGGAGTCCAATTTTGCTAAGAGCGAATCCAAAGACGCTCGGACCGCCACAGGATCTTCCAGCCGGGCGGCCGACCAGCGGAAACGCCCCAACGTTCCCCGCTCCAAACTCGAATCGACCGAGCGCTCACTCAACACTTCGATGTAAAAACCTTCCGGATCAAAGAGCGTTTCGGCAAATCGATAGTAGGCCACATGTGCATGACCACCTCCGCCCCACGTGCGCCAGCGACCCAGCTGGAAGGGCCAGTTCACATCGGCGTAGTCGGCTACGCCTTCGGAAAACTCAACGCTGACAAGATTCTCAGGTTTCGACTTCGAAGCCACGCGGATTCGCAGTCCCATCAAATCAAACATGCCCTCCGGGCCGCGACCAGGTCCCTTATTGGGCAGCGAATCGTCCAGCAGCGCCTCCAGCCGCAACGCCGAAATCTCAGTTGCCTCGGTTTCAAACGTGATTCGGTGACCCTGATTCGGCTCCGGGCCACTGACCAGGATCGATTGATCCGACAGCACGCGAAACTTGTCGTTCCGACTGGACTCCATTTTGGTGGGTTCCAAAAAACTCCAGCTTTGCCGCGCCCAGTCCGTCAGGGTGCATTCACTATCGAGAAGTTCCCGCCAGCGGTTCAGCGACGCGATGACCGTGACACGATCGTCTGAAGGCATCCGTTGGACTGACTCGAGGATGTCTTGCTGCGGGGTCTCCTTTAATCCCAAGCGTAAGCCCCACTCGCTGAACGCTTGCGCGTAATACGCAGCTGGATTTCTGACCTCGTTGGCGAGAGGGCCTTCTTCCTGATCCGAAGAAACAGTTTCGCCCGCCGCTGCAGGTTGGAGTGGCGGCAAGTCTTTCTGTGCAAAGTATTCATACTCGGATTCCCAGATCTCTCGCAGGCGTTTGAGGGTGCATTCCCATTTAGTT
>NZ_JANZKV010000233.1 GCF_025060895.1 Stieleria sedimenti | reverse complement strand
GGGCTTTAGCCTGCACACCAACACGTATGTCCCAGACACTAGTCGTCGTCGTTTCGGCGAGCCATGCGCCCGCCTTTTGCGGCGATCGAGGTGAGGCTTTGCCTGAGATCGATGCCGATTTCATCGGCCAGTTGGATGCACAACGCGATCGGACTGCGGGCGTCGGCTTCGTCGGCTTCTTTTAAACGGTTCTCGACGTGAATTCGGTCGAGCGATTCGGGCAATCGCACGATCGCTTGGGAGTACCACATCACGGCACGGTCCTCTGCGCCCTGCCGGTAGGCACCGGATCCTCGTCGGCTGAGTTCCCACCAGGCGTCACCCAGGGCGACTTGATCGATGGCACGCGATGCGCCGCGCAAATCCATTTTGGCGACTTCCACCAGATCGCCACCGGTGCCATCGGCAACCAGGGGCAGCCCGGTTTGCCAGTCGCCCTTGATGAAGCACAGGAAGCTACCGAAGGCGGCCCCCGCGGCGACGTCATCGGGGTTGTTGCGAAACCGCTCCAGATCATCGACGGAATTGTCGTACTCGCGTTTTGCCGCGCCGAGTTGTGTTCTCAAACGCGTCAGCAGACGCGAAACCTTGTCTTCGCGGTTGCTGCCGGTGAATCGGTTCGCGATGCGAGTGACGGAACTGGCCAGCATGTATTCGTTTTCGCGAATTCCCGCATAGATGACGGGAATCGACCGTTTGAGAATGCCGTCGCCCTTGACGAGGCTCGCGTCACGGCTAGCGGTTTCTCCGCCAAAGGCTTGGATCCATTTCAAATTTTCGCGAAACGAGTCGAGTTCGAATCGGGCCACGCGTTGGTCGATGGCTTTGATCAGCAGGGTTCCGTCATTCGCTTCGATGGCCAGACGGATCGCGGCCTGCTGCAGCGCAAACGCACCGGCCGGATCGGCTTCCATGTCGTCGGCAAGCGAGATAAATTCCGCAGCCAGTTTTCTTCGATCGTCGTCGCCTTTCGCTTCCTGGATCTTGTCACGAAAGATTTCTCGCAGTTTGTCTTGGGCGGCTGTGAGTTCGATCGCCGACGGCACGGGGTCCCGTGTCATCGCCGGCTCGTCGACCATCAGCGGCAAATCGATTCCCATGTCGACTTGCGGTCTCACGATGTCCTCGGCGGTGTCGGCGACTTGCTCAGGTGCGAGCGACGCTTCCGTTTCGGGATCGTCTTCGGCTTGTTCGACCGTGATCGCGCGATGAATGTCACCGGCGCGAAGCGCGTCACTTTTTTCGTAGGTCATCGCCTGAAAGAGCTGCGCGTCGCTCAGTCCATTTTCGAGCAGCACGGGGAAGCCGTTGGCCCAGAGCGCGAACGTCCCATCGACCCGCAGTTTCCCGACGTAGGGGCTCATGGCCATCGGTGACTTCGGATCGAAGTCCTTCGGTTCGGTCCAATGAACGGCGTGCGCGTCGTTGACCTCCAGCAACATGATCGTGTTTTCGGGGCCGTCATCGATCATGGCCGGCGTGATCGCCCTGTTTTCGCCGAAGATGAAGGCGGAATCGATCGGCAGCTGATAGTTCGTCTTGACGTCAAAACGCTCGGGTGAGACGAAGGCATCGGGGATGTACTGCAGCAGGTCTTTATTCGGCTGCATGTTCCAGGCGCGACTGAAGTCAAACTGCTTGTACAGTGCTTCGTAACCGAGGTAGGGTAGGAGTTCGACGCGCCAGGAAAGTGTGGGGACCCCGCCCGAATTGGTCGCGTAAGACTTCGGGTAATGCCCCTTTTCATCCACGTACCTGGTCAACGCTTCGTTGATCTGTTGCAGGTTGTCGAAGGCTCTTCGTCGGCGCTCGGAAGTCGTCAGCTCGGTTTCGGGTTGGCGTTGCGAGATCGGTTTGATGCCAATCGTTTCCGCCAAGCCCGTTCCGGCGTCGGATGCATCGGCTTCATTTTCGGCAATGTCTTGGGTCGGCCCGGCTTTCGGCAGCGACGACGCTACACTGGTGTTCACGATTGGGGGACGCGGCTTGGCAACCACCGGGTCCGCGATGGGATTGGACGGTTTTGCGGGCTGCTCGGCGGCGTTCTGACTGGCAACCTCTTCGTTGGCGGCTCCGCCACCACGATCGCGTTGGGCATGCTTCAGAAACAGGTCCTGTTGGCTTTCGCCACATCCCTGAATCACGCCGAGCAGACAAACGAGGGCGGCGTAGCAGAAGAATCTCGGCATGTCATCAGTGATGCGGTGCTTCAAACCAGACACGGTACTCTCTCTCTCGGAACGTTTAAATGTCGCATAGGATTCGCTTGATCCAGCCGTGTGTCAGGGCTCCACCGCCACAGCACCACGTTTGCTGAATGTCGAATTCGTCGTGTTGTTCGCATTGGTCGTTGACTAATTTGGACAGTCTTCCACGCATCTCGTCGATTCGTTGTTCGACCCGTTCGAATTGGGTTTCCGGATGCTCTAGCGAGGCCGGATTGCGTTTTAATTTTTCCGCGTCGGAGTGTGTCGTCTTGGTCGATCGACTGATCAAGCGAGTGAATTCATTGCCGCCCGATTCGAAGGACCAGAACCAGCACGACGCGCCGCTGATCAAGAACGCAATGGTCATTTCCGCGCCACAGTCAAACAGCGCGACCGTCGGCAGCTTTGCTTCGGCGTCGCGGCCGTCCGCAGGGTGGAGTTCCAACAGATCGGCGAACTCAAATGTGGCGAAATTCATCAGGGCGATCGGTGTCGCTTGCAAGCCGCTTACGGTCAAACCGGCCAGGCTCAGATCTTCGAGATAGCGATCGACAAACTGTTTCTTTGCGGCCGACACAAACGCCGGGCGTCCGATTGCGGTCAATTCATCGTCGGGCAGGGGGGCAATCCAACGCACGCAAGCCACTTCATCCAGCGGCAGCGGAATCCGAGACTCCACCTCCTTTTCAAACAGCGCGTTTACCTGCTTGTCGGCGACCGGCGGTAATTTGACGAAGCGTGAAACCAACTCGCGGGCAGGGAAACTGACCCAGACGGGCGTCGATTCCACCTCGTGCTGCTCCAGGAACGATTCGATCGTCGTCCGAAGCGATTCGTCCAGAGTGGATTCGGCAGTGCTACGCGTCAGCGGAGTGTCAAAGGACAACTTGTGGCATTCCACCAACCGCGGTCGTTGCTCGCCGATCCGTTCCAGGCAAACCGCTTTGATACCCGACGCGCCGATATCCAGTCCCCAGCATCGTTCTGCTTTCTTGCGTCCGAGCCGTTTCAACAAGCCTTTCTTGGGTGAAAAATCTTCTTGGAAACGTCCCAACCCGAGTCCCTGCAATGCCAGGCCGATCGCGGCGTTGAACTGACCGGCTGAGGCGCGGAATGCGGCGTTGTCGTCTAAATCGATGCTTGTCGGAGTCGCGAGAATTCCCAGCGGACCGCCGACCCAGCTCCGGGGTTTGGCATCCAAGGGTGCGAACAGGTCGCGAGGGGTCGAGCGGGCCGCTTTGACCTGTTGACTGAGTCGGTCCAACATCTTGACCGCTCGGGGATCGCCACCGGATTGTTCGCTCCAGTGTTTTGAGAGCCGCCCCAGCGTCGGTGTCGCAAAGGGTTCTCCTTTGAATTGACTGGCCAGCCATCCGATCCGTTCGACCGTCTGATTCAGGTCGACGTAGGCTTGGTTGCGGGCGATCATGGGGACGCATTGCAAGATCTCTGCGGCCGCCGTGGACTTGTGGTTTTGGTGAAGCGTGGTCGCTTTGGCGACCAGTTTCTTGCCCACCTTGCGGGCCAAATTGGCAACCGTCTGGTCCTCCGGCTTGAGTTCCAGCAAGCGGTCCAGAATGGCTCCCGATGTGGTCCAGTCTCGTTTTTGAAACGCTTCCTGCAGTGATTTCTCGGCATCGTCGAGCTGTTCGATCAGCAGCCTGGATCGTTGCAGCTGTTGTTGCGCTTCGGGCGTCATCAGTTTGGGCGACAATCGATCGAGCAATTCGACGACGCGCGCCGAATCGCCCGCTTCGTAGGCCTGTTGTGCCGCTGCGATCCGATCCGCCGCCGAGCCGCACTCTTGCTCTGCGATCCGGTCGATTTTTTGTTGCGCCGTTTTCGCGTGGGCGATCACATCCTTGAATCGGTAATCCTTTTCACGGGTGACGACGGCCAATAGTCCCTTCGATTTTTCGAAATCGCGTTCCTTTGCGGCGTTGATCGCATCGGCGATCTTGGTCTCCAAATTTTGTTTGCGCTTCGAAAGCGAGGCGACAAGATCCGATCCGCAGTTTCCGCAAAACGACTGCGTCAACAACACGGGCTTGCTGCACTGGACGCAGGGTTCCTGTAGTGCATGACCGCAACCGGCGCAGAATTGCCCACCCGTCGGATTGGTCGCGGCGCACGCACCGCAAGTCATCTTGCCGGACGGCTGTGTCGGGGTCCCGGACGGATTGATCTGATCAACAGGTGAAGTACTAGACATCTCGAGCTACGTGACTGTGTGCCAAAGCGGGTAAAACATCCTGGTCGGTGGATTAGGCCGATCGTTGTCGCGGCAAGTTTCAATCGGCATCGAAATCCCCGACAACGCCGTACACGGGAAGCCAGTTGGAATACGACTTCATCTCGGGATCACCGATTTGAATGTAACCGTGCTGCTCGGCGAGATTGAAGCGTCGGTAAGGGCAGTCTTTAGGAATCGAAATCCGCAGCCGATAACTCCCTTCGCTCTCGAGTGGCTGGAGTTCGGCTTGCAGCTCCTTGGGCTCCATGTCCAGCACCGCGATTTTTCTGGAGCGATCCGCACGCGAACGGACGACGACAAACAAATCATGTTGCTCGTCGTTCTCAACGGTTCCAAAGTCGACTCCGGTGCGACGATCCACGTTGGGTCCGTAAAAGCCGATGGGCGGACGGACTCGACCCCCGAAGTCCAGCTTGCATTGCTTTTCCTGTCCGTCGATCTCGACCGTCAACTCAAGCTGGTCACTGTAGTGGCCGTAGTCCTTGGCTTCCATTTCAACGGTGATGCGGCTGGCCGCCGTTGCGGACATTCCGCCGAGCGTCTGGTCGTCGATCGGTTCGGAAACGGCGACCCACTGAAGATCAAATGCCGGATTGGAAACATCGACAACGTTCAAGTGTTGCGCCAACTGGCTGTAGATCACAAAGTCGACCGTTGATGCCTCTCCCATGTCATGGCTGCCAAAGTCGATCGCCGTGGGCAGGACCAGTTCCGTTTTTTGACGACCTAATACCGACAAGACCAGCGTCCGGTTGAGCGGATCATTGGTCGCAATCGTCACCCTGCCTTCGAAAAGTCCGGCCGATGGTTGATTGCTGGTAACCAATTCGATGGTGCATTGAGTCGATTCACCCGGTGCCAGTCGCTCGTGTTCGAGCTGGGCCGTCAAACGTTCCAAACTGGTCTCGCGGATTCGAAGATTCAATTCGGCATTGCCGACGTTTTCGATCTCGGCGGTGTGCCGCACGGCTTCCCCCGGACGGACCCAACCGAAGTCGTGCACCGCGGGCCATGCCTTTGCCGATGGCCGGGGCTTGTTTTGATACGTTTCTCGCAGAATGGCTTGCCTGTCCAGTTCCGCGACACGCTGATCGTAGTCATCGCGTCGACTGTCGGGCACGCCCCAGGGCTTGTAGCTGACGACCTGAGTGAGGGCCAGTGCGAACGAGGCAAACCCGAGCACCAGGCCGCCAAAGACGAGCAGTCGTTTCGTAAATTGATTCATTCCAGTCTTTCACCTCGCCGCGTCGATTCAACACGCGAGACCCCCATGGCATGATTGGCCATGGAGGTCCCGAAAAATGGCAGGGTTGCCGTGTCGTCTGACAGAAAGTGTTTCGTGATCAGTTCTCTTCGAACTGACCCTTGAAGGAGCTTTCGTCCAAGAACACGCCGCTGAACATTTCAGCCGGCTGCAGTTCGACCGTGCTGCCGGCGTATCCGACGCCCGAGTAATCGGTCAAGTTGTCGGGGACGGGGAAACCCGGGTTCAGGTATCCGTCGCCGTTCTCGTCTTGGAACAGTTGGACCGAACCGTCACCCATCAAGATGTTCGCCCCACCGCTGTGGATGGCGAACCAGTCACGCGTGTCTTGCAGGTAAAAGCCGGAGGGACTCGAAGCGTCGGATCCCAAGGGGGCTTGGCAATTGACGGTCGACGGGGCACCGCGTTCGCAGTTGATTTGCTCGACCATCGAGACTGCTGCGTTGAGCAAGATCAAGCGGTTGTTGGTCGTCGCCAAGTAAGCGGGGCCATCGTTGAAGGCTTCGGCCAGCAACATCCCGCGGGGCAGTTCTTCTTTGGTGTTCGGAACGTCAGTGCCGAGAATCGCTTCGTCGACGTCACCGGGGCCGGCGTCGCCGAGCAACGGAATGTTGCTCGTTGCGATGCGACTGCGATCCAAAACCGAAGCCATCAGCGGTCCGCTGGTGTCTTGACGCTCTTTGAATTTTCCACCGGTGGACGAAACGATCTCGCCCGCCGTGCTGTCGTATTCCATGATCGGAGCGACGCGAACGAGGAAGTAGCCTGCTGCGTAGTTGGTCATGTAACCCTGGTCCACATACAGCCCACCGACGTACTCGGCGGCACTATTGTACTGGGTCGCACCGACGGTCACGGGGTTGGCCGCAAAGTCGATCGCTGCGTTGGACGAATCGAACATGCGATCGGCCGCTCCGGCACGCATGCGAGTCCAGCTGTTACCCGCCGACGGGCCGACAGTGACTCCGTTGCCCGACGTCGAAATGCCGATCAAGTCATTCAACTTTTCCAGTGCCTTGGCAGGGTTGCTGGGGCACAACATGTCACCGGGGATGGCCGATCCGGTGTTGACCAGGTCGGCGACCCAGCCGTAGGTGTCCATGTCACCGTCACGCTCGAAGTCGGAGGCACCGGTGCACAAGCGGCCCAGCGGGTCACGGTCGGAGAACGTGTACATTCCGATTCCGAACTGACGCAGGTTGCTCGAGCACTGGGTGCGGCGAGCGGCTTCACGAGCCTTCGTCAGGGCCGGCAACGCCAACGCGGCCAGCAGAGAGATGATGGCGATCACCACCAACAGTTCGATCAGGGTGAAACCTGATTTTCGCATACGCGACATTTCGAATTCCTTGTTTGGATTTCTGTGGACAGGGGCACTGTGTACAAGGTCACAGCCCGCGCCCAAAATGGGGAACGATTTCGAGCAGTCGGCTGGTGGTCGAACCGGGGGGATGACGCGGGATCGTTGACAGTGATCGCGTCGCCGCCCTGACCTGCCGGCTTCTCTTTCTTTTAAAACTCCAATACACCGGCGTGCACGTCACACCGTTGTCAGGCGTATTCAAGCGATGCCTTGCCCTGCTGCAATCGCAAACAGATTGATTTGCGATAGACTTCATCGTTCCTTCGCATTCCCGACCACAACTCCTTCACATCACCCTCGGCAGTCGCAATGCGAGACGGAAATCGAGGTGCAACCCAAACACTGGCTTCACGAATCCTTCGCAATTGGTGAAGGTGGTGGGGTGCGAGATGGCTGCTTGAGGGAGGGCGCAAGCCCATTGCCACTTACTTTGGCGCTGAAGGTGTTAGCGGAACGGCGCGAGCCGTCCGGTAGCCGCGTGAAAGACCGGACGGCTCGCGCCCTGCCGCCAACAAACAACGCCCCGTTTGGCGTTAACGTCGATGGCGTTGTTTGTGGGGCCGACGGGCCGGGCGAAACGCTTGGTGAGTTTCGCGGCGGTGGGTGAGAGAGGGCCGTCGGCCGGGGCGGGGGAGGTCGCTGCGCTCCCGGGACGCAAGCTGGAAGCTTACGCCACTTGCGGGGGACGCCAGCTGGAGGCCTACGCCCAATGCCATCTACTTTCGCTCTAACGGTGTTAGCGGAACGGCGCGAGCCGTCCGGTCGCGCTTCAAAAACACCGTGAAAGACCGGAGGGCTCGCGCCCTGCCGCTAACAAACAACACCCCGCTTGGCGTCAAAGTAAGTGGCATTGGGCNNCTGGAAGCTTACGCCACTAGAGGTTTTGCAGGCGGACGTTTTTGAATTCGGCCCACATCGGCGCGCCGGCGTGCAGTTGCAGTCCGAGCAAGCCTTTGGAAAACGACTTTTCGGGATGCTTGTCGGTGAAGTCCAGGATCAACCGGCCGTTGAGGAAGTGTCGGATGCGATTGCCTTTAGCGATGATCACCACGTCGTTCCACTGGTCGACTTTCATCAACTCTTTGAACTCGTCTTTGCTGATCAGCGGTTCGCCGATGACCTTCTTGCCGTCTTCGTTCCAGACCGCTTTTTCACCGACCAGACAGATCCGTCCGCGTGAGCCTTTCTCGTCATAGATGAAACCAGGCACGCTCGGCAGGTCTTCCTCGTTGCGGATCTCATGTTGGTAGCCACGCAATACCCATTGGTTGATCGCTTGTTCGTCGGTCTTGACGCGTTGCGATCGATATTGGATGCCCGAGTTATTCGACGCGGTGCACCGAAACGACAATCGCAATTCAAAATCAGCGACTTCGTCTTTCCAAATCAGAAACGTATTTCCCTTGGTCGAAACCTCTTTGGTGGTTTCGCCATGGATCACGCCGTCGCGAACACTCCACAACCGCGAGTTTCCTTCCCAACCGGTCAGATCTTCGCCGTTGAACAACTGGGTCATGCCGTCCGGCTCGGGCGGCGCGGCGACCGCGGGCGACTCGGCAAGACACGCGGAAGCGAACAGACAAAGGGTGCCGAACAGAACGGGACGAAGCATGGGAGTTCTCATAACGGGGGAGTGTTTGACAGAGGGAGTGGTTCAAGCCCGGTATTATGACCGGAGACGCCGGGGGGTGCCAGGGTTTGCAGTTCCAGGTTCCAGTTCTAGGTTCCAGGTTCCAGGTTC
>NZ_JANZKV010000232.1 GCF_025060895.1 Stieleria sedimenti | reverse complement strand
TTGGCCTTTAGGCGATTCCCCGTCGCCGCTCCGCAGCGACAGTGGGCGGCGAAAGCCCGCAAACCAACACGCTTGCCCGTGCCATTCGGGTCACGCACCCTGAAATCGAAAGGTTGGCGGACCACGCATGGCGTCAGCTTCCAGCTTGCGGGTATTCGGACACGCCGGTCCGACGACTCCTTCCCCCTATCCCCCTTCCAACCCGGTTGATCGGTTCGGCTGACAAGGGCCTCAGTGGGCGAGGTGGGGCGAAAACCCGCCACTTGATCTCAATGCGATGGAGAAAGCTAAGTTTGGGCAGTTCAACGTCATTTGTAGATTCGTCACCAACAACGGCGTCAATGACCGCCGTTCGCTTTTCAGTGACACACCCGGAAATCCCATGCCTGCGGCGCCACTTCCTGCTAACGAATCGGTTCGGTTGCAAACTCTGGTCGACTACCAGATCCTCGACTCGTTGCCCGAGCAAGAGTATGACGACATTGTCGGCATTGCATCTCGGATTTGCCGAACGCCGATTGCATTGGTCAGTTTGATCGATGCCGATCGCCAATGGTTCAAGGCGCGGGTCGGGGTGGATGTCGGCCAGACCGATCGCTCCGCGGCATTCTGCGCCCACGCGATCTTGAATCAGGACGAGGTGCTGGCCGTCCGTGATGCGACGCAAGATCCAAGATTCCTGGACAATCCCCTGGTCACGGGAGCACCGCACATTCGCTTCTACGCCGGATCGCCGTTGGTAACGCCCGATGGAGTCGCCCTGGGAACACTCTGCGTGATCGATTCAATCCCCCGCGAACTGTCCCCCGAACAGCTACTGTCGCTCAAAGCACTCGGTCGCCAGACGACGTCGCTGATCGAGTTGCGTGGCCGGACCAACCAGTTGGAAACGTATCGCTCGGAATTGGAACGATCCAACGAAGCGCTGCAAGAATTCGCCTACGCCGCATCACACGATCTGAAGCAACCGATTCGCGGGATCGGTTCCTTGACAGAGTTCTTTGTCGAAGATTACGGCGACCAGCTGGACGATGCGGCCAAAGAAAAGCTGGAACTGATTCGCCGGTTGACCGATCGCGCCCAAACCATGATCGATCAAATGTTGCACTACGCCCGGGTCGGCAGCGTGGTCGATCGCCTGCAGTCGGTCGATCTGAACGAAGTGGTCGATCACGTGAAGGAGAATCTGTTTGCTCTGTTCGCCTCGGGCCAAGTGTCGATCCAATGCATGCAGCTGCCATCGGCCAACGGAGCGCCGGTGCTGCTCAATGAGTTGTTCCAAAACCTGATCTCCAACGGCATCAAATACAACGACAACGAATCGAAAACGGTGGAGGTCGGATTTCAGACCAAGCGGATCGGACCGGATGACGAACCGGTGACCGCTTTCTTCATCGCCGACAATGGAATCGGTATCCCCGAGCGGATGCGTCCGGAAGTGTTTACGATTTTCCGCCGGTTGCACGCCGCCGATGCCTATGGCGGAGGTTCCGGAGCCGGTCTGACGATCGCACGAAAAATTGTCGAAACCCACGGCGGCAGAATCTGGATCGACCCCGCCTACCAGGATGGCACCTGTTTCTGGTTCACGATCGGGACCTCCGTGGCGGGAATCGAAAACGAATTCTGCTACGACAAGGTCCAAAGCCAACGGGATGTCTGTCACGCCGTCAGCATCTGAGCGATCGTGACCGCGGCGTGGCTACACCTCGTCTTGCTGCCGAATTAGGATGGTGGGGATGTTGCTTGATCGGAGTTCTGGGCCGCGACGCCCGGCCTGCCCACATCGTCTTCCCCTCTCTGCCTTGAAGGTCCTCCCATGCCGGCTCGATTACTCACCGTGTTGTTGGTTGCGTTTTCCCTGACAGCGACGACGCTCCCAGCGGCCAGTCCCACGGGGCGTTGGGCCGGCAGCTGGTCGTCTTCGTCGACGGGGCATCATGGCCCGCTTCGCGCTAGGATCCGCGCCGTCGATGCCGACACCTACCGAGCCCTGTTTGCCGGGCGGTTTGCCAAAGTCATCCCGTTTGTCTACCCCGCAAAACTGCAACGCGTCCCAGGCACGTCCAATCGCTATCACTCATCGACGCGATTGCCGCTGTTGGGCGAATACCGCATGACGGCCACCGTCACGCCGCATCATTTCAACGCGACGTTCCGAGGCAAAAAGGATTTGGGCGTCTTTCGGATGTCACGCGCTGCTCGCTGACAACTGTTTTGGAGACGCGGACTACGGCACCGCCGGTGGTTTGATTCGTTGCGACCCCGTCCCGGGGTCGATAGGAATCTGGAACGTACTTCCCGGAGGTTGCGCTGCGCTGACCTCCGGCTACTTGCTGGAATCCCTCCGGGATACTCGTTTCGCTACCGCGTGTGCGGCCGATAACGCTCACCCCGCCAACTCTTGCAGCAACGCGGCGAAATAGAACGTGCCGCACAGCACCACGCTGAACTTCCATGCGGTCACCAGCGCCATGAACGTCGCATTGGATTGGACGTCCAACACAGCGCCCTTTTGCGGCGACATCAATCCGATCAACACGAACACCACGGGGAGCGCCAGCGCCTGAAACGCGGCCAGGGCGAACAGCAGAAACGCCAACGGAGGCACCAGTTGAATCAACGCGATCCAGAGTGCGGTCACGGTGGTGACGACCAGGAGTGCCCGCAATCCAAAACGCACTGCTGCTCTCACTCCGGAATCATCTCGCAGCGGATCAGATCCTCAAACGTTTCTCGTTTGCGAATCAATTTGGCTTGACCCTGTTCAATCAGCACCTCGGCCGCGCGGGTTTTGCTGTTGTAATTGCTGGCCATGACAAAGCCGTAGGCACCCGCGTTTTCCAGGATGACAAAGTCACCGACACGACACATGGGCAGTTCGCGACTGTCGACGTATCCGCCTTCACGCTGGGTGAAAATATCGCCCGACTCGCAAAGCGGTCCGCCGATGACGGCTTGGACGTTGTCGCGATCGTCGACCGGGGCACCGTCGGATGAACAAACCGAAATCGGATGGTGGGCACCATACATGACCGGCCGAGCCAGATCGTTGAAGCCGGCATCGAGCAACACAAACAGATTTTCGCCGACCTTCTTCACGCTACGGACTTCGGCGATCAAGAATCCTGATTCGGCTGAAAGGTATCGCCCCGGTTCGATTTCCAACGTCACCGGATGACCGAACGACTCGCTCAATCGGTTGCGGGTGGCGTCCCATAGTTGAAAGTATTTGTCCAAATCGACATAGGATTCTGATTCGCTGTACGGCACGGGCAAACCGCCACCGGCGCTGATCGTCGTGATCGTCCTGCCGACCTCCATCGCTACTCGCTCCATCGCTTCACAGACCTCGCTGAGGTGCTCCAGGTCGGTCCCCGACCCGATGTGCATGTGAAGCCCGGTCACGGTGACGCCATACTGGTCGGCCCGACGCAGGCAATCGTCGATCTGTGTGTGCCAGATTCCGTGCTTGCTCTGTTCGCCGCCGGTGTTCGTCTTCTGGCTGTGGCCGTGCCCGAATCCGGGATTGATCCGCAGCGTGACGTCGGCACCCGGGAGACGCTCGCCTAGTTGCGAAATCATGTCGGGCGATCCGCAATTGACGTGCAACTTGTGCTCGACGACCAGATCCAAAGCGGCGGCGTCAAAAATATCCGCCGTGTATACGATTTGATGGTCTTGGGGCGAATACCCCGCCGCCAACGCACGCTGAATTTCCCCGCAACTGACCGCGTCGACGACCACGTCACGCCGCCGCATGCGGTCCAGAATGGCGATGTTCCCGCACGCCTTTTGGGCATAACGGATCACGTCGAATTGACTCAAATCCGCAATCCGCTGCTCGATGACGTTCAGGTCATAAACGTAGAGCGGCGTTCCATACTGTTTGGCCAATTCCGAGACGGATAGCCCCGCGATCTGATGGCGACTGGTAGAAAAGGTGGGCGTTGTCAGAGAGGCCATCGCGATCGCAGGGAGGAGAGGGGGAACGGGACGTCAAACGGCGAGACGCATTTTGTCCCCGAGCAGGCTGTTTTGTCCAGCCATCGCCGCCACGAGTTCTGGGCCCCCGACTCCGCCCGGGGACGCAATCGAAGTGGGGTACGTATCCCGCTTGCCACCCCCAGCGGCGGGACGGAAGGCGGAGCCTCCAGGACGGTAAGTTCACGGCGTAGGGCGGAGCCTGGGAACGAGGTGGCTGCAAGACTTGACCCGCCAACCACCTGCGTGGTTCGCGCTTGCCAATCCCCGATCAGGAACCGGCGGGGTCTTTGCCGTCGGTCCAGGGGCCGGCCAGATCCATGTATTCGGGCTCGTCTAGCTTGCTGCCGAAATCGCCGGCCTTCCAACCTGCGATGTGATTGGGCAACTCGCGAGCCTTCGATTTGGCTTCCCATTTCGCCGCCCAGCCCGGATCTTTGGTGCTGATGTCGCGGTTGTCGGAATCGACGAAGTAAACCTCGCCGTTGCGATAACTTTGTGCCCCCAGGTTCACCACGGCCATCGCCGCGGCACCCAAGTCGGGCGGGTTGTTACAAAGTTCCGGCTCGCCGGCTTCACAGGCATCCAGGAAGTTCGCGAAGTGGGCCTTGGTCGTATTCTTGACCGGCTGAGTCGAGATTCGCTCGTTCTCAAAGGTCCGCTTGGCGGAATCGCCCTGCGACGTGACTTGGCGTCGCTCGGGGACGAAATCGAACCCGTCGAAACCTTCGCCGTTGCCGAGTTCGAAGGTGCCGTAGTGACCACGGATCAGTTGATTGACGCGTGATTCTTGGTTGCACATCGTGGCGGTGATCAATCCTTGTACGCCTTCGTTGAAGTCCGCCGCGACGGTGGCAACGTCGGGCACATCGCGTCCGTCGTACTCCATGAAGATTCCGCCGGCGCCGACCACGCGTCCGGGGATCCGAAGTCCCGTCGCCTTCAACATCGACGTCGTGCGGTGGACGAATAAGTCGGTGAACATGCCGCTTCCGAAGGGCCAGAATCGTCGCCACTGTTTGTAAACCGCTCGGTCAAACGGCATCTCCGGAGCGAGGTCTTCGTTCGTGCCCAGCCACCGCTGCCAATCGATCTTCTTGGGGTTCATGTCGGCAACCAGCTTGTAATAGCGCCATTGGCCGACGTTGCTGTTGCGGAAGTATTCGGTCTGGAATCCGAGCACCTTGCCGAGTTTTCCGTCTTGAAGCAACGCCCGGATTTCGTTCCACACCGGCAGGCTGGTCGATTGCACGCCGACCTGCATGACCTTGCCCGAGGCGCGCCATTTGTTTTCGACGTTGAACGCTTCTTCGACCGTCTTGGTCATCGGTTTTTCGCAGTAGACATTCAGCCCCGCGGCAAGCGAATCGATGATCTGTTTGTGGTGCCAGTGGTCGGGAGTCCCGATGCAAACGGCGTCCAGGTTTTCCTTGGCGATCATGTCGTTGTAATCGACGTATCGCCCCGGATCCGTGCCGGTTTTGTCTTTGATGTAATCGGCAACCATGTCGCGCTGCGTCTCGTAGACCTCGGCGACCCCGACCAGGTCGATCTTGCGGCCTTCCTTGTGCAGATCACAGAGTGTTTTCACGTGGGCGCCGAAACCGCGTCCGCCGGGGCCGATGAACCCGATACGTAGGCGTTCGTTCGCACCGGCGGCAGCCTTGGCGCGTTCGGGTAGCGTCATGGCGACGCTCGCCGCGGCACCGACTGTGGCGCCATTCTTCAGAAAGGATCGTCGGTCGGTACTTGGTTTTTCAGCAGGATGATGCATTCGCGCGTGCCTCAGGCCGATACGGCAGGTGGGAAAATCTGGCGGGAAACGTTGATCGACCAATTGTAACTGATCGGTCGCCGATGGGTATCCACAGACCGGATCCAAACGCGCCGTCGACCGTGGTCGCGTTGATGTGTCGCAGTTCCCAACCCTTTCCAGCGTCATTCCGCCGGCCAGCGTTGCGTTCCGCCCACAACGGGCATTAGGGAAAACCCGTCCGCCAGCGGGTCGCGGTGATAAAAATACGTGTACGCGGTCCCAATCAGCTCGTCGTCTTCGCCGAACACGTCGACCACGTGGCGGTGGTACAGGTCGCTCGGCGAATTCCCATCGGTCCCTTCGATGTCGTCCAAGACAAAAAGCACCCGCGGCATCGACGGGGACTCAAACATCCACAGTTCGCCGACCACGTGATGGTCACCCGGCAACAGCGCCGGATAGTCCTCGCGTCCGTATACTGTTCCGCGAACCCAGCCCGCGACCACTTTTCGCGGCACGACGGGCCAGCAGCTCTCGCGACATTGACCGCGTTTGAGTGTGCCGTAAACGAATACCGAATCGATCATCAATCAAAATAATAATGTGGAATGCTCGTCCTAGTTGGGGGACGCGCAGTTTAAAAGCCACCCTCCTGGCAGGAGGGTCGAGCGCAGCGAGGGGAGGTCGAACGGTGAATCGCGAGTTTTACTTCACCTGCCCGAGTCGCGTCCCAAGCAGCAAAGAGAACCCTCTCCTCGCTACGCGCGACCCTCACAGAGAGAGTGTGACGAAAACCCCTTGTAATCAACCACTTAAAAACTGCACGACCTGTTTGGGGGAAGGGGCATTTAGGAATGGTCAAAAAATGGGGTGATCGCAAAAAGGAGTGTGCCGCGATTGCGAGAACTCGCCTCTTCGATTGTTTGATTTTTTGACCACCAAATCTTTTGACCAACCGCCGGTTGCGTCTACCGCGTGGTAGCAGGCAGGGCAATGTCACTGGATTGTTGATCATCATTTGATGCTAGGCTTACGCATGGATTTGAACTCGGCTTGCCATCGGCTGATGGCGCCGTCAATTTGTTCGCTACCGAGTTCGGAAAAAAATTCGGACCAGTTTGCATCGCTGGTGAATCCCAGCCCGCCGGCCATCGCCAAATCCACGGTGCCCATCGAATCAGCGACGCCTTCTTTCAGCAGGCAGTTCGCTTCGATCCACATCGGGATCGTCAACAGCAGCAACACCTCTCCGTCGGTGAATTCGCGGTGATCAGTGCGATAGGTCTCAATCAGTTGTTGCGTTTGATCGGACAATTGCCGACTGCGTTGACCGCGTTGGTAGTCAAACAATCCACCACCGGCTGCGCGTCCGAGTCGTTTGCGTTTGAGCAAAGCCGGGACCATGGGCGAGGGATCGATCCGCTGCGGGAACGCGCTGGTGAACGCTTTCCCGGCATGGTACATCGTGGGCGCGCCGATCCAGTCAATCAGCTCCAGTGGGGACATCGGCATGCCGTAGGCCAGCGCCGCCCGCTCGATCTGACGCTCGGTCGCACCACGGCACAGCAGCAACAACGCTTGGTTCAGATAGGGCGAAAGCATTCGGTTGACGATGAACCCCGGCCCGTCCTGGCACCGTATCGCTCGCTTGCCCAGTCGCGATGCGTGATCCACGACCGCTTGGATCGCATCGTCGTCACTGCGTTTCCCCGCCACGACCTCGACGGCCGCCCTGGCATGGACGGGCATGAAAAAATGCATCCCACAGACTCGACCGGCCGAACGCAGTCGCTGCCCGGCGATCTCGTCGATCAACAGGGTGGACGTGTTGCTGCAGAGCACCGCAGTTTTCCCCAGCTCGCTTTGCAGCATTTCGAACAAGTCTTGTTTCGCCTCACAGCGTTCGACAATCGACTCAATCACGATCGGCGCATGGGTCGCATCACTCGACTTCGGTTCGCCGATCGTGATGGCGTGTAGCGATCCGCCGGGCAGCGAACTCTCACGCCTCGCCAGTCCCGCTTCATCAAAGGCAATCGCTGCGGCCCGGATCGCCTCAGCACTTTGGTCTGCCAGACAGAACGCAACGTTGCGTACCGCATGGGCATCAGCGATCGCTCGTCCGACCACGCCCGCCCCGATCAACAAAACGCGGGGCAAGTCGTGCGGCCACTGCGGGGAATCGGGTTTCATCCCAAACCTTGGTAAGGAGTGCTCACTAAGCGGCCGCCTGCTCGGCAAACGGATCGGGAACGACAACCGTCTGCTCACACGAGTGTAGCTCGACCCGCGGTTTGCGACCGACAAACGCCGCCCACGCGGTAAACGTGCTCGGCGGCCCCATCATCCAGTCCGTTTCTGCCAACGCATACATGTCCCGCAACGCGGTTCCAGGGCCGCGGGTGATATTCAGTCCGGCAAAGTTCGTGGGGTTCAGCCGTTCGTGGCTGCAAACCAAAAACTGCACCGTGCGGCCGTGCAACTGATCGCACACGCTGTGCATCCAGTTCGCATACAAACGATCGTCGAAAAAATAGCGACCGCCTTGGAAATCGGCATAGTCGCCGCGGCGAATGTGGACCCCGACGACAACGTCACTCTCACGACGCGCCTGTTGCATCGTCCGATCGATCGCGTTTTGATCGTCAGCAGAAACGGCAAAGAAATCACGAATGTGCGACCAATGTATTTTCAGCAGACGCGGGCTACGAAACAGCCAGCCCTGCAACAACAGCATGCGGCCGGATTCCACCGCGATGCGAAAACGGTCGCCTTCCAAGTCACATTCCTGGCCCGATCGCAATCGAATCACCTTCGCCGGATAGTCACGCATCCCGACCGCGTTCATCGTTTTTGCCACCGCCTGAATGCCGTGCATCAACCCGAGGCGAACCGATTGCGATGGAGCCCGGCGGGAACCTGTGTCGTGGGACAGTCCATTCAAGTGCGTTGCGTAACGACACCAGAGATCGTTGCGCGTGTTGGGGAACAGCGCCGCATACTCGGCAAAGCAGGGATTGCGAAGTTCGACGCCGTAGTGCCGAGCCGCGGCAATCAAGTGCGCGTAAAGAAACAGCCGGTTTCCGAGTTGGCCGTACCTTCGTGCGATAATCATCATGAGCGGTGGGCCATCCTCGAATCGGAATGAAACATCCAAGCAAAAAGCGAAAAAACAATCGTCTGGATCAGACGCCAGCCTGCCCGTGCGGCAACGGCAAGCCCTACGGCGGCGATGCTATCGCCGAGCCGAAAGTGTTCACAAGTCCGGTTCGCGGATTTTCCCCGTCAGGCAAACGCCGACAAACCGCTGATCAGTCTCGCGACCCGATCGGTGCGCTCTGAATACTCGGCCTCCGACTCAAAAACTGGTCTTGCCCTGTACAGCTAAATCTTGCGATACGCGGGCCACGTGCCGAAAGGCCGAACCACACATTTAACTCGCCATGCTTCGCCCACGGGAGACGATTCACTGCGATGAAGACTCGATCACTTGCCCTGCCCTGCGCACTCGTTGCAGCGATGATGCTCGCTTCGCTCACCGACGTGGCCGCCCAGGACTCTGCCACAGACCCTCCATTGCCCGGCAACCCGTTGACCCGGATGATGAGCGGCTTGAACCCGATGAATTGGCAGATGCCCAAGCTGAAAATGCCAACGATGTCCACGTTTTTGCCGTCCAAAGACGAAAAGGAACGTGTGATCACCAAGAAAGACAGCTTGGTGGACGAGGTCTCCATGACCGCCAAAAAGAGCTGGCAACGCACCAAGGACACGCTCAATCCGATGCGATTGATCCCCGCCGGATTCCGTCAGGATAGCCAAGCAGCACCGGCACCGGCGGCAAAGCAACAGGGCGGTTTTTTCAGCAACCTGTTCTCCCCGTTCCCCAAATCCGAGGACGACGAAGTCAATCGCTCGGTCAACGAGTTTCTCAAGCAAGAGCCCATCCGCTAGTGGCGTAAGCTTCCAGCTTGCGTGGAGCATGGAAGGTAAGCTTCCAGCTTGCGTGGAGCATGAGAGGTAAGCTTCCAGCTTGCGTTAGGCCTGGGAAGGAAGCTGCAAGCTCACACCGCGCCAAAACTACTTTGCGATCATGCTCTGGAATCGATCGAACAGGTAGTGGCTGTCATGCGGTCCCGATGACGCTTCGGGGTGATGCTGGACACCGAAGGCTGTCGATTCGCGATGCCGAACGCCGGCGATTGTGTCGTCGTTTAGGTTGCGATGGGTGATCTCCAGGCAGTCCGGCAGCGACTCTTCCTCGACCGCGAAACCGTGGTTCTGCGTCGTGATTTCGACTTTGCCGGTTTGCAGATCGAGCACCGGTTGGTTCGCCCCTCGGTGACCGAATTTCAGCTTAAAGGTCTTGGCGCCACAAGCCAGTGACAGCAGTTGGTGTCCCAGGCAGATGCCGAAGATCGGCGTTTTTCCGATCAGGGCGCTAATGGTTTTCTGGGCATAGTCCAGCGGTTCGGGGTCTCCGGGTCCGTTGGACAGAAAAACGCCATCCGGCTGGAGCTTCAAGATCTCATCGGCGCTCGTGTCGCCTGGGACGACAGTGACCAGGTTTCCGCGTGAGATGAAGTGACGCGGAATGTTCCATTTCATCCCGAAGTCCATGCAGACGACCTTTGCGTTCCCCGCGCCGGCGGGGTTTCCGTGTCGAGCGATCTCGGTTTCGGTCCAGTCATCAAGCCGGTTGTCCCACTGCCGCGATTGCGTCGGCATCACTTCGCGGACCAGATCGCGGCCGACCAATCCGGGGCTGCTTTTCGCTTTTTCGACCAGCGAAGCGTCGTCCAGATCGCTGGTGGACAAGATGCCTCGCATGGCACCCTGTTCGCGGATCCGCCGCACCAGGGAGCGGGTGTCGATCCCGGCCAAGCCGACGATGCCGTGCTGCTGCAAGTATGCCGACAAGCCGCCTTCGGCGCGATAATTGCTATAAATTCGACTCTCTTCGCGGACGATGAACCCCGACAACGACGGCTTCTCGTGCTCGATGTCGATCGAATTGACGCCATAATTCCCGATCTCGGGATACGTCATCGTTACGATTTGGCCGTGATAACTGGGGTCCGTCAGGATTTCCTGATAGCCCGTCATGGAGGTATTGAAAACGACTTCGCCGTTGATTTCGCCGTCAGCCCCGAAGCCTTCTCCGGTGTAAACCGTGCCGTCTTCGAGCGCAAGTTTTGCGATTCGGGTCATGGGGATAGGGAGGCGCGTTGCCCAAAAGTGCGGAAAGGGTTGGGTAGAGTTCAAAAACTCCCATAGGTTAGCGGGGATTGGTATTTTCGACGAGTGGGTGCGTGCATCAATCGACCGCGTGCCACTGGCTCACCCCACCCCGGGGAACAACCACGCCATCAACAGGCAAACGAGCAGTGCCGACAGCCCCGTCGCGATGCTCATCGGCGAGATCACTTTCAACCCTTCGGCTTCCGTCATCCCGCTCATCCGGGTGATCACCCAAAACGCGCTGTCGGTCATCCAGGACACCGGTTTGCTGCCCGCCCCGATCGCCATCGCCAGATAGACCGGGTGGAAGGGTAGGTCCTCCGAAAACGCAAAACCTTGCAGCACGCCCGCCGACGTGATCATGGCCACGGTGGCAGAGCCTTGCAGCGTTCGGATCGCCGTGGTCACGCAAAAGGCCAGCGGCAGCAACATCAGTCCGGCGTTCGCGTCGACCAGCGATCCCACCGCGGTCGCAATCCCCGCCTGCCGCAACATCGCTCCGAACGCACCGCCGGCGGCCGTGATCAAAATAATGTTCCCCGCCGAAGCCAACGAACGGCTGACCAGTGACCTACGTTGGTTCGCATCGATGTACCGAATCAACGTCATGCCAAACGCCAGGCCGATCGCGATCGCGATGTTCTTGTCACCGACCAGCTTCAACACGTCTGTCAACCCGCTCGGCTGCACCGCACCGGACTTCATCAGGTACGCCAACACACTTCCGATCGTGATCAGGATGACGGGGATCACGATCGGAAGCAGCGACTCGAGGAAGCCCGGTGAACGCCCGCGATCGAGTGGATCCGGCGGGCCGTCCGGTTCGCCTGCATCTGTTTCTCCTGCACCTGATTCCGACTCCTCTGTCCCATCTTCCGGTACCGACTCCGCCGCGATCTCGCGCAGTGGGACATCGACGAAGCGATTGATCAGTCGTGCCGACGCCAGGGACAACACGCTACTCATGCTGCCGACGACCAGCCCGACTCCCAGCATCACGCCGACGTCGACGTTCAGGATCTCGGCGACCTGCAGCGGCCCGGGAGTGGGAGGGACCAAAGAGTGCGCGATCGAACCGCCGGCCAGGATCGCCAAGATAAACAGCACGTAATCGCGACCGACGACGCGGCGCAACGATCGCGCCAACGGGATCATCAAGTAGAACACCGTGTCAAAGAAGACCGGGATCCCGATGATGAAGGAGCTCACCGCCAGCGCTTCGGGCGAACGTTTCGGCCCGACCCACTTCAACATCCGAGCGACGATCGTTCGGGCCGCGCCCGATTCCGACAAGCAGCCGCCGATCACGCTGGCCAGCGCGATTAAAATTCCAATTTTTCCGGCCGTCGAACCGAACGCTGACGTCACACGTGCGGCCGCACTGCTGTGCGTAAATGACACGGCCGCTTCCGGCGTCCATTCTTTTGCGGCAACCTCCGCGTCGGCGTACTGCTGAAGCGATTCCGGCGTGGTCAAACCCGCAACCAGCAATCCCGCCAATAATAACGTTAAAAACGCGTGCAGCCGAAACACGAGAATGCTGACCAAGACCACGACGACAGCTAGGGCAACGATCAACCAGATGCTCATCAACAACTTCTTGGTGTGCGGAATCTAAGTGTGCGGATTGATGCGCGTCGGACACGAGTTTCTCGAGTCCGTCTGCGTCAATCCGCCGATCTAGGCGTGTGGGCCGATGGAGCCTACAGTATGCCGTGACGAACCTTAACAAAATTCGCAGGGCCGCGCGGCCGCTGGCAGTCTGCGGTATCTTACCGTGGCGCCTGCACCATGCGTCGCCTTCGATTTCCTCCCAACGCACCGGTCAAGAAGTCACGTGTCCGACTCCAACTCCGATTCAAACAGCGAGCCGTCGTTTTTCACCAGGCATGAATTTGCGATCCGTCGACTTCACTCGTTGACGGGAATCGTGCCGCTGGGTCTTTACATGTGCGTTCACCTGACGACGAACGCAAGCCTGCTGGGTAGTGTCGAGATTTTTCAGCGTGCCGTCTTCTTGATCCACAGTCCCGGACCGTTGTTGCCGCTGATCGAATGGGGCGGAATTTTCCTTCCGTTGCTGTTTCACGCCGGTCTGGGGATTTGGATCGCCAAGACGGGCCGCAGCAACAGCAGCCAATACCAGTTCACCAGCAACAAACGGTACTCCTGGCAACGTTGGACCGGATTCATCGGATTGGTGTACCTGTTTCTGCATGTGATGCATCTGCACGGCGGAATTCACGCCGAAAGCTGGATGGACGCGATCTACCAAATCGGATTTGGACAATTCAGCCCCTACAACGCGGGCAGCTCGTTAGTCAATGCGATGAATCTCGGTTACGGAATCATCTGGCCGGTCATTTATCTGGTCGGCGTGCTGGCGCTCGTTTACCACTTCGTCAACGGAATTTGGACTGCCGGGATCACGTGGGGCCTTTGGATTTCCCCCGAGGCCCAAGCGCGGGCGACCAAAGTTTGCGTTGCATTTGGCGTCATCCTGACGGTTGTCTCCCTGGCAGCCTGGGCCGGTGCCGTCTTCCCAGGCAAAGAAGACGTCGCGGAGATGCGTGCGATCGAAGATCGCATGTACGAGGCGGGTGTCGTGGCCGGCACCGTTCCCGAAAATGAGCACAAGCGTGACTTGCGCGGTCGAGCGGCGGCGGCTGAGGAGTCCGGCGACGCGGCGGACGGCGAACAAGCATCCACAGCAACGACGGAGCCGGCGTCCTGACGCTGATCAGCTCCGGCCCGTTTACGCAATTCCATTCGAATCAACACACTCAACTCTTTCATCCTCAGTCACTATGTCAAATCAACGTGTGGTCGTCGTCGGTGGTGGTCTTGCTGGTCTCGCCTCGGCAATGAAATTGGCGGAACTGGGCGTCGCGGTCGACCTGATCAGTCTCACTCCCGTCAAGCGGTCCCACAGCGTCTGCGCCCAAGGCGGTATCAACAGCTGCAACGACCAGACTCGTCAGCTGGGCGATAACGAATGGAAACACTTTGACGACACGGTCTACGGTGGTGACTTTCTCAACCACCAGCCGCCCGTCAAAGAAATGGCGTACTGGGCGCCCAAGGTCATCGAACTGATGGACCGCTTGGGAGTGCCGTTTAATCGCACCGGCGAAGGGTTTTTGGACCGACGTCGTTTCGGCGGCACGCTTTACAAACGAACCGCCTTTGCCGGAGCGACCACCGGACAACAGCTGCTCTACGCCCTAGACGAACAGGTCCGTCGCCGTGAATCCGAAGGCCTGATTCGCAAATTTGAATTTTGGGACTTCTTGGGACCGATCCAAGACGAAACCGGTCGCTGCCGCGGAGTCGTCGCACAAGACATGGTGTCGATGGAAATCCGAGCCTTCCCCGCCGATGCCGCCGTCGTCGCCACCGGCGGTTGTGGTCTGGTGTACGGTCGCAGCACGATGAGTGTGTTTTGCACCGGCAGCGCCGCCAGTCGCTGTTTCCAAGCCGGCGCGAAATACGCAAACGGCGAGTTCATCCAAGTCCACCCGACGGCGATTCCCGGCAGCGACAAGCTGCGTTTGATGAGCGAGTCGGCCCGCGGCGAAGGTGGACGCGTCTGGGTCCCCCGCAAGCCGCATGACTCACGTGCCCCACGCGACATCCCCGCCAGTGACCGCTACTATTTTCTCGAAGAACGGTACCCGGAATACGGCAACCTGGTGCCCCGAGACATCGCGACTCGCGAGATTTTTGACATCTGTGTCAACGACGGTCTCAGCGTCGACTCCGAACGGATGTGCGTCTACTTGGATTTGACTCATATTCCCAAAGCGGAATTGGATCGAAAGCTCGGTGGGATCCTCGAAATCTACGAAAAATTCCAAGGCGTTGATCCGCGGATCGAACCGATGCGGATCTTCCCCGCGGTCCACTACAGCATGGGCGGATTGTGGGCCGATTACGTCAAGAGTGCCGACGGTGGCCTGGAAGCCGGCGCTCCGGCCAATCACATGACCAACATCGAAGGGCTCTACGCCATCGGTGAGTGTGATTACCACTACCACGGTGCCAACCGACTGGGCGCCAACTCGTTACTGTCTTGCATCTTTACCGGTTTGTTCACCGGACCATCGATCGTCAATTACATCGACAATCAATCTGGCGGTCACGCCGACATCGACCCTGCGACGCTGTCCGGTGCCGTTAGCAAACAACAAGAACGGCACGACTCGCTGTTGACCGGTAACCCCGGCAGCGATGAGAACCCTTACCTGATCCACCAGGAACTCGGGGACATCATGACGCGTGCCGCGACAGTGGTACGACGCAACGACCAATTGACTGATGCAATCGAGAAAGTGAACGAGTTGCACGACCGCGCGATGAAGGTCAACTTGTCCGACACCGGCAGCTGGTCCAACCAGAACGTGATCTTTGCCAAATCGCTCCAGGACATGTTCCCGATCGCCAAATCAATTCTCGGCGGCGCGCTGCGGCGCGACGAATGCCGAGGTGCACACTTTAAACCGGACTTCGAAAAGCCTTCGCTGACCGCGGAAGACCCGGCCGAGCGACGGAAGCAGGCCGAAGAGTGGTGCGACGCCTTCGAAAAGAACAACGACAAATACCTGAAAAGTACCATCGCCGACTACGACAATGCTTCGATGCAACCACAGTTCAGCTACGAGGATGTCGACACATCGTTGCAACCGCCACGCCCGAGACTGTATGGGCTTGTCGGGGCCGATATCATCGAAGAGGTGTGGAAGGAACGGGCCGAGGCGAAAAAGCAGCAACCCCAAATGGCTTCCTCCTAAGACGTCACCGCTCGTTTGTCACAAGCGAGTTCCCGGTCAGACGACCGAGATCAAACTACATCATCCAACGAACATTCAACTTTCGACAATTTCATAGGTCAACGCATGATTGCCCTGGATCCCGCCGCGAATCGCCCCCAGTTCATCAACGTCCGCGTCAAGCGACAAGATGGTCCTGGCCAAGAGCCGTATTGGCAATTGTTCAAAATCGACTACGAGCCGGAATTGAACGTCATTTCGATTCTGCAACGGATCGCCGCTCTCGGCCAAACGTCCGACGGCAAAAAAGTCCCGCCGGTCGTTTGGGATTGTGGCTGTCTGGAAGAGGTCTGTGGTTCCTGCACCATGCAGATCAACGGACGCGTCCGCCAGAGTTGTAGCGCGCTGGTCGACCAGTTGCTGAAAGACAACGCCGACGAAATCGTCTTGGAACCGATGAGCAAATTTCCCGTGCTGCGCGACTTGCTGGTCGACCGCCGACGGTTGTTCAAGGCACTCGAGAAGGTCAAGGCATGGGTCCCCGTCGATAGTTACTACAACATGGGCCCCGGCGAAAGACAGCTCCGTGCTGCCCAAGAACAGAATTACCCACTCAGCCAGTGCATGAGCTGCGGTTGCTGTGTCGATGCCTGCCCGCAGTACAACAAGATTGAACTGGAGCGGAAAAAGGACGAGACGGACGAAGAGTTTCGGAAGCGAGAAGAGAAAGCCTGGGACACAGCGTTCGTCGGTCCCCACGCGATCTCTCAAGCGATGCTGTTCAACAATCACCCGACCGGTAAGTCGATCGCGGGCGAGCGGTTGGATGCACTGATCGCCCCCGGCGGAATCCAAGCCTGCGGCAACGCACAGAATTGCGTCGCCGTTTGCCCCAAAGAAATTCCGCTCACCACCTCCATCGCCCGCGCCGGACGAGCCACCACGATCCACACCATCAAAAAGTGGTTTGAAAAGTAGTGGTACCCGGTGGAAAAGGTTTCCCCACTTCTTTTCATCCCGGGGGACGTCGATTCTTTGACTGCAGGATTCGGCAACCGATTTAGATTCTCTCCCTCTAGTGCTTTGTTCCAATTTGCAATTAGGGTTGGCCAGCGAAAAGGGGTCAGACCCCAATAGTGCGAAGCACCCTTCGGGCCGTTCCGGCTATTGGGGTCTGACCCCTTTTCGCGAATCTCTCATCGACCCGAACATTGAAATGGAACAAAGCACTAGGGGTTCTTCGTGGATTTTAGTGGCTAATCGCTCAGGACCCAGGTTTTTCGAGGCATTGCTGCGATGTCCGAATGGGGAGAGCGAGGACAAACGCTCGGTTCAAATGCCCCTCCGCCGACGCGGGGGCCGGCGGAGGGCACGAAGCACCTTCGGCGCATCGCAGAGCAGGTGATTCCTTGGCGGGT
>NZ_JANZKV010000231.1 GCF_025060895.1 Stieleria sedimenti | reverse complement strand
ACAAGCCGACTGGGTTGCTGAACACACCAAATGAAAACTGGACAACCTGCGTGCAATCTTTTGGTTATTCGCTCTCCCGACATCAACCGTGCCGTAAGATTCTACGAAACGCTCGGACTATCGTTCACGAAGCATTCGCACGGCAACGGACCTGAACACTACGCATCCGAGACTGCTGGGTTTGTCTTCGAGATATATCCGGCACGTAGCAAGGCAACTACAACCGAGACGCGAATTGGATTTCGTGTCGCGGATGTCGATAACGTCATCGCCGCTCTGTCTGAAATTGATGCTAAAATACGTTCTGAACCGACCGACTCTGAATGGGGCCGACGGGCGGTTGTTTGCGATTTCGACGGACATACAGTCGAGCTTGTTTCGTGACCGGCGCTGTTATTGTCCGAAACAGCGGGGAACAATCCGATGCAACCGAGCGGCGAAGTCGAGCGTTTTGAAGTGGATGATCAACCGTCGCCGCCGACTGATCGCGGCCGTTCGTCGATGGTAGACTTGCACGATGGACACCGTTTACCTCGAAACAACGATCGTCGGCCACATTGCTGGACGCATTCACAGTGACCCCTTTACTGCTGCTCGACAGCGCACCACACGCGATTGGTGGCAGGGAGCCGCTAGCATGTACGAGCTTTATGTGTCGCAGCTCGTTGTTGATGAGTGTTCTGGGGGCGACCCGACTGCCGCCTCAGAGCGGCTAGCCGTAATCGAAACGCTACCCTTTCTCCAAACGTCCGAGGATGTCGATGCCCTGTCGGCGGCGTTGATTTCCGCCAAGGCCATCCCCGCTTCGGAACCACGAGACGCATTTCACATCGCCATTTCTGCCGTCAATGGTGTAAACTACTTACTGACGTGGAATTTCAAGCACATCGCGAATGCTGCCTTGCGTAGCCGCATCGAGCAGGTGTGTCGCGACGCCGGATTCGAACCTCCGGTCATCTGCACGCCGGACGAGCTAGCTGGAACTAATGATGGTACCTAACCCAATCACTAACGAGATCCGCGAGATTCGACATCGGCTCGCAACTCAATTTGATAACGACGTTTACCGTATCGGTGTTGATCTGCGGCGACGCGAGGCAGTTTCAGGGCGAAGGGTTGTTCGATTGCCCCGCCGCCAACCCATAAAAACGAGGAACCATGCGTTGCAACGGAGCGGCGGTGGTGACGTTTCCGGCAATGGAGAATCGACTCCCGCCGCCCGCTGATCGCGGACGTTGAACTTAATCGAATTGCTTACCGCTTCGGCGGTTGATGGGGCGTACGCGTCGTGTGTCGCTTCCTTGCGAAAGATTGCGTTGGCATCCGTCCTGATGCAGGAGTGTAAAAACTTTGTGCGACCCCGTCCGGGGTCGATGGAAGGATTGGGGGCGTGTTCCGGAGGTGGCGCTGCGCTGACCTCCGGCTACTGGCTGTGATCCCTTCGGGATAGAGTGGACGCTCGATGCGTCAACGATGTTTCGTGGTGAACGCCGAAAAGCTGACGCCAGATTCTTGAATCCTCTGGCCGTAGGTCGTCAGCGTTTTGGTGCGACAAGCGTCTTAATCTCTTGTGGCCCATCGAGTGATCCTGCGGCGGATGACTCGCCCGTCACTCGCGTTGTGTGGTCGAGGGTGTGTTTCTTTGACTCAAAGACGAATCCGACCGAACACACGACGCGCCGATCCTTGGGAGTCGAGCGCCTTCAGATTTTTGAAGTGCACCAGTGAGATCAGGACGCGGTTTGCACCGCGACGCTGATGAACTGCGTGCAGGTGATCGGTGAAGCGGACGGTGTTCGGAGGGCCAGATCGTTCGACGTGACCCGGCGCCCGGAGGTGCGTCCCTGCGAGAGATTGCGTTGGCATCCTTGCCAACACCAATGCCTGCCCGATCACGAAACGTCTTGCCGAAGACTTTTCATGGCGATCCGCAATCTCGCCGAACGCACCATCGATGCCTACACCTATCACGTGCGAAGGTTTGCCGACTTTATCGAAAAACCGCTCGGCCAGGCAGCCTGCGAAGACGTTAGAACCTTCCAACTCCATCTGATCCAAGAGCGGAAGCTTGCCTACAGTTCGTTCAACCAAGCCGTTTGTGCTTTACGGTTTTACTATCGCCACACCCAGCCCATGCCCTGGCCGGTCAGTGCAACGAAGGACGGCTTGCGCGGTTCTTGAAGTGAAAAATCAATCGTCCGTCCTCGGTGACGGGTACCGTTCGCGCTGCCAACCGCCGCCTATCGATTCCAACTGTTGATCGTGACATCGCTGACTCCTACGACTGGATTCGGGTTTGCCGGCAGAGCGAAGTGTCTGCGGCCCGGAGCGACGGTCTTA
>NZ_JANZKV010000230.1 GCF_025060895.1 Stieleria sedimenti | reverse complement strand
AGCCGCCCACTGTCGCTGCCTCGCAGCGACCGGGAATCGCCTAAAGGCTAAACACCAACGTCGCTGAATCCCTCGTTTTTTAAGCCCGTGCCATTCGTCACTGCCCCCATTTCCGCTCGACAAACGCAACCCAAACACTCAAAGTTTAAAGAGTACGAGGGAAGGCAAGAGCGACGAATCTTGCCGCCCCAGTCCCCGCCGATGAACGATCAAATCCTAAAGCCGCTCGCCGTCACATTCTTTCTGACGCTCGCGGTACTGACTGGCTTCAACTGGCACGACGCTGCGCTCGGCGACGATTCGCCGCACCAATCAACGACCGAAACGATCGTTCAAATCGCCGGCCAATCGGTCACGTTGGACGAGCCGACGCTCGGCCCCGAATTGGATGCCGACGCGCAGCGCAGTCTGATCACCCCACTGCTCCGCGGACTCAGTTTCAGCCAGTTCGCCCGCGATTCGGTCGTTGCACCGGTGCGCATTTACCTGCGATACATCACCAACGATGCCGGCGACCGTTTGGGGCACGATGTCCATGTCGTCTTCATCATCCACGAGAGCTTGCAAACGTTTTCGGACCAGGACATCGCCCAGCGACTCGGCGGCGACGAAGCGGATGACGCAGGCGGCGACTCCGCGGAAACATCACCCGATGTGGCCGACGTCTCCGTCGAGACGTTGCAGAGTCTTGGCATCGACGACGCCGGGCCACAGGTCCGCTACCGAGAGTTGGATTTCGAGTTGCTGGACAAGGTTCGATTGACTGGATTGCTGCGGATTGCACAGCGTTCATCCGCCACCCAGAATCGGATCGACGTCTCGCTCGTCGAGGCATTCGACAACCGTTGGCAGGCCACCGATGGGCGAGATAGTGGCGGAGAGTATTCGGGATTTCAGGGTTGGCTGACAGCGACCTCGCTAACCGGGATGGACGCCGTATTCGTCGAAGCGCGTTTTGTGATGGCTGAGCCGGATCAATGGTTCGCCGGTTCCAACTACGTCCGCAGCAAGTTGCCACTGGTCTTGCAAGAAGCCGCCCGCAAGTTGAGGCGACGGCTACGGGATCGTTGACGCTGCCGCGTGAAGACCAGAACAGTGCAATCCAGGTCCCCCCCCTCGCAGTCTTCCGATTCCTGAGCCGACCAGATCGCCCGTGCAGACCTTCCACGGGAGTTTGGTTGACCAGTCTATCGGGGCTCGTAGGATCGAGTGGTTCGCAATGTTTCTCGGTCCGACCGCGAAGGATCGCTTTTTACTTCGGTCGGACCGCCAATCATGAATCGTTCGTCCGCCGCTCGGTGATCGGTAACGTTGAACTTAATCGAATTGCTTACCGCTTCGAAGGTTGAAGTGCGGTCGGGGTTAGCTGAGGTTGCGTGGGTTTTGCTAGAGTAGGCTGACGCCAGATTCTTGATTCCACTGGCCGTAGGTCGTCCGCGTTTTGGTGCGATCGCCGTCTTGATCTCTCTGGGCCTTTCGTGTGATCCAGCGGCGCATGGCTCCCCCGTGACTCGCGTTGTGTGGTCCGAGGGCGTTTTTCGTTGACTCAAAGACGA
>NZ_JANZKV010000023.1 GCF_025060895.1 Stieleria sedimenti | reverse complement strand
TGACATCAAATGCGAATCCCAGGAAACAGAGGTCGGATGATATCAGATGGGCGTCCTTTGGGTCACGATCAAACGACAGCAAATCAATTGCCACAAAAGAACGCGAGAAGACGCAAAAGAAGCAGTGGGCGCTGTCGTCAGGCGTGGGGCAGCAGCGTGAACGACCGCGATCAGCGGGCCGGGACTGTTGACTTTCCATTTGTGAAACCTCGCAAGCCCGGCTCCGTTGCATCGCATGGTTCCGCCCTTCTTTCGTCAGCAAACAGTCACGGAGTCGGAAGGTCGATCCCCATTGCGGACAGTACGATCCCAACGAGGAGGATGAATAGTATAGTGGCAGCAAGCAGGAGAAAGTATTGGAAAAAGATGGCAGACAAACCAACCGCGACGGACGAACCAGCAATCCGCAGGTCCTCGTGTTTGCAGAAACCGCCAACACCACAGCATATTCCGCATAGCCCTAGAGCAATCGTTCCAGCAGGATACCATTTCGCAACGTCGAAACCCTCGTCCGCGTCTACAGGCGGCACGTACTCTTGCTTCTTGGCCTTCGCGATAAGTCGGTCCTTCACTTTGGTGGCGAATTCAACAGCTACTTCATCCATCGGTTTCCGTTCCGGTTCGATCGCGTCAAGTATCCATGGCGACAGGACGGCCGCTACCAAACCGCAAATTGCAAGAACAAGCCCCACTCCAGCAACGGGTGAACGTCGCGTTGGCGCGACTGAGGACGAGTCTTCGTTGTCGTGTTCAGGTTGTGTCATTGTCTGGTGGCGGAACGTCACGCGTCACCCGGTACGCGCGAAAGATTTTCCACTTCAAAACCGCCCGACTCGCGTACTCGGGTGCACGCGATGGTTCGCCGTCCGCTGTACGTCAGTCACGACTTAAGCGCAACCTCGGCAAGAAAAGTGTTGAAGTCGGGATATTCGGGTTCGCTGATATTGTAGTCACATTCGTGGTCAGCCCAGCATACCGGATCAGAACAGATACCGTCGACAATGCAAAATCCGTAGTAGTCACCGCAACCATTGTCAGCGAACGGTAGAAATCGGCCTCGGTTCTGCGGCATGTATTCGTATTCACGCCAGAGCGAATACTCCAGCGAGAGTTCCGGAGTGTAAACGCTGGAAAATGCAATGTCGCCCGACCCAACGCGGTTCAGGTGTCGCTTGTACTGATGCGGTAGAGCAATGCCGGTGGTTTGTTCTATCTCGGCTAAACGCTCGTTGCTGATTGGACCATCAGATATGACGTGGCTGCCCTCAAACATGAAAGCATGATTCGCTCTGAAGACTTCAAGCAATGTATCGAGGTCAGCGTCGGTCACGGCAGTACACTTCAGTCGGCGAACGGCGGCCATCACCGAGGCCGCGCAGACGACTCAGACCAAACCGATTGACCTGACTCGCGGCCTTCGTGTGCATGGCATGGTTCGCTGCCTTTCGTTTCAGTTTGCCTTACAATATACGCTTCAATCTCCGATCCCACGACGGAAGCCAGCAGCAGTTCGATGACGACAATCAATAAATGTCCGTGACCGTCAGAGTACCATGCGCCCAACAATAATTTAAGCGGTTCGTCTAGCACGTTTCCAACCACAAGAAAAACGGCAAACACAAAAAAACCAGTCACAATTCTGGAGAACGGAGTCGGCAAGTAATCAGAACGATGACTCTGCCTTAAACCTTTCCATCCCGCCATCCCAATTAAGCAGATCGCAAGAGCTGGAACGTATGGGCCGGAGAGCGATTTCCAGACACTCGTGTAAGCACGTTCCAATCCTCCGACTTGACCGTTTAACGCCATAAAGAGAGGGCCCGCGACACAGAGGCATCCTACTGTGCCCACGCAGAAGCAAAGTGTGCGTCCAATCAATTTGATCGGCGATCGTGGGGTCGATACCGATTCGTCCTTGCTGATTGGCGGTGCAAATGGATTCATGGGATCACAATTCATGTGTCAGCGAACGGCGGTGGTCACCGCGTCGGCGCGATCGACCGGAATTCAAAAACAACTCGACTCGCCGACTGCGGTGCACCACTTGGTTCCTCGCTGTCATCGAGTGGCAGTACGCAATTATTTTTTTCTCGCGGCCTTTTTCTTCGCGACCTTCTTTGATTGCCGCTTCGTTGCTGCCTTAAGCGACAAGTCATTGTCCCGTAAATATTCGACAACCGCATCGATGCCACGTTCATCGAATTTCAGATCCCATCCATCCCATGCTGGTTGAATCTTTGCAATGAACTTATCGGGTGATTCCGCTAGCAATTCATCCAATTCAACAAGATCTGGAAACGGATTGCCATCACCGTCAACCCAGTATTCCGGCCCCCAAGAATAGCCGTAAAGAATGCACTGTTTTGCGTCGTGATCAATGAGGATAGCCGCTTCCGCGAAAGCGCTGTCCATTAGCTCATCAACTTCTTCCGCCTCATACGTAAGTTCATCGCTGAATTCGTCTGGCCCCTTGGCGGCCCCGTAAATGGCTCCCATTGCTCCGTAGCTGTTGAAATAGGCGACCGCGACCCCATCTTCCACGATGACGTAGTTGGCACGATGGCTCATGAGCATTCATTCTCCGACGAGGAACAGTAGCGTTCACCCGGCGGCATCGGGCGAATGATTGTGATTACTGGAAAGGAGTTGCCCGATGCCGCTCGGTGTGCAACGCCGGGTTACCCGCCGCCCTCAGTCAGTCGCAAAGGTTGTGGCAGATCTGGCAAGCGACCGCACCGATGAGATGTGGCCCGGTTCTCGATCGTCCGACCGCAAACATGAATACGAATTCAGCCAGTCTACCAGCGTCAACGTCGCGGTCTGTGTTGTGAATCAGAACGTACCACAAGCTGTCGCTGGTAGTGGCTCGGAGTAGTTCGCCGTGCCATCCCACATTTGGATCGGCATCATCGCGAAACAGGTACGAGTTGTGAAAATCAGTGTGGATTTCGTCGTTACGAGTGAGTGGCCAATAGCCAGGATACGGGATTGAGGTTAATGAGAGGTCGGAGATGTGCTCGCTTTCAAAAGTCTCAGCTCGCAATCCTGTCAGCACCATTTCAGCCGTTAGTTGCGATTCGTCCGTGTTGAGCATCGTAATGAACGGACGGATCGGGAAATCGGATGGACCTGTCGTCAGCGAGCCCATCTTCAAGGAATCCAGTAATCGCCAATCATCTTCAAATCGATCGGACGGTTGGAAGTAGTCCTCGAAAGTCACGACAGAATTGCGAAGACATAGTCCATCGGAGAATGGAAAGACGTCAGGATTCGGCAAATCGCGAAATGCTGATTGGGCGCAGTTCATGAAAGACATTGTCAAGATGCGGACGCCTTTGTCGGGTAACG
>NZ_JANZKV010000229.1 GCF_025060895.1 Stieleria sedimenti | reverse complement strand
GGGGCAAGACGATGGGGTGGCCAGGGGGGTAGCGGGATACTTCTTGCGTGTTATTGTTTTGCCCTCATCGTTTTGCCACCTTCCAACTCACAACGAGAGGTGTCGCCATGCCCATCAAGGTTGACTCAGAAATTCAGGTTCTTGACCGTGACGAGTTCCAGTCATTCGCATACCGAGTCATGGGAATCATCTACTCCGCTCACAATGAATTCAGTCGTCTGATCGACGAGACTCCATTCAAAAATATCATTCGTCGGCGTTGTGAACTTGCGGGCGTGGCGCCCGCTCGGCAAGAAGTCGAAATCAGAGTGTCGCACAAACACTTTTGTAAGTCGTACTATATGGATCTGCTTCTGGGCCACGCGCTGATGGTGGAAGCAAAAACCGTTGATTATCTGACGCCTGCTCACGACGCTCAAACAATCAACTATTTGCTTCTCTCGGGGATGAAACATGGATTGTTGGTGAATTTGCGAACGCCTCGTGTCCAAAAGCGTTTCATCTCGACCAATCTTGATTCAGCAGCTCGACACCGATTTGCGATCGATACCAAACGATGGCGAGGCGTCAATGATGCGAGCGTTAGACTACGAGAGGTATTGGAAGATCTTTTGAATGATTGGGGCGTATTCTTAAGCGCATCTCTCTATCGTGAAGCCACGTTGTTTCTGCTCAAAGGATTCCAGAGTGGATCGAGGCGCGTTCCGATCTTTGACGGGAACTTCCAAGCTGGAATGCACGACGTGTTTTTAATCGACACTGACACAGCAATGGCCATCACAACGCTCACCGATGGCGATGCAGAGATGGAGACACAGCTAAAAAGACTGCTGTGCCATACAAGCCTTCGTTGTATCCAGTGGGCGAATCTAAACCATCACGATGTGCGAATGGCAACACTTGAATGATGACTTCGGTTGTTGCCCAATCGTCTTTCCTATTGTTTTGCCCCCATCGTTTTGCCTTGCCCGCACCCGCCATTGCCTAATTCTTCGTTCTCCGGCGTCGGTCGAGCCAGGTTTTGTATTCCCAGCGGTCTTTCCAGTCTTCCAGGTGGGGTTGGTAGTCGGGGCGGTCGACCCAGAACATGGGTTGGGGATGATCCGCCGCGACGCGGCCTTCGGGGTAATCCTGGCCCGCTTCGCTGGCGTCGGTGGATTCGAGCCAGTTGCGAAGTTGGCGGCGGAGCGTTTGAAAACGCTGGGGATGTTGCTCGGCGACGTTCGTGGATTCCGCCACATCGTTTGCCAGGTGGTAGAGTTCAAACGCGTCCTTCTTGAAATCTTGGGTCAGCAGTTTCCAGTCGCCGTCGACCACCGCTGCGGCGGATTTGTAGCGAAAGAAAATCGGTTCGGGGCGATGGCGCTGAGTTTTCGACGGCCCGCTGAACAGCGGCGTCAAACTGATGCCGTCCCGTGGGCGTTGGGGCGCGGGATGTTCGGCGGCGGCGAGCTCGAGAATCGTGGGCATCATGTCCATCACGCTGGCCGGATAATCGGTTTGTCGTGGAGTGACCGTACCGGGCCATTCGATGATGCCCGGTACCCGCAAGCCGCCTTCGAAAATCGTGCCTTTGTTCCCGCGCAGACCGCCGGTCGTCGGCGGCGTGATCTTGGGTAACCCGCCGTTGTCGCTGCAGTACCAAAACAGCGTTTGCTTTTCGATGCCCAGCGTGCGCAGCCCGGTACGCAGGGCGCCGATGCTGCGGTCCAGTGCGACCAGTTCACCGTAGTGATGCATCGACGCCTCGTCCAAATCCGAAAACGGTGCGTTGTCTTCGGTCGACGCTTTGAAGGGAGAGTGCGGTGTGCCGTACCAGATGACGGTGAAGAACGGTCGGTCGGATGCGGATTGGCGTTCGATGTGCTTGAACGCTTGCTCCATGATCACGTCCGACGAATCGCCCCGGTAATCTTCAAACTCTCCTCCGCGGCTGAGCAACGGATCGCGGTCGAAGAAGTTGGTTACCGACAGCCAATGGTCAAAGCCGAACGTGCCGGGATGAAACTTGTCGTGACGCAGGATCGGTGCGCCGGGACCGCGCAATCCGTTCAAGTGCCATTTGCCGAAGTGGGCGGTCTGGTAACCCGCGTCGGACAGCACTTGCGGCAACGTGATCTCTTGGTGACGCAAGGCGTAGCCGTGTTCGGGAACGCCGACTCGGTAACAGGACCGTCCGGTCAACACGGCGGCGCGGGTGGGCGAGCAGACCGGGGCACCGGCGTAGAACCGATCGAACCGCAGTCCGGATTGGCTCATCGCGTCCAAGTTCGGTGTTTGCAGCCGCGGGTGTTGGTTGTAACCGGTTTCACCCCAGCCTTGATCGTCGGCCATCACCAAGATGATGTTCGGTCGTGCGGCTTGGGCCGCAGCGGGAAGCAACGCCAGGATCAACAACAGGTAACGCATCACGGGCTCCGGGGCAGGGAAGGGCAGGGCGGAGCCGTAGTTTAACCGCTACCGAGACCGAAAGCCGAGGATTCGGGCCCGCGGGGCGAGCCCGCCGGTGGCGATCGGTTGGTCCAGCAAGTAGCTGCCCGTGTTGCCGGCCTGGTCGGTGGCGTCGACACGCAGATAGATTTCATGGGGCAACTTTGGATCGGCCGGCCAAACGTACAGCCCGTCGTTGCGAAGCCCCGCGGCGATGGTCGTCCACGGCCCGTCGATCGAATCACTGAACGCGATCGCGACCGGGCGGTTCATCAGGTTTTCATCGCTGCACTCATAGCGAATGATCAACGACCCTGTGCGATCGCCTTCGCCGTATCGCGCCGAAGTGATTTTGATTTTGGGCAACGTTTGGTCCACGATCACCGCGATATCGGGTTGATCGCCGGGCAACGGGCGTGGGCTGGCCAAGCCGTTGTTGCCGAGCACCACGATTCGAAACGCGAAGACGCCTTCGCCCTTGGTTTCGATGTCAAAGGGACTGGTCCGATCCGGGTCGGCGCCCCATCGCTTCCAAGTCCGCCCGGCATCCAGACTGCCGTACAACTCGACCGCTTCGACTCCCGAGGCGCCGACGGCTTCGAGTTCGTATTCCAAGCTAAAACGATTGGAGTTGCTCCAGCGAAACGGAACGGTGCGGGCCAGTTGAGCTCGGTCGTAGCGTTGTTGTTGCTCGCGGCTGAGTTGTTCGGCACGCTCGGCCCGGTCACGCCGTTGATCGTCCGGCGTGCTGCTCGGTGCCGGCGTCGGAATCTGCTCCGCGGAGGGACGGCCTGATTGCTGATCAGGCGTCGTCTGGGATCGCGGGGTGATCGGCCGCAAGGCTTCTTCGAGTGTCCGCGATCGCTGGGACGTGGCTTCGTCGTCCGCCTCCGCTTCCGGCAGCGGGATCGACTCGGTGATCGGATCGCCGGGCGATTTCGGTGGGGCAAGGTTTAGCGTCGGCGCGTCTGTCGTTTCCGGCGTTGGGGCGGGTGTCGGCAATGTTTCGGGCGTCGCCGCGGGTGCTTTCGGGGCTTCGGCGGGCGCTGGTTCGGGCTGCGGTGCCGGCAGCACCTCGATGCCTTCGGGCGTCAGTTTGGCGGTCAGTCCCGACGCGGGCAACGTCATCGGACGCGACGGGTTGCCGGGTCGGTTGGCTGCCGGCGAGTCGGCTGCGGGTGTTGCTGCCGCACCCGCCGCTGTAGGCTCGATCGGTTTCGTCACCGCTGGGGCGCTGGCGGCGAACGCCGAACCGAAGGATTGCAGCGAACGTCTCGTGGTCGGGGCGGTGGTGGGGGCCGTGCCGCGGACAGACGTGCTTGCGTTGCCGGTTGATCGCAGCGGACCCGATCCCGGTGACTGCAATGCGGCGCCGCGAGTGGCTGTATGCGGAAGCGACTGCGGGGAGGTCTGGGCCGTTGACGACGGTGATGATTGGTTGTCGGCCGTCGGGCCGAGTCGAAAGCTGGGCGGATCGCTGGGGCCGGCGACGGTTTGGATGCGCAGCTGGTTCGGTGACGCGGCCATCCGCGGCAGCTTGGTTGCCGCCACGCGGGGGCGACGGAACGTTTTCGATTGGACCGACGCGTTGCCGATCGAGTCGGTGGCTGTGACGTGGACGGACATCTGTTGCCAATCTTCGGCGGGACGAATCGAAAATCGGCCTTCCTGATCCATCGATGCGTTGGGGACCGTGACCCACTGGCGTCTGACATCGGTCGCGTACAGCACGCGGAGCGTGGCGACTTGATGGGGATCGGTCAGTTTTAATTGCGCCGACAGAGTACCGTCGACGTCGGCACCGGCTTGAAGATCGATCGCCGGTCCGGTCGTGTCGATGAAAATCTTGCGTTCCGGCGAGAGCGTTTCTGTCGGCTGGGGGGGCGCGTCCAAATCGGTCGCGTGGGTGAACCAGTAGTCCCCATCGGCGGTCGCTTCAAAGTGGAATTGTTGAATCGGCAGAGGCTGCTCGGCGGCCTGGGCCCACGTTTGTCCGCGGTCGGAGGAGACGTAGAGCCGCACCATCGTCGCACCGCTGTCCCGTTCCATCTGAAATGGGATATCAAAAACCCGAGATGTGAGGACAATGGCGTCCGGGTCGACCGCGACGGCCGGAACGGCAACGATGGCAAACAGGGTCCACAGCGAGATCGACAGTGGGACGCGATGGCATTCCAGCATGCGTACCACCGGCTGACGGCGGGGTGTCGCCGGGATGAACGGGGGGCGATGATTGATCGCCCGGACGAATTGGCGGAAAACGCCCATCGGATATGCCGGAGTCGAAAGAAACGGGTGTACCTCATCTTCCGGTTCGGCAAAATGAAGGGCCAAGCTTGATGGGGAAGCAGGAAAAGTTCATGATTCAGTATCAATATGATGTGGTGGTGATCGGGGCAGGGCATGCCGGAACCGAGGCGGCTGCCGCGGCGGCTCGCTTGGGCGCGCGGACGGCGCTGCTGACGACCAATTTGGATACCGTCGGGCAGATGTCCTGCAATCCGGCGATCGGTGGTGTCGCCAAAGGCCAGATCGTCCGCGAAGTCGATGCACTCGGCGGATTGATGGGGCACGCCATTGACGCGACCGGGATTCAGTTTCGACTGCTCAATTGCCGCAAGGGGCCGGCGATGCACAGCCCCCGAGCGCAAGCCGACAAAAAGGCGTATCAGCAATACATCAAACACGCCATCGAATTGCAGAGCGACTTGGATCTGCGCCAGGAAACGGTCGAAGATCTGTTGACCGAGACCACCGCCGAGGGCGAGCGGATCGTTGGGGTCCGCGTGCGGGGACAGGCGGAGTATCGCGCGGCGGTGGTGGTGCTGACCACCGGCACGTTTTTGTCAGCGATCATGCATACCGGCGAATCCAAAACCGCCGGCGGCCGCGCCGGAGAGGGAACGACGACGGGGATTAGCGGCGCGCTGAGTCGATTGGGATTCCAAATCGATCGATTCAAGACGGGCACACCGGCCCGTTTGAATCGCCGGACGATCGATTATGCCAGCCTGGACGAACAGCCCGGTGATGACCAACCCCAACCATTTTCGTTCCTCAACGATTCCTTGTCGGTCGATCAGGTGCCCTGTCACATCGCGATGACCAATGAAGCGGTGCACGAACTGATTCGCGCCAATCTCCACCGCGCGCCGATGTACAGCGGACAAATCAACACGCGCGGACCACGCTACTGTCCTTCGATCGAAGACAAGGTCGTTCGCTTTGCCGATAAAGCCAGCCACCAGCTGTTCCTCGAACCGGAAGGCCATCACACCGAAGAGGTCTACGTCAACGGCATCTCGACCAGTCTGCCACGCGATGTTCAGGACGGGATGTTCCGGCTGATTCCCGGATTGGAGCGGGCAACCATCATGCGTTACGGATACGCCGTGGAGTATGACTATTGTCCGCCCACGCAGCTCTGGCCGCACCTGGAATCCAAACGGGTCTCGGGGCTGTATCTCGCCGGCCAGATCAACGGCACGACCGGATACGAAGAGGCGGCCGGACAAGGGTTGATCGCCGGTCTCAATGCGGCACGGCAAGTCGCCGGAAAATCGACGTGGGTTCCGACGCGAGATCAAGCTTACATCGGCGTGTTGGTCGACGATCTGGTCACCAGCGGCACGGACGAACCCTATCGAATGTTTACCAGCCGGGCGGAATATCGGTTGCTGCTGCGGCAAGACAACGCCGATCGCCGATTGACGCCCGACGCCGACGCGCTCGGATTGGTCGATGCCCAGCGCCGCCAGACGTTTGCGACGAAACTTGCCGACATCGATCGGGCGATCGAGTTGCTCGGGTCGGTGCGGATCAGCACGCCCAAGGGTGACGTCAAGGGCGACGTCTACCTTCGCCGCCCCGAAGTCGATTGGGCAAAAATGTGCGAGTACATTCCCCAGCTTGCGACCATCGGCAACCAGGCCGCACAGCAAGTCGTTTACGACATCAAATATGAAGGCTACGTCAGCCGGCAACGCGACGAAGTTGCCCGCCAGCAGCGGATGCTGAAAAAGAAAATCCCCGGCGGATTCGATTATGCCACGATTACCGCGATGCGAAACGAAGCCAAGGAGAAACTCAGTCACATTCGGCCCGTCTCGCTCGACCAGGCGCAGCGAATCAGCGGAATCACGCCGGCGGATATCGCGTTGTTGCTGGCCTATCTCGAAGCCCCGTCGTCAAGGTGATGCAATCGCCCTCGAATCGACTGGGCTGATCAAACGCCAGAGAGGGCCGGCGGCTCGCGAAAGTCTTGACGGGCTGTCGATTTAGTTGGGATCTGCTGAGTCTATAACGACAGCCCGTTGACGACTTCCGCTACGATCAACGCCGCCACTGACACAATCAACGTCCCACGCTGGTCGCTGGCTGTTCAAAGTTCGCTGGTAACCTATCTTGACCTGTCCTGTGGATTCGGTAAGATTCGTCGGTCGGGCAAGATCGGCAAGCTTGAGGGTTTCGGAGTTTGCTGTTACTTACGTTTTTGACGCAAATTGGCAATGAAATGCTCTTGTGCGGAAGCGTGGGGGTTTTGCTAAAAGAAGCCTGTCGTGCTGGTTTGGTGACCGGCACAAGAGTGTTGGCGAATGCTAGCACGGAAAGACATGGAACAGGGTGAGGCTTCCACGAAGGCTCACTCGCGACAAACGCACAGGTTGGGAAACGGCTCGTCCTGCAGGGAGGATGGTTTCTGCGATGACCACGAAGACGGTCTTTACGACAGGCGAAGCGGCTAAAATCTGCAAAGTCAGCCAGCAGACGATCATTCGTTGCTTTGACAATGGTTCGCTGAAGGGCTTCCGGGTGCCGGGAAGCAAATTTCGACGTATTCCGCGTGAACAGCTCTACCTGTTCATGAAGGACAACGGGATACCGACCGACGCGCTGGAGAGCGGCAAGAAGAAATTGTTGATCGTCGATGACGACCAGGATTTGGTCGAATTGATGAAAGACGGCTTTGAACGCGACGGGCGATTCGACATCCGCACGGCGAACAACGGCTTTGATGCCGGGATGGGCGTCAAGGAATTTCGACCCGATCTGGTCGTGTTGGACGTGATGTTGCCCGACATCAACGGCAAAGAAGTCTGCCAACGGGTCCGCAGCGATCCGGCCTTGGACATGGTCAAGATTCTTTGCATTTCCGGGATGGTGGAGCACAACAAGGTCGACGCGCTGCGTTCCGCCGGTGCGAACGATTTCATGCAGAAACCGTTTGCGATCGACGACTTGGTGTTGCGATCTTGCGATCTGCTGGAAATGGAACGCAAAGTCCCGAATTAGATGAATGCGGTGACGAGTCTCCGCGACCAATCGAATGAATTCCCGTTTCCGGGCTCGGTGTTAGAGCTCGGCTGGTGGGGTGTTCTGCCGCCCATCTCGCGCGAGGACCAACGCTGGTGGTTGCCGTTATCGGACACCGCCATGGTCGCGATCTCGACGGCCATTTCGTCATCCAGTGCCGGCTGGGGGGACGTCAATCCGCTGGCCGTGCGCCGGGTGACCTCCGCGTTTCTCGAAGATCCGCCGTTCTTGCTGTATGCCTTGTTGAGCTGGCCGGGCGATGAATTTGTGTCCGCGACGGAGCTGGCGGAGTGGTTCATCGGTGCGGCACCCGCTGCATTCGCCGACGGCGAGTGGATGCTTGCGGCGCCGGAGATCACCAATGCGCACCAGCATCGTTGGTCCCGTTTATTGGCCCGCAGCCGAACGACCGAGCCGAACGATTGGATTGCCGGAGCGGCGGAGTGGTTACAGGTTTTGGGGCCGGCGATCGATTCGGAATGGATCGAGCATGTGCCGGCGGTGATTTGGGACTGTGTCTCCGAGCCGAAACGAAAAATCGAGGGCAGTCGTTTGTTGCAGCAACTGGCGCGGGCTCGGGAGCGCGAGTTGGTGACTCAGTCCAGCCTGTCCGCCTTGGCAGAGAAACGGAAGTTGGCTGCCGCGAAGCAGTTGGCTTATGGATTGAGCCATGAAATCAACAATCCGCTGGCGAATATTTCCGCCCGGGCACAACAGCTCGCGCGAGAGGAATCCGATCCACAGCGTCAGCAATCGCTTCAGCAGATCGTCCAACAGGTCTATCGCGCCCATGAGATGATTGCCGGATTGATGTTTTTCGCCAATCCGCCGGAGGTCGATCGGGAACGTGTCGATTTGAACGCGATGGTCGAGGCGGCTGGAGCGGAGTTTGCCGCGGTCGCTGCGGAATTCGACATCCGGTTGTTGGCGGAAACGTTGCCAGAGCCGGCGATGGTGTCGGTGGATCGGTCGATGATTCTGGAATCGATTCGAATCTTACTGCGAAATTCGATCGAAGCGATCGGCAGCGGCGGGACGGTCGTCTTGTCGATGGAGCGTGTGGATGACCCGTCGCGGGATCCGCAGTGGTTGATCCATGTCGCCGACAGCGGTCCGGGGCTGAGCGTCGAAGCGTCCAAGCATGCCTTTGATCCATTTTACAGCGGTCGCGAGGCCGGCCGCGGGTTGGGGTTGGGGCTGTGTCGAGCTTACCGAGTCGCCCAATTGCATGACGCCACCATTCGGCTTTCCGGCGGCTTGGCCGGTTGTGTCGCCACGATCGCGATCCCGGATTGATCTGCCCGCGCTGGTGTGCAGGCTTCAGCCGCCCACTGTGGCTGCTCCGCAGCGAGCGGGAGATCGCCTGAAGGCTGGACACCAACGTGTGCCCGATTCCCCTTCTCGATGCCCGGTGGTCGATCGGCGGATGATGGTCGATAATTCGTGCCTGTCATCCATCTGGTCGTAACGAGTCACCCCCTTCATGCTTGATTCTGCTTTGGAAGTGCTGCGATTGCAGGCTGCCGGTGAGGCATCGGCGGTTGAAATCGCCGGACGCGCGCTGGACGCGATCGAGGCGTCTCAGTCGACGCACAACGCTTACACCCATGTCGATCGTGCGTCGGCGCTCGCGGCCGCCCGATCGGTCGATGCCAAGCGTGCCTCCGGAAAGCCGCTGGGGGCGCTGGCCGGTGTGCCGGTCGCCGTCAAAGACGTGTTGTGCACGTCCGACATGCCGACGACCTGCTCGTCGGAAATGCTGCGTGGGTTTCGTCCGCCTTACGATGCGACCGTCGTCGAAAAGCTCCGCGCCGCCGACGCCGTGATCGTCGGAAAAACGAACATGGACGAGTTCGCGATGGGGGCGAGTACCGAAACGAGTGCCTTCGGGATCACCAAGAACCCCTGGGATACTTCACGCACCCCCGGCGGCAGCAGCGGTGGCGCCGCCGCGGCGGTTGCCGCGGGGACCGTTCCGCTCAGTCTGGGCACCGACACCGGAGGCTCCATCCGTCAGCCCGCGGCGTTTTGCGGCGTGACGGGATTGAAGCCGACTTATGGTCGAGTCAGCCGATACGGGTTGGTGGCCTTTGCCAGCAGTTTGGACCAGATCGGTCCGATGGCGTGGTCGGCCGACGAGTGTGCGTTGTTGATGAACGTGATCGCTGGGTTCGAGCCGCGGGATTCGACGTCGCTGGACCAAGCCGTTCCCGATTTCACCTTGGCGACCGAATCCAATGACCTGCGTGGTGTGCGAATCGGCGTGTTGCGTGAATCGTTGCAAGCCGAAGGGATCGACGAATCGATCCGAACCGCGGTCGCGCACGCGATCGGTGTGTTTGCGGAACTCGGGGCCGAGATCGTTGATGTGGATCTGCCGCATCGTGAGTATTGGGTTCCGACCTATTATGTGATCGCGCCGAGCGAAGCGAGCAGCAACCTGTCTCGTTACGATGGGGCGCACTACGGACATCGCGCCGGCGCAGAGGTCAAGGATTTGGTGTCGATGTATTGTCGCAGTCGTGCCGAAGGGTTTGGTGCGGAAGTCAAACGCCGCATCATGATCGGGACCTATGCACTGAGCGAAGGTTATGCCGACGAGTACTACAACAAAGCGCTCAAGGTGCGACGGTTGATCCGGGGCGATTTTGACGCCGCGTTTTCGCAAGTCGATCTGTTGTTGGGACCGGTCACACCGACACCGGCGTTTCCGTTGGGAGACAAGATTGACGATCCGATCCAGATGTATCTGTGCGATCTGTTCACCGTCGGCGCGAATCTGGCCGGTGTTCCCGCGATTTCGTTGCCGGGCGGATTCGATCCTTCGGGATTGCCGATCGGGATTCAACTGCAGGCCCCGACGTTGGAAGAGAGTCGCTTGCTGTTTGCGGCATCTGCTTTTCAATCGGCGACTGATTATCACACCCAACGACCGACTCAATAAACGATGTCACAGCTACCGACCACGACGATCATCGGACTGGAAGTCCACGTCCAACTGAAAACGGCGACCAAGTTGTTTTGCGGTTGCAGCACCAAATTCGGCAGCCCGCCCAACACACAAGTCTGCCCGGTTTGTTTAGGCTTGCCCGGCGCGTTGCCGGTGATCAACGAGCACGCGATCGAGCTGGCGATTCGAGCGGGGTTGGCGATCAATTGTGATATCCCGCCGCTGACCAAGTGGGATCGCAAACAGTACTTCTATCCTGATTTGCCCAAGGGTTACCAGATCAGCCAGTTTGATCTGCCGATCTGTGCCGACGGGTGTTTGGAGATCGCCGACCCGGCCGATGACGATGCCACGCGAAAGATCGGGATCACCCGCGCGCACCTGGAAGAAGACGCCGGCAAGAGCATGCACGACGAGGCGGCCGGCCGCGCCGACAGCCGCATCGATCTGAACCGTTGCGGCACTCCGCTGTTGGAGATCGTCAGTGAGCCGGATTTGCGAACGGCCGAGGAGGCGTTGGCGTATCTGACCAAGTTGAAAGAGATCATGACACACCTGGGCGTTTCCGATTGCGAAATGCAAGAGGGGAGCCTGCGGGTGGATGCCAACGTCAACTTGCACATCGACAAACATGGCGAGCGGATTGCCACGCCGATCGTCGAAGTCAAAAACATGAACAGCTTTCGTAACGTCGTCGCGGCGCTGCACTTTGAAGTCGATCGACAGTATGCCGAGTGGGAGGAAACGGGCAACACGATCCAGACCCACGGCAAACGCACCTTCGGCTGGGATGACGTCAAAGGGGTGACGTATCCGCAACGTGAGAAAGAAGAATCTGCCGACTACCGCTATTTCCCGTGTCCAGACTTGTTGCCGGTCCGAATCCCCAGCGAACGTGTCGAAGAGATCCGCGCGTCACTCGGGGAGACGCCCGAAGAAACACGCGAGCGATTGCAGTCGCAGTACGGCATCAAAGCCTACGACGCCGACGTGATCGTTTCACAAGGCCGCGGCATGGTCGAGTACTTCGATACCGTCGCGATGGCCAGCGGCGAGGGAAAACGGGCCAGCAGCTGGATCCAGCAGGACGTGATGCGAACGTTGAAAGAGCAGGGCGGGGACATCGAATCCTTCGGCGTGGCGGCCGAACAGCTCGCCCAACTGCTGTCCAAAGTCAGCAGCGGAGAACTGACCAACGACCGCGCCCGCGACGTGTTCAAGCACCTCAGCGAAAACGGCGGCGGCATCGACGAGGCGATCAAGGCCTTGGGGATCGAGGCCGTTGATGATTCGGAAATGGAAACCCTGGTCAAGGAGTTGCTCGCGGCCAATCCCAAGGTCGTCGACGATGTCAAAAACGGCAATCAGAAAGCCGTCGGTTCGTTGATCGGTCAAGCCCGTGGCAAAAACCCCAACGCCAATCCGCAAAAGGTCCGCGAGATCGCGCTGCGGTTGATCGATCAGGCGTGAGTCGGCGTGAAAGAATGGATGGGCAATTGCCGGAACACAGCGAATCCTTGAAAACCCACGGATAGCAGCGCGAACCCACGGATGTAAAGCAGCCAGGGATCCGTGGGTTCGCGCTGCCATCGGTGGGCCGATGTGTTCCCAGGGCGGAGCCCTTCACCGTGAACGATTTTTTGGCATTGGGCTTGCGTCCAATGTCACGTCCGTTGGCTCTAAAGGTGTTAGCGGAACGGCGCGAGCCGTCCGGTCGCGCTTCAAAAACACCGTGAAAGACCGGAGGGCTCGCGCCCTACCGCTAACAAAAACACCCCGCAAGGTGTTAGCGGAACGGCGCGAGCCGTCCGGTCGCGCTTCAAAAACACCGTGAAAGATCGGAGGGCTCGCGCCCTACCGCTAACAAAAACACCCCGCAAGGTGTTAGCGGAACGGC
>NZ_JANZKV010000228.1 GCF_025060895.1 Stieleria sedimenti | reverse complement strand
ACACCAACGCTTGCTGAATCCCGACCGACTGTGCCGGTGGCAGCATTCGCGCGAGACGCATTCTGCCGCCGATTATACACGGACCGCCGGACGAACGAATGGCGGTCTGAAAGAGTGACGCAAGCCTGCAGCTTGCGCTTCAGGGGACGCAAGCTGGAAGCTTACGCCACTAAAGAATTCAACTCGTCGCCGTCCGCTCGTTGGAACTCACCTGACCGGTGAAGACGCTAATCACCAATTTCATCAGCAGCGTCAGAACCAGCATGCCGAACGCCCAAATCCCGACGGTGACTTTCCACTCGATCAGGCTCGGAGTGTACTCCACGATCTCGTGAAGCGTCGAAGGGATGAAACCGGGGATGATCAGCCCCATGCCTTTTTCGATCCAAATGCCGACGATGCAGCACAGGCAAGCGACGATGCGGACGGTACTGCGTTCCATGGCCGCCGGCAGGAAGAACAAAAACGTGCCGATCAAATTGAGTGCGATGGCCGACCAGATCCAAGGCACCAAACCGTGGTGACCGTGCGCGCCGAAGAACAGATACTTGGCCGACGACGCGTGCCCACCACCGGTGTAGAAGAGCGTGAAAATCTCGCTGGCCAGCATCACCAGGTTGACCACCATCGCGACGCGAATGATTTGAACCAGCGTCCTGGCCGGTCCCACCGGTGCGGAGTAACCGGTGGTGATCCGCATCACCCGCATCACCAGGATGATGAAGGCTGGTCCGCTGACAAATGCCGAGGCCAGAAACCGCGGCGCGAGCAGAGCGGTGTTCCAAAAGGGCCGTCCGCCCAGTCCGCAGTACAAGAAGGCGGTGACCGTATGAATGCTGATCGCCCAAAAGATCGACAAGAAGACAAACGGGATGTACCACTTGGGATCGGGTTTGCGACCCAGGTAACGCATGTAAAGCAAGTAGCCGACGACATGCAGATTGATCAGCAAGTAGCCGTTGAGCACGATCACGTCCCAGGTCAACATCGACATCGGCCAATTGAATTCGCCGATGCCGGGAATCATGTGCCAGAATCGATCCGGGCGTCCCAGGTCGACGATCACGCTCAGCGTGCACATCACGATCGCCGCGATCGCCACCGTTTCTCCGACGATCACCACCTTGTGCATGTCTTCGTCGTCATACAAATACGCAGGGATCACCATCATCACGCCGCCGGCGGCCAAGCCGACACAGAAGGTGAAATTGGCGATGTACAAGCCCCAGCTGACGTGATCGGTCATGTTGGTACCGATCATGCCGCCGGCGACTTGATTGGCCCAAGCGTTGGCCCCTACCAAAGACAATGCCGTCAGCAGGGTCATCCAGGCATAGAATCCGAAGGATCCCTCGGTGGCCAGCGAGAGGATGCGTTTGATGAACCGCGGATAGGTCAGCAGATGGGAGTCTTCGCTCCGATGATCATCGCTTGTCGGCACGGCCGTAGTGCTGCTCATGCTATTCCTTGATTCGCTCGCCAAAGCATTTGGGTGGTGGATGTTGATCGTTGGTGTCCAGCCTTTAGACCAATACCGCTAAGNNCTAAAGCCTGGACACCAACGGTTTGGATGTTGTGTTGTTCAGTCGAAGTAGTAAAAGAACGCCGGCTTGGTCCCCAATTCTTCCTTCAGGATGTAGACCCGTTTGTTTTCCAGGATCCAACGGATGTTCGAATCGGGGTCCAAAATGTTTCCGAACACGCGGGCACCGGTCGGGCAAGCTTCCAGGCAAGCGGGCAGCTTCCCGCGACGGGTTCGATGCAAACAATAGGTGCACTTTTCCACGACCCCGACGGGGCGAATTCGATTGCTCAGGTAGCTTTGGTCCGGATTGATTTCCTCGGCAGGAATCTCTGCCTGTTTCCAATTGAACCGACGCGCGTGGTAGGGGCAGGCCGCTTCGCAGTACCGGCAGCCGATGCACCAGTTGTAATCGACCACGACGATCCCATCTTCTTCCTTCCAGGTCGCTTTGACCGGACAGACATCGACGCAAGGCGGTTCGTCACACTGTTGGCACTGGACCGGCAAGTAAAATTTGTCGTCTTTGGGAACCACGCCGCTGTAGGTCGTGTTGCCCTGCTCCATGTCCATCGTGCCCTTGGGCATTTCCAAAACACGGATGTACGACTGGCCGGTCGACCGGTCGTGATTGTTCTCTTTGTGACAGGCCTCGACGCATTTTCCGTTGCCGTTGCAGACGCTCAGATTGATCGCGTAGACAAATTTGGTGCCCGGGATCGGACGGTCGTCGGCGATCTCAACCTCGACGCCATGGTTTTCTTTGGCCTCCGCTTCCAGCCGCTCGATCACCAGACGCTTGTCCTGATCGGTCAAGCGTTTGTAGTGCGATTGCATGAACTCGGCCGCCGAGGTCCGCTGGGCGGCTTGCCGCAACGGGGAGACGGCGGCAACAAAGGCGGCGGCGCCCAGCGTGGCGAACGCGCCTTTGACCGCGGTGCGACGGCTGGGATTTGCGATGACCGGCAGCGAACGATCGCGCCCGCCATCACCTGTCGGTGACGGATCATTCGTGGTCGTCATGCTTCGTTTCATCCTTTAGAAATCGATCCCGTGGCTTGAAGCCGACGATCATCTTGGGGTAACTCGGCTCGTGGGGGTCGTGACAATCGATGCAGTTGTTTTTCGTTTGCGGACCGCGCGACAAATCCCAGTGCCCGTTCATGCCGCCGTGGGCACCATGCCGAAACGCGGTCGCCTGGGCGGCGTGGCATTGCGAACACAACGTCATCACGTCGCGATACTCGACCGCACTGCCGTCGGCCAAACGCAAGGCGTCGGATTGTTCGGGGTTGTGGCAGGCATAACACGTCAACGTGCCGTGATTGAACGCCAATCCCTGGTGAAACTCGTCCAACGAATCGCTGGTCCGGTTGGCAAGGTTGGGTGGGCGGACGCTGTGACAGGTCGAGCAGGCGACCTGGCCGGATCGACCTTGCGGGTCCGTCGCGGCCAGCTCGATCAGCGGCGGACCTGCGGGGCGACGAACCACGACGGCGTGACGCCCCGGCTCACCCGGGTCGCGTTCTGTCTCGCTGCGCGACTGAACCGGTCGCCCGGAAGGCTCCGATGAGATCGACTGCGCTGCAACGTCGCGCTCCCTGTGCTGATTGTCACGCGGTGGTGTGCTGTCCCAGCACACCACAACCATCAACGCGGCTGTACAAATGACACCGGCTGAAACAAGACTGGCGATTCGCGTCATGCATTTTCTGGCGGGGATTGGGTTCAACTGACGAGACAAAACCTATACACTGCTGTGCAGATTAAACACTACTCAAGTAGAAGAAGCAAGCGAAGTGCCAATCAGCGGCTTGGTGATCACTTTCGATCAAACGTTCGACCACCCCGACGAAACCCTTTCCCGTTTGCGCGCCGAGCCTGCGATCGAAGTTGGCGCCTGCGACCGGCGACAATGTGCGATCGTTGTTGACACGGCTTCGCAAGCGGACGACAAAAAGATTTACCAGTGGGTACAGGACTTGCCCGGGGTAGCGGGCATCCAGGTTGCGTTCGTCGGATTCGATGACGACGCGACCCCAAACTCCTCTTCAACGACCGATTCGGTGGACTGACCAGTAGGGAACAGAGATGGATTCAAAGCGACGTGGTTTTCTCAAGTCCGCCGCGATGGCAGCGGCCGGTTCGATGGTGCTCGGCGAAGGGGAGTTCTCCTTGCCGGTGCTCGGTGCGGCCGACGCGCCCAGCGATGGAGACGAATTGACGTGGAGCAAGGCACCGTGTCGTTTTTGCGGAACCGGGTGTCACCTCCAGGTCGGCGTGCACGAGGGGCGCGTGGTGGCGGTCGCCGGAGACAAGGCTGCCGAGGTCAACAAGGGGCTGTTGTGCGTCAAGGGCTATCACGTCGGTGGCATCTTGTATGGCGCGGATCGATTGACGAAACCGTTGCTTCGCAAAGACGGCGGTCTGGTCGAAATCGAGTGGGACGAAGCGATCGACATCATCGCCCAACGCATCATGGACGCGCCCGAGAAGTTCGCGTTTTACGGCAGCGGTCAATGGACGATCCCCGAAGGCTACGCGGCGCAAAAGTTGATGAAGGGCGGGCTTTCCAACAACCACATCGACCCCAACGCTCGGTTGTGTATGGCCTCGGCCGTGACCGGGTTTCTGGCCACGTACGGGGTCGACGAGCCGGCCGGCTGCTACGACGACCTGGACGCCTGCGATGTGCTGATCACTTGGGGCAACAACCCCGCGGAAATGCACCCGATTCTGTTTTCACGGGTCACCGACCGCCGCTCCCGCGGAGAGAACGTTCGCATCATCGACATTTCCACCCGACGGACACGGACCACCGATGCGGCCAATGATTATTTGGAAATGGCCCCCCACGGCGACGTTGCGATCGCCTTGGGGATCATGAACCAGCTGATCGCTTCGGGCACCTACGACAAAGACTTCGTGGAAAAACATTGCGCGTTTCGGACGCTCGAATCGGAAACCCCCACGCTGCAAGGCGAGGCGATTTCGGAAGACGAGTTTCGCAAGCGGATCGCGGCGTACACGCCCGAACGTGTCGAAGAGCTTTCGGGGGTTCCCGCCGACCAGATCCGCATGCTGGGCAAACTGTTCGGCGACCGCAATTTGCGGATCACCAGTTTGTGGTGCATGGGGATGAACCAGCACACGATGGGCACGGCGGTCAACTCGCTGGTCCACGGGGTCCATCTGCTGAGCGGCCACTTCGGACGCCCCGGCGATGCGCCGACCAGTTTGACCGGGCAGCCGTCTGCTTGCGGGACGGTTCGCGAAGTCGGCACACTCGCTCACGCGTTGCCCGGCGGTCGGGTGGTCGCCAATCCGGATCATCGCGCCCAGTGCGAAGGGTTTTGGAACCTGCCGGCCGGTCGCATCAGCTCTACGCCGGGCTACCACACGGTCAAGATGTTCGACCAGTTCACCAAGTCTGCCGACGAGGGCGGCGACATCGACACGTTGTTTGTCCAGGTCACCAATCCGGGCCAAACCCTGCCCAACTTGAACAAGTTGTTCAACGACAAGGAAAAACTAAACGACAAGTTCTTGATCGTCTCGGAGGTTTATCCGACGGCGACGACGCAGTTGGCCGACTTGATTTTGCCGGCCGCGCTGTGGGTCGAAAAAAACGGGATCTACGGCAACAGTGAACGTCGAACCCAACAGTGGTTCAAGCTGGTCGACCCGCCGGGCGAAGCTCGTGACGACACCTGGATGACGATCGCCATCGCGCACCGATTGCTGGAACTCGGTCACGAAGGCATGAAAGACAAAGACGGCGAATTCATTTTCTCAGTCAAAGACGAACAGGGCGAAGACATCCCGATTTGGGAATTTGAACACTACTACGACACGAACGTCGACAAGCATTTGTTCGAGGAGTATCGCCAGTTCACGACGATGAAACACAAGAACCTGGCGCCCTATGACGAGTATGTCAAAGCACGTGGATTGCGTTGGCCGGTCGTACAGCAAGACGACGGGTCTTGGCGCGAAACGCGATTTCGTTTCGCCGGCTTCGACGACCCGTTCGTCGCCGAAGGCGAGGAATTCGACTTCTATCATTCCACCAGCGGTGACGGGCGCGCCCAGGTTTGGTTCCACGATTACCAACCACCGCCGGAGGTTCCCGACGAAGAGTTCCCGATGTGGCTGTGCACCGGACGGGTGCTGGAGCACTGGCACACCGGGACGATGACCCGGCGTCTGCCCCAACTGAACCGCGCCATGCCGACCGCCTATGTCGAAATGAATTTGCAGGACGCCTTGGCGCAGAACATTCGCCAAGGGGAAACGGTGGTGATCGAATCGAGACGTGGCACGACGCAGCTGCCGGTGTGGATCGATGGCCGTGGCCGACCGCCGCGGGGAACGATCTTCGTTCCGTTCTTTGACGAGACCAAACTGATCAACAACTGCACCTTGGATGATCACGACCCGTTCTCCAAGCAACCGGATTACAAGAAGTGCGCCGTCCGAGTTCGCAAGCTCAGTGAGGCATCGTCATGAGCGAACCAGCCAAACCGGTGCGACGCGGTCGCCTGACATCTCTGTTTCTATTCAGCGTCCTGGCGGTCTCCGTGATCGGATATCTCGTCGGGCTCTCCGACGGTGTGCCCGCGCCCGATGGCGTGTCCCGGCGCTCTCCCACGGACGTCGCCCAAACCTCCGCGGCCGACGCGTCGGGCAAGGTCGTCCCGGCGGTCAATTATGCCGAGATTCCCGCCACACCGATGGGGCCGACCGACGCCTACCAGGCAAAACCTGTCGCGCTATCGGATCAGCCGGCGTACGATTTGTTCAAGCAGATCGAGCCGAGTGAAGCCGATAAACTGGATTCGAGTCGCATCCGGTCCTCCCGGAGAGCGTACAACGGGGCTCCGCCGATCATCCCGCACGCGGTGGAGAACACCAGCGACGCGGCCTGCTACGCCTGCCATGGCGGCGGCATTCGGTTGGACGGGATGAAGGCCAGCGTGATGTCGCACGCATATTTAGCCAACTGCGTCCAATGCCACTCGCCGCCTCCGCCGACGCCGTTTCAAGACGTTCCCCATGAGGTTGACAATGGTTTCGTCGGCCTAGCGGCACCCCAAGCCGGAAAACGGGCCTACCCCGGCGCGCCGCCCACGATTCCACATTCGCAGTGGATGCGAGAAAGCTGTAACGCCTGTCACGGCGGCCCCAACGGTTGGGCCGGGATGGAATCGACGCACCCCTGGCGAACCAATTGCACCCAATGCCACGCGCCGTCCGCCGCCTTGGATCAAGCGATTCCGGCCAAGGCGATTCCGATGTTGCCGCCGTTGGATGTGGCGGTGAATTAAATTCGGCGTCGTCGCGTTCGTCCATCGTCCGATGGTTGTCGTAGGCCGTTGGCCAAGCGTGTGCGGGGAATCAACGGTCCGTATGGACCGATTCGGCCAACGGCCGTTCACATCCGTAGCCTAGGGCAACGCTCTAGGTGGACGAACGCCACGCGTTTCGGATTGGCCGACGGTCATCCACACCCAACTTGACGGATCGATCCAATGCCATTGCCTGCGGCAGACGACAATCAACCGAGCAAAAAGCCGACGCTCAATCGCCGCGATCTGCTGCAAGGCAGACTGTGGAAATTGGTGCGTCCTTCCGAGCGGACGCCTTTGGTGATGCGTTATCCGAAAACGCGTGAGGACGTCGACGGATCCGATCCCGTGCCGTCAGCCAAACCGCCACGCAGTATCGGCGGCATCGCGATCGAACCGGTCAGGCCGACGGCGTTCGACACGACCGCACCGCCGAGGTCGTACCCGGTCTTTCGGCCCCCCGGTGCCGTCGCCGAGTCCCAGTTTCTCGCCGGTTGCACGCGCTGTGGCGATTGTGTCGACGCCTGTCCGCATGACGCGATCGTCAAGGCACCGGATCGCACGGGTGCGATCGCGGGGACGCCGACCATCAACGCCGATGCCAACGCGTGTCTGATGTGTGAAGACTTTCCTTGTATTAGCGCTTGCGAACCGGGCGTGCTGTCCCGGTCGCTGCCCAAGGCGATCGGCACCGCCAGGATCACCGAGCACCTGTGTCTGGCCCATCACTCGACGACCTGCACGGTTTGCAGCGAGCGTTGTCCGACCGCAGGCGTGATCCGTGTTTCCGATGGAAAGCCGACGATCGATGAAGGGGCATGCACCGGTTGTGGTGTCTGCCGTTACGTTTGTCCGGCACCAGAAAACGCGATTTTGTTGATGCCGCTATTTAATCGTCCGAGCTTGCCGTCATGACGTCCGAAGAACCGCTTCCAGAAATCCTGCAGGCCGAATGGGCGCGGGATCAGGTGATGGCGTTGTTTGCCGATCTAGAGGCCGGATCTGAAGTCCGGCACGTGCAGTTGCGAACCGCATCGGACGACGCCGCGGTAACGCTGGCCGATGCCGAAGCGGCATTCGCCCAAGGGACCGCCCGCGCGATCCAAGTCCGCTATCGATTCGAGGGGGAGTGGTGGAGCGACACGATCTTGCCCGGTGAACCGACGACCAAGATCATTCGCAGCCGGTTGCCCGACCACGGAATGTCGCCATGAAACGGGACGCGGCGTGAACGTGTTCCGCGTGAGACGGAGCCTCCGGCCCATTGCGTTCCAAGGCGGAGCCTTGGAACGAGTGGAGGGTGAGCCGCAGGCCGTAAGGCCTCGGGCAGCGTCGCAATGCCCGGCCGCTTACGCGTCGCGGCTCACAAAATCGACAGCCCGCTCGCGCCGTTCCGATCACCAATGACGAAAGGCGTGAGGCGGACTACTTGCCTTCCTTTTCGCGGCGTTTCATCTCGACGATTTCGTCCTGGACGTTGGACGGAGTTTCGCGATACGTCGCCAATTCCATCGTGAACGTTCCCTGGCCTTGCGTCATGCTACGCAGATCCGTCGAGTAGCCGAAGGTTTCGGCCAGCGGGATTTCAGCGATGATGATGCTGACTCCTTCGACGATATCGTTGCTGTTCATGATGCCACGGCGGCGGATGACGTCACCGACGACGGTCCCTTGGAAATCTTCGGGGCATTCGATTTCGATCTTCATGATCGGCTCGAGCAACTTCGGCGCGGCTTGTTTGAAGTACTCGCGGAAGCAACCTTGGGCGGCGGTGTAGAACGCTTTTTCCGACGAGTCGACTTCGTGGAATGAGCCGTCATCGAGGTCGATTTTGGTGCCCACGACGGGGTATTCCGCCAACGGCCCTTTGCCCAAGATATCTCGGAATCCTTTTTCGATTGCCGGGATGTATTGCTTCGGAATCCGTCCCCCGACGACGTGATCTTCGAATTCAAAGCTGTCTTCGCTGATCGAATCGAGCGGGCTGAGCTTACCGACGATGTGGGCGTATTGGCCCGAGCCACCGGTTTGCTTCTTGTGCTTGTAATTAAACTCGACCAAACGAGTGGGGCTTTCGCGGTAGCTGACCTTGGGGGCACCGACTTCGATTTCGACGTCGTATTCACGGCGGATTCGTTCGATGTAGACTTCGAGGTGCAATTCGCCCATGCCGCTGATCAGAATTTCGTTGGTTTCCTCGTCCGTCATGACTCGGAACGTCGGATCTTCTTTGCGGAAGCGTTGCAGCGCCTTGCTCATCTTGTCGCCGTCGCCGCGGTTTTTGGGGCTCACCGCGATCTTGATCACCGGGTCCGGAACGAACATCGATTCCAACGTGCACTGGTCACGTTCGGCGGCATAGGTGTCTCCACTGGCCGAGTCGATGCCGGTGACCGCCACGATATCGCCGGCACTGGCCGATTCGATTTTCTCGCGTTTATCACTGTGCATTCGAACGATTTGGCTGAAACGTTCCTTGCGGCCGGTCCGCTGGTTGATATAGCTGCCAGCTTTTTCAATGGTCCCTTGGTAGATTCGCATGAAGGTCAATTGGCCGAACTCATCGTCCACGATTTTGAAGGCCATGCCGACAAACGGTGCGTCGGGGTCGGGCTTCAGTTCGATCTTCTTGGTTTCGTCCTTGGGGTCGGTGCCACGGATTTCACGATCCAGCGGACAGGGCAGGTAGCGGTTGACGGCATCCAACAGCGGTTGGACCCCCTTGTTCTTGAACGCACTGCCCAAGTAGACCGGGGTGGCACCGGCGAGCACGGCGTCGCGGGTGACCTTGTAGATCATCTCCAGCGGCACTTCTTCTTCGCTGAGCAGCAATTCCATCATCTCGTCGTTGTACATCGACAAATGTTCGAGCATGTGGGCGCGTTCGGCAACGCACTTGTCCATCAATTCGGCGGGGACTTCACCGACGTCGACGTTTTGGCCTTCGTCGCCGGAGAAGCGATAGGACTTCATTTCGATCAGGTCGACGACGCCTTGGAACTTGTCTTCGGCACCGATCGGGTATTGCATCAAGAACGCTTCGGCACCCAGTTTGTCGCGAAGTTGTTGGACGACGCGGAACGGGTTGGCACCGGTTCGGTCCATCTTGTTGATGAACGCGACCCGGGGAATCTGATAGCGTTTCATTTGCCGGTCGACGGTGATCGATTGGCTCTGGACGCCGCCGACGCTGCACAGCACCAGGACGGCACCGTCGAGGACGCGGAGCGAGCGTTCGACTTCGACGGTAAAGTCGACGTGGCCGGGTGTATCGATCAGGTTGATCTTGTAGCCCTTCCATTCCAGGCTGGTGGCGGCACTGGTGATCGTGATCCCGCGTTCCTTTTCCAGTTCCATGTGGTCCATCGTCGCGCCGTCGCCGCCGCCACGGACGTCTTCGATCTTGTGAATTCGACCAGCGTAGAACAAGATGCGTTCGCTCAATGTGGTCTTGCCCGAGTCGATGTGGGCGCTGATCCCAATGTTTCTCACTTTCTCCAATTTCATCTCATTCACCTAGCTGTCGCAGCCGACCGAAGACGTCTCGGGGACGCGGAAAACAATTCGCGTCAACTTGTTTATTGGAAAGACCGAGAATGGTGGGTCGGAACGAATTGTGTTGTGGGGCACCGATCGGTGTGGTCCGAGAGGCCCCCTGGGGGGCAAGCGGTACAGCCGGCTCGGTACAAATCTCAGTAACGGGGAAGGGCTGATTCGAACGCGGCAAAGGAGGCCGTCTTGAATCACGCCGAAAATTTTTGCGGAATATGGCAAAGGTTTGGCCCAGCGGAAAGGGCAAATCCAACCGGAGTGGTCAACAATTCGACCGCTTTTCACACCGTTTTCACAAGGCCCCCGTCGGTTTCCTCTTGCCGAAGGGCTGCGACCGCGGCATACTGCCCGGCTTCATTCGATCCCTTGGCGAGTCGATGAGCCGCCCGCGGAAATGGTTTCCGCCCAAGCTCCTGTCTCACCGACCACTCACGACGTCTTCACCGTCAACACCGCTTCAGCGATGAAAGGGTGTGGCTTAAGGGTGTTGCACGCCGCCTTGAGTGTCCGATCGCCACCCTTTCTGTAGAGCCCAAGAAAAGAAATGCCAGCCCGACCGATGAGTTCGCGTAGCCGAGCTCGAAAACGTTCACGCGTCCGCTCCCGTGCCAAGAAACAAGATCCGATTTTTGTCGATGGCCAACGTCCCCGTCCGATGTATGTGGACTACAAAGACGTCGAGCTGCTGAAGAAAATGATCAATCGCCAAGGTCGAATCGTCGGACGGCGCAAGAGCGGATGCACGGCCGTCAGTCAGCACGCGGTGACCGCCGCCGTCAAACGCGCCCGCTACATGGCTCTGTTGCCCTTCCAAGGCGATTGATGAGTTTTCGAACTCGTCGTCTCGTCGAGTTTCGTGACACGGATGCCGCCGGAATTGTTCACTTTTCGGCGTTCTTTCCCTGGATGGAATCCGCCGAGCACGAAATGCTGCGGTCGCTGGGAATCAAGGTGTTGCCTGATTCCCACGACGACCCCTCGGTGACTTGGCCCCGTGTCAGTGTCAGCTGCGATTACGCCAACGCCGCCCGCTTCGAAGATCGGCTGGACATCGAGGTCTCGGTCGTCAACATCGGCCGATCCAGTATCCGCTACGAGGTGGCGTTCTCACGCCAGGGCGAAGGCGGGGAGAGCGTGCCGGTCGCGAAGGGGACGACGGTCGTCGTCTGCTGCCGTCTGCGCCCCAGGGGTGGTCTGGAAAAAGTGCCGATCCCCGATGACATCCGCGCCAAGCTAGAATCGCTGTAGGGGTCCGCGTCCGCCGGGCAATGAGAGGATCGGCGGATCGTTTGTACGACGTCCTTTCGCGACTCGTTCCCAGGGCTCTGCCCTACGCCGTGAACGAATTCTTTCCCGTGTTTTAGGAGATGTTAGCGGCAGGGCGCGAGCCCTCCGGCTTGCGCATCTTTGCCGAAACACCGGAGGGCTCGCGCCCTGCCGCTAAAAAATCGTTCACGGCGTAAGGCTCCGCCGGCGGACCGCCCAGGCGGAGCCTCCAAGGCAGTGTGTTCCCAGGCGGAGCCTGGGAACAAGTCTTGAAAGCCTGGACACCAACGGCGGCGGATTGATTGTCGCTTCGTTGGCCGCCTGGGCGAAACTGAGAAATCTCGGGGAAGCCGGGCAACCATTTGGCGACTCGTTGCGTAGCGATCAATCGGCGGAAAAGGTCCGTCGCTCGCGCTTGTCTCCCTTCACCTCGTTGCTGCCCTGCTCATGGCCCCGTCTGTGCTATCGGCTCCTGCCGCCATCTCTGGCTTGTCGTTGGACGTTTCCAACTTGTTCCCCGGGCCGATGTTGCTCGGGCAAATTGCGGACTGGTTTCCCATTTGGGTCACACCGATCTACACGATCGCGATCGGTCTGTTGCTCGGAGCGGGGGCCGCGGCGCTGTTCTATGGAGTCCTGGCGCTACTCTCGTTCGTTCCGCCGCTGGGGAAATTGGCCGATTCGCCGACCACCGGAAACATCGCCTCGCTGGTGATCGGGGTCGTGATCGCAGTGTTGCTGTGCAGCCAGTATGCCTGGTCCGATGACGGGTTTGCGCAAACGCTGATCCTGCCGCTGGTCCTGATCGGTTTGGTGATGGGCTACGCGATCATCTATGCGATGTGGTATCGCACACGGGTGGAATGGGGAGAGATCTTGACCGAGGGGATTGTGCCTTACGTGTTGTCGGTCGCGGGCGTGTTCGTCCTGGTCGGTCTGGCGGGCAGCTACTTCATCTCCGACCCGATGCGGTTCGTCCGCTCGCTTTCGGAAGTCCATTTGGTCGGTGATGGCGTCACGGAAGTCGCGCTGACCATCCCCGGTGCCGATCCTTCGGTCAGTCCCGATGCGGCGACGTTTCATCCCCAGTCGATCGACTACGACTTGACGGGGATTTCCGAGCTGACGATCTCGACCGACAAGACGGTGATGTTGGCCGATGGCGCCGAGATGATTGATTTTGAACGCAATCCGACGCGCGTCGATGCGGGCGAAACGTTGGTGTTTCGCTATCAAGACCGTGACCAGCCGCCGCTGCCGCAGGACCCGTCTCGGTTCCACATCCAGAACCGCGAACTCGATCCGGCGACCGTCACGATCACGATGACGTCGATCCCCCGAGTTCCCGAGATCACTCAGGCGGCCGGCATCGGTGCCCTGGTGTTCTTTCTGTTCAGCGGGCTGGTGGCCTTTCGTCAGGCCGCACCGCGTGTCTGGGCGTTGGCCTGGTCGACCGCCAAGAACGAGATGGCCCAGACGCTGTATCTGATCCTGTTGGTCATCGGGGTGGTCGGGGTCATCATCTTTTCGATCTACCCGTTCAACACGCTCGGCGATGACATTCGCATGTTCAAGGACAGCAGCGTGACGCTGATCATGGTCCTGGCCATGTTGCAAGCGGTTTGGAGTTCGGGGACCTCGGTCAGCGAAGAGATCGAAGGTCGAACGGCGTTGACGGTGCTCAGCAAGCCGGTTTCGCGGCGATCGTTTTTGCTGGGCAAGTATGCCGGCATCATCATGTCGGTCGCGGTGATGTTCGTCATCATCGGAGCCGTGTTGCTGTTGTTGATGGCCTACAAGCCGATCTATGACGCCCGCGAGACGGCCAAGGCGACGCCGATCTGGGAAATCGGATTCAACGAAATCATGTCCACCGTTCCCGTCCTCGGACTGTACTTCATGCAGACGATGGCGATCGCGTCGATCGCCGTTGCCCTCGCCACCCGCCTGCCCCTGCTGGCCAATCTGATCCTGTGTTTCGTGATCTATGTGATCGGAAACCTGACGCAGCCGCTCGTCGCGTCGGCCCAGGGCGAAAACCCGCTGGTCGGTTTCTTCGGCAATTTGATCGCGGTCATCGTCCCGAATTTGAACATTTTTAATGTTCAAAGCGCCATGGATAGTGGAAGCCAGGTCCCATGGATCTACTTGGCCGGTTCTTTTAACTATCTTGTGTGTTTCGCGGTCGCGATTTGGATGCTTGCGATGCTGTTGTTCGAGGACCGCGATTTGGCATAGTGGGTGAACGGAAAACCAGGTTTCCGCAGGGCGACACACGCCGGACGCACTGCGGAAACCTTCGGATTGGATCAACAGACGTTTCGTTCCCCGAAGACTCAGTGGCGTTTATCATCGGGGAGCCGTTGCTTTGAATCGATTTCACACCCTGTCGGCAGCCCGCAATGAACCGGAGGCGGGCCCGGGCAAACTGTTCTCGTTATTTTGGGCGACGCTCGCCGGGCTGCTGGTCCCGTGCATCGTCTTGGTCGTCGGCCTGATTTCGCTGTTGCTACAGACGGGACAGCTGGGGCAATCGACGGTGCGGCTGGGAGCCAATCTCTACGTCCGGCTTCCGGCCTCGTTTGTCGATCAGCCGCCGCTGGTCCAACTCACCCAGCTGACCTCGCTGGCGTTTGCGATGGCGGTGGTGTTGAGCGCCGCGGTTTGGCGTCATCGATGCTTGGCGGATCGTCGTGCCGCGGCGATCACCAAGTCGCTGCATCAAAAGGTCTTGAAACAGAGCGTGCGTCGCGCCGAGCTGGAAGGTGCCGCCGCGCAATCGTTGAACGCTCAGAAGCTGATCGGTCGGCACCTGCCGTCGGTCCAGGCCGGGCTGTCGCTCTGGTATCGCTCAATGCCCCGCAGCCTGTTTCTGTTGCTCGGGTGCGTGTCGCTGGCCCTGTTGGTTCATATCTGGTTGGCCATCGTCGCGGTGATCAGCGGCGTGATGGTTTGGCGTCTGTATCGTCAGGTGCGCGGCGGCGACGCGGACGAAGCCGGTCGGTGGGAGCTTCCGCAGTTGCGCGCCCAGATGGCGGCGTTGGTCGGTCGCGCCCCCAAGATGGCCCGCCTGCAGGCGCAGGGGATTGCCGAAGCTTCGTTTCAGCATGAACTGGACCAGCTGTATCAAAAATTGGCCGAGAACGATGCACAGCGCGGACGTGTCTGGCCGCTGCTGTTTTTGGCCACGTCGGCAGCCACCGCCATCATGGTCATCGGGTTGGGGCTGAATCTGCTGGAGGCCGAATCCGGGTTAAGCCTTTCGTCGGCAGTGGTGTTGGGGTTGTCGCTGGCCGGCGCGGTGTCGGGAGTGTGGCGATTGCAAACACTGGCCCGACGATTGCGTGCCAGCGGGACGGCCTGCGACGCCGTCTATGCGTACTTGCGCAAAAGCGATGGCACGACGCCGTCGGAACAACGCGTCGGGTTGGCCGGGCTGCGGGACGGCGTCGAGTTTCGTGACGTGACGCTGGCCGATTCGCACGGTCAGGCGATTCTCAATCACATCACGACGGAGTTCACGCCCAAGTCTCTGGTGACACTGTTGGGAACCGATTCGGTGTCTCCGCAAGCGATGGTCGAATTGTTGATGGGGTTTGGACGTCCGGGTTCGGGCGAGGTCCGGATCGATGGGCTGAAACTGTTGGAAGTTCACCCCGCGTCGTTGGCCAAGAACGTGATGTGGATCGAACCGTCGGGCCCGTTGTGGGATGGGACGATCGAAGAAAACCTGTCGGCCGGAAGCGGCGGCACGATCAGCAACGCGGACATCGTCGATGCGTTACGCGAAGTCGATGTGTATGAACAGATCCAGCGTCTTCCCGACGGGCTGTCGACGTATGCATCGGTCGAAGGATTTTCGTTGTCCACCGAAGCGACCTATGGGATCGGGCTGGCGCGGGCGCTGCTGCATCGCCCGCCGATCTTGCTGGTCAACGAACCGCCAGCACCGAACGCGCAACTGGCCGATGATCCGTGCTTGAAGGCGATCAAGAAATTGGTCGACCAGGGATCGTTAGTGGTGATGCTGCCGCGACGGCTGCAAACCTTAAGAACAGCCGATCGTGTGATTCTGCTCAACGGCCCCAATCTCGCCGGCGAAGGAAAACATTCCCAATTGCTGAGCGACAGCGATCTGTATCGCCATCTGAACTATCTGTTGTTCAACCCTTACCGCCCGGGACGGTAAAACGCGACCCCCAGGGGCAACGCGGTCACGCATTCCTTTCCTGTGGTTTGCGAGGGTGTAGCGGCAGGGCGCAAGCCCTCCGGTCTTTCGATAACAGGGAGGAACCGGAGGGCTGGCGCCCTACCGCTAACAAAAAACACCCCGCTTGGCGTCAAAGTAGCACGACTTCTCTGTCCCTGCGATTTTGATCGTCAGCGAGAAAACCCACCGATGGCCGCGCGGACCCACGGATTTTTGCTGCTCCCCATCCGCGGGTTCGCGCTGCGATCGGTGGGCTTGTTGTGTCTGGGGCAGTAAATAATCCCCCCCGGCGATCTGAAATCGGGCACAATGGAAGAGGGCGGCTGGCGACGCAGTGACGCACTTTTTAGCGGTAGGGCGAACCATTTTTTAGCGGTAGGGCGCGAGCCCTCCGGTGTTTTGGCAGAGATGGAGAACCGGAGGGCTCGCGCCCTGCCGCTAAAACCTCAAGAAACACAAGGGAAAAATGCTTCACAGCATTGCCCAAGCGCTCGGACGCCGCATCGCTGGTTTTTGAGCTAGTCTTTGCGAACCACTGAATCCTTCAACGATGGCGCGATGAGATGAATCGACGACACAAAATCCTCTGTCTTCTAGCCGCTGCTGGAACTCTGACCGCGTTTCCGTCCGCGTCTTCAGGGCAGGACATCATCGGCGAGGCGTTGGGGAAAGTCATTTTGCCGGCCGTCGGGCCGGTCATTTTGGATCGTGCCGGCGGCCAGATCCTGGAGAAGGGATTGAACGGAGGATTCGGAAAAGGCGGAATGCTGCCGGGACGGGGCGGGCGAGTGCCGACGCGTCCTTCACGTCGCCAGGGATCGCCCCAGGTCATCCGCTCCCAGCCCTATTCGCAAACGGTTCCCTCGGGGTCTTACCAGGTTCAGCCGCCATCGGACGTCGCCCCGGCGCCGAACGCTCCGCCCCCGGTCGAACCGCCGGAAAACCGAATCGTGACGCGACCGTCGGTTTCGCCCAATCCGTCGCCGACCGAAATTGCATTGACCCACGTCGTTTCCGCAGGCCCGCAATTGGCCGGCAAAGTCATTCGTGCCGAAGCGGCCGAAATCGCGGGCCAGATCGATCAGGCCGTCATGCGATCCCTCGGCCAATCGTCGGGTGATGCCAGTCTGGAGGCGTTGCGTCGCGACTATCAGAATCGATTGAACAAGAATCATTCCGAAACCGCTCGCGCCGAGCTGATGCTCAACCACGATGCGGCCCTGGCCGCCGCAGGGACTCGGCAAGCCTGGTCGTCTCTCTTTGATGCCGCCGACGCCGCCGATCGAATCGCGGCATTGCCCTCCGAAACCGACCAAACAACGCTGACGCAAGCGATCGAAGCGTTGCGGAGCGAACTGACCGGCATCACCGGTCCGGTGCTCAGCGGCAATGAGATCGCGGTGATTGCCCAACGCGCCAAGAACATCCGCAACATGGTCGTGTTGAGCGAGATCGCGCGGGTGCTGGGGGCGCAGCGCCGCGACGACCTGTTCGCGCGGATCGCCGAGGCGGCGGGCAAAAGCGACGCGCCGGATGAAGCGATCACGGGATTGTTGGGCGTCGGTTTGGGAACAAGCGGTAGTACCGTGACCGACATGCAGCTTCCCGAAGGGATTCCCGCGGTGGTGCTCTACAGTCCCGAGATCAACACGACCCCGATCAGTTTCGTCTGTGATGACGCGTTGGAAATCACGCTCGCCCCGGGCGAGATGGTGCCGTTGGACCAATCCTTCGTCGTCGCGTTTCAAAACGGGAAGGGCGTCGTCAAACGATACACGATCAAAAACGGCATGTTTCGCTGGGTGGTCGATCAAGACGGCTGGGATCTTCGTCAAAAGACCGCGGTGGACGTTACCATCGACGCCAGTGAATCGCCCGCCGCGTTCCATTACCTGCTCAATGGTCAACCGCAGATCGCCGAGGCCGGCTCGGTGATGCAGCACCGGCTGGACGGACCGGCTCGGATCGATTTTGATCGGGGGCTCGGTGACGGCAGCAGCAAGTCGACACTGGTCACTCCCGGCGACTATGTGGTCGGCGTCAACCCGGACACGGCAGGCTGGGACTTGCACCTGCGACCGCAACAAGGGTCGGCTGCGGAGTCGACGACGGAGATCGCCAAACAGTATTGGAGAGACAGCGTCGTGCAAGCCCAACGTGCTGCATTGATCGATCCCGCCGAAGCCAAAGTCGACGCGCTCTTGGATCTGATCGAATAACAAAGTGGGGTAAGCATCTTGCTTGCGAAAAGTGGGGTAAGCATCTTGCTTGCCATGGAATGTGGGGTAAGCATCTTGCTTGCCATCCGGAGTGCGTCAGCACTCTGTCTGCGATGCAGCCACGGATCGCAAGCTGGAAGCTTACGCCACTAGGGGGCGGGAATCTGAAACTCTTTCGGCAGTTCGTACTTGTCGTTTGCGGCATCACGGGTCGTGATCAGAATCTCGGTTTCCTCGGGCGGTTTCCCCTTCGGGTGCACGACCCAAACGAGCGACTGTTTTGCGTCGCTCGGCCCCGTCGCCGTCTTGTCGGGATTGGCGCCCAAGACCAAGTCGGTCAACACCTTTCGCAGTGGTTCTTCATCGCGTTGAAAATTGCGGATCTGTTGGTTCTGAGTGATCCCGTTTTTCTCCAGATCGGCGCCGATGATTCTGACATCCGGCATCGTCGATCCGGCCGGAAGCGATGATTTAAATTCATCGACGACGGCGTCGACGGCGAATTGCAGAGAAAGTTGCAGGAACGAAATCGACATCGGTCGGTCCAGCAGCTCGTCGACCGTCAGCGGGTCCGCGGGCGGAGTTTGCGCCAGGCTTTCTTGTCCGGGTTCGGTGTTCATCGCCAGGAACGTGCCCAAGGCGACTTGGGTTCCGGCATCGGCGGGCAAGTAGGTCGATGCGACGACCGTTTCACCAAGAATCGTGCTGCGCGTCTGTTCGTTGACGAACCGCAACATCAGCGGCAAGCGAGTGGCCAACAGACGCCAGGAGGGATCGGGGACCGAATTCAAAATGAAGTTGTCCGCCCAATCGGGCCACGTTTGGGTTGTTTCGCGGAACGATTTCAACAGCGTCGCCGCGGTCGCGCCGCCGCTGGGCAGTTCACGCAATTCCAGATACAGCGCGCCGTCCTTTGCCGAGGCGGACAAGGAGAACGCGGCGACATCGGGGATCAGCCATCGTTTGAGCGGCGATCTGAATTCTGGCAACGAGGATGCCAACATCTCGCGGCCGTCGGCGAACAGAAAATTGGGCGTGACCAGGGCGACCAGGTCACTGTCGACACTCGTTTGATTCCACAGCGTTTGCATGCTGCGGACCAAGGGGATCGATGCGCCTTCGGTCTCGGCGACCTCGCGAATTCGATCCAACGAGGCGATGGCGAACCGTTGGGCCTTGCCGTCTTCGAGCGGTTTTCCTTTTTCCCCGCCGCCGACGAAATACGCATCCCCGTCCAGGTCCTCGCCGGCGTAGAGGATCACGCCCTTGTCGGTGCGGGATTCCAAGGCTTGCCATTTTTCGCTCAACGTGTCCAGTTCGACCGGTGCGACCAAGTCGATCACCAGAGCGACTTCGGGCCATCCCTGTTTGCCGGGGAACAACGCGGCGGTGCAGCGCTCGATCTGGTCCCGCGTCACTCCGGCGCGCTGCTCGACCATGGCGATCAACGGCGACAATTCGGCATCGAAGGTCGATGTCAACGTTTGCGCATCGGCGCTCGACGTGACGCGTGCCAGGGGAATCGATACGATCACCGCCGGCCCGGGTGGCAGAAGCTCCAAGGACGGTGGTGGAGAATCGGCGGCATAAGGTGGCACCCAAAGCAAGCGATCGCTGTCGACAATCTCATAGCCATTGACCAGCGTCGGCTCGTCGCTGGGCACCTCGCGCCGTGACTCACGGACTTCGGGAACGCGGTTGACGATCGAGGGGTTGGGCCGCGGCCGGGCCGGAGGTTCGACGGGGCCGCGTCCACGAAGCGCAATCGCCAAGCCCAACATCAGCAGCGGCACGATCATCGTGCCGGCCAGGATCGGAATCCGATTCTTGCGTCGCTTGCGCCGTTTTCGTCGCGAGGGCCTCGCCGGTTGCTCAGCCTCCGACTCCGGCGTCGCGCCGGTGGGCGTTGGCTTGATGGACGCTCGCTCGGCGGGTGTCTGTTCGGCGGGTGTCTGTTCGGCGGGTGTCTGTTCGGCGGGTGTCTGTTCGGCGGGTGTCTGTTCGGCGGGTGTCTGGGGTGTAGCCGCTTGCTCAACCGGCGCGAGTTCTGATGGCGGCTGATCGCGGGTCGGCTGATCGCGGGTCGGACGGGTCTTGATCGCCGGCGGCTTCGGTGGAATCGAAGCGGGCTCGGGGGCGGCGTTTGACGCTGCCTCAACCGGCGGCGCCGGGGACACGTCAACCGGCGGTGCGGTGGGGACTTCGACCGGCGGTGCGGTGGGCGTCTTCGGTCGTTTCGGTTTCGGTGGGCGGGTTGGTTTCGGTTGGCTGTCGAGCAGCTCACCGGCTCGTGACAGAGCGTCGGCCATTGCACCGGCGGTTCCGAATCGGGCGGCGGGGTCTTTCGCCATCGCGTAGGCGAGCACACGCAGCAGCGGGTTTCCGGCGGCACCCTGCTCGACCGCCTCGATCAGTTCCGGAGGCAGCACTTCGTTGTGCGCGGCGAACAGATCTCGATCGTCTTCGCCGGAGAACGCGGGGCGTCCCAGCAGCAACGAAAACAGCAAGCATCCCAACGAATAGACATCCGACGCCGGTGTCGGCATGGCGGCCGGATCGGCCAGTTCGGGTGCGGCGTAAAGCGCGGGCGGTTCAATCCGGTCGATCCAACTGGTGGAAAGATCGGCGCGAGGCGATCGCGCGGGGGAGGAGGGATCGCGGAGCAAGATCGCGCGGCCCTTGGGAGTCACCCAGGCGTGGTCGGCGGCCACGGCCCCGTGTGCCATCACCAAGCCGGAGTCGAGGGGTTGGTGCAGCGCTCCCAGTGCGTTGGCAAGGTCGACACCGATGCGAATGGTCTTGCGGGGGCTGAGTGGTGGCTTGGATTGCAGCGCATTCAGCAGCGGTGTGCCGTCGGGAAGCGGTGAGAAAATCTCGACCGTTTGCTCGGCGTTTCCCGCTTGCGCGCCACCGGACAATTCGATCGCCTGCAGCGATTCCGCCTGGATTTCGCTGTGCACCGCCAGCCAACCGCGACGCGTTTCGTCCAGACTGGCCAGGGGGACGCGGAGCAGGAATCCGTACCGCGGGACGGGGGCGTCTTCGCTGACCGGCGTTTGGACGGGAATCCAGTGTGAAAACGGCGCGACCGGCGCACCGCTGGTGATCACGAACGAACCGACTCGCAGCGTGGTCGGCTGCCGTCGGAGCAACTCGCCGGCCTGAAACTTTGTCAGAACGCCGCTGCGGACCAGAAACGCTGAGAGCGGTGTGGCGTCCTCGCCGGTCGATTTGTCCGGCGATTGTTCGAACGCGGCCGAATAACGCTGGCAACTCCCCGCGTCGGCGAGTCCGGATTGGACCAAACGAGACCAGAATTCGCTCTGTGCGATCGACATGCAGGCAACACAACTACGGATTTGGAACAGAAGACCAGATTACGACGGTTTACGAGAAAGTTTAGCTGATCCGGTGGAAATCTGGCGTATTCGCCCCCCGCCCTTTCCCGCTCGATCGTTAATTGCGACCAATAATTCCATACGGGTGGGTGGGAACGCTGTAAATCCTTGGCCCGTTGAATTAACTTCGGCCGTGGCCCACATTCGGTGGGTGATGTCCGGCTCCGACTCAGGTACCAAGTTTTGAACATTGTCTACGTAACTTCCGAAGCAGTACCGTTGGCAAAAACGGGCGGGTTGGCCGATGTCTGCGGCACGCTGCCCCGCGAAGTCGCCGCGCTGGGACACCGCTGTGCGGTGATCCTGCCCGCCTTTCGCAGTGTTTACCGCGCCGGTCTCAAGATTGACACGACGGATATCAGTTTCGCCATCCCGATGTCGCCAGGCAAACTGGTGGGGGGGAGGCTGCTGCGGTGTCTGCTTCCCGACAGTGACGTCGTCGTTTGGTTGATCGACCAGCCCCAGTACTTCGACCGCGAATCACTTTATGGAGATGCGCTGGGGGACTATCGGGACAATGCCGAGCGTTTCACGTTCTTCTGTCGCGCAGCGCTGGCCGCCCTCTCGCGGATCGAGATGGACGTCGATGTGCTGCATTGCAACGACTGGCAGTCCGGATTGATCCCCGCCCTGCTCCAGGCATCACCGAAAGCGTTTGGGGCGCTCGGAAAGGCCGCGACCTTGATGACCATTCACAACATGGCCTACCAGGGTCAGTTTCACCATGACGCGTTCAAATGGACGGGCTTGGATTGGAAACACTTCACCCATGAGACGTTTGAGTACTACGGGCAGCTTAACTTTTTGAAAACTGGGATCGTCTGCGCCGACCACGTCACGACCGTCAGTCCCCGCTACGCGATGGAAATCTGTACGCCCCAGCACGGCTGCGGTCTCGATGGCGTGCTGGCGTCCAAAGGCGGGCGTGTGACTGGCATTACCAACGGGATTGACGAGACCGTTTGGAATCCGGCGACCGATGTTCACCTGAGCGCAAACTACGATCAAAACAATTGGCCGTCGGGAAAAATCGCCAACAAACGTTCGCTGCAGCTCGAATTCGGACTCGAAGAATCAGCCGACGTGCCGATGATCGGTTTGGTCGGGCGTTTGGCCGAACAAAAAGGATGGGATTTGATTCTGCCGGTGATCCGACAGCACGTTGACGAAGGCCGGCCGACGCAATGGATGATCCTCGGCAGCGGCGACAGGCAGATCGAAGCCGAACTGACGGCATTGGCGGCGCAAGCGCCCCGGCAAGTCGCCGCACACATCGGCTTTCACGACGCTTTGGCGCACCGGATTGAAGCCGGTGCGGATCTGTTTGTGATGCCCAGTCACTATGAGCCGTGTGGGCTCAATCAACTGTACAGCCTTCGATACGGAACAATCCCAATCGTTACCGCGACGGGCGGGTTGGCCGACACGGTGGTCGACACGACTGCCGAAACGTTGTCCAACCAAACGGCGACCGGATTCCACTTGCGCGAGGTTTCTCCGCGCGGACTCGATGAATCCATCGGCCGAGCCCTGAAATTGCGATATCACGAGCAAAAAATTTGGAATAATTTGGTGCAGCGCGCGATGGCCGCTGACTGGTCTTGGAGGAAGAGTGCGTCCCAGTATGTGGAGCTTTACGACAACGCAGTTTCCCTTAAGGGGGGCCAGGCTGTTGTGCCGAAATGAGGGCCGGCAAACGATTTTGTTTTTTTGCTCAGACAAGGCTGGAAATCGCTCAGAAATTGGTAGAGTGAGGCAAGTCGGGTCCGCGACAGCACTCCCAATCTGGATGACTTGGGACGGCTCTGGCGGACGAGAGGATGATGGACAGTCCGAGGGTGGCAGCATCCGTGTTCAGGCATCCTCATCAATCCCAACCTAACCCTGCTGCGACGCATGTCTTCTGATTCTGAGCAACAACCGCAAATCGTTTCGGCAGAGTCGGCTCTGCCCCGTCAAGTAAGCGAAGCGGTCTCAGGATATCAAGCGAAGCCCGGGACCATCGATACCGACACGCGACTGGCGTCGGCCGGCGAAACCGAAGCGATGTGGCCGGGACGACCGGCGCGGCGATCGGTCATGCGTTCACTGGCACACTCGGATGCCGATACCAAAAGCCGTCAAGAGGCGGCGTCCTATCGGGGCAGCAGCGCGACTTCACATACGCGGCGAGACTTGCTGACCGGCGACTGGACGATTTTCGCGCCCAAACGCGATCAACGCCCCAACGATTACGAATCGTCCAAGCTGTCCTCCGCTGCGACCGCCATCGAGCCTCCGACGGTCGATGCGGCCTGTCCGTTTTGCGTCGGCGCCGAAAACCGCACGCCGGAAGCCGTCTGGTCGGCCAGATTGGGCGACCAGGCAACGGCGCCACTGGATAGCGCGGCGACCCGCTTTGCCGGGCCGGCGGTCGAGGTCGTTCCGGGCGAACAAGAGCATTGGGACGTGCGTGTCGTGCCCAATAAATTTCCAGCCGTCAGCCCCTGCGATGCCGAGAAAGGCGGCCACGTCGATCGGCACAACCTGTTTCCGATCACCGATGTGGTCGGCGGACACGAAGTGGTGGTCGAATCCTCGCTGCACGCCGAATCGATCACGCAGTATGACCCCGCAATGGTCTACATGACGTTGCTGGCCTTTCGCGACCGGATTCGCCATTGGCGACAGGTCCGTGGAATCAACTACATCAGTGTGTTCAAGAATTGCGGGCCCGAAGCCGGTGCGTCGCTGCGACACAGCCATAGCCAGCTGATCGCGACCAGCCTGATGCCGCACCATGTCCGCACCACGCTGCTTCGATGCGAGCACCATCGGGCACGGACCGGATGCACGCTCGCCTGCGATTTGTTGCGGGCCGAGTTGGCCGAGCGAAGTCGGGTGATCGACCGGACCGATTCGTTTGTCGCGTTCTGCCCATTCGCCAGCCGCTTCGGTGGCATGATTCGATTGACGTCGGTGGAACATCAACCCCACTTTGATCTGATGACCGAGACGTCGTTGGACCAATTGTCCAGTTTCCTGTGGCGAGTGCTCTGCTGGGTCAACGAAGCCTTCCCGGGCAAAGCATTCAATTACCTGCTGCACACCTGCCCTCCCGGCGGCCAACAGCCCGAAGCCTTCCAGTGGTCGCTCGATGTCTTTCCGCGATTGAACAAGACCGCGGGATTCGAGTGGAGCTGTGACTGCATGATCAATTCACTGTTGCCGGAAACCGCCGCGCTGCGTTACCGCGAGATCGCCCGACGGCATGATCCACGCAACGTTCTGCTGACGCGGTAGGACACCCGCACGCTCGCGGCTCCAGACCTCTCCTGACCTCCGCCTTCCCCAGGCGTTGAGACAAGCGAAAGGAATCGCTGTGAAAATTTGCCGATTCTGACTGTTGTTCACCCCTACAGTCATGCCGATACAACCCGTGGGTCGCCGTTAACGATTAGGGGAAGACGTACAAACTGGGAAACCTTTTGCTTCAACGCCTGATCGATTTCGTGCAACCGGACTGATCCGTCCGGAGTGGCCATTCGGAAACGTCCACTCGTTTCATACAATTCGCTCAGTAATCACGTCCGGCAACCCGGTTGAACCGTCACGCTGTGCGACAACGCACGGTGTCGTCAATCGTTGCTACCAATTCACGACTTTAACTCCTGCGAACATGTCTGCTCACGTTCATCTTTGCTTGGTTTTGCATAATCATCAGCCGATCGGAAACTTTGACGGCGTGTTTGAGCAGGCATACCAAGATAGCTATCGACCGTTTTTGGATGTCTTTGAGCCCTATGACAAGTTGCAGATTTCGCTGCACACGTCGGGACCGTTGATGATGTGGTTGGCCGAGCGTCATCCGGAGTATCTCGATCGGCTGCGTCTGTTGGTCGAAGCGGGACGGATCGAGATCATCGGTGGTCCGCAATACGAGCCGATCTTGACGATGCTGCCGGCGCGCGACCGGATCGGCCAAATCGAAGCGTACGGACGCTGGCTGGAGCGGCACTTGGGCAGCACCCCGGCGGGGATGTGGACGCCGGAGCGGGTTTGGGAATCGACGTTGACGCGTGATGTCGCTGATGCGGGCATTCGCTACACCGTGCTGGACGATTATCACTTCCGGGCCGCGGGAGTCGATGAGAATCAATTGACCGGTTACTTCATCACCGAAGACGACGGGCGGTTGCTGCGTATCTTCCCCGGTTCGGAACATCTGCGTTACACGATCCCCTTCCAACCGGTCCAGGCGACGATCGATTATTGTCGCAGCGTGGCCGAGCGAGCTCCCGGCGCAGTCCTGACCTTCGGCGACGACGGCGAAAAATTCGGCACCTGGCCCGATACCAAAGTACACGTGTACGACAAGGGCTGGTTGAAATCGCTGTTCAACGCGCTGACCGAAAATGCCCCGTGGTTGCACACCGTGGCGCTCGGCGAGGCGATCAATCGCACCGCACCGGTCGGGAAAATCTATTTGCCCGATTGCAGCTATCGCGAGATGACCGAGTGGTCGCTGCCGACCGAGTCACAAGTGGTGCTCGATGAGGTGACCCATGAGATGGATTCCCATGAGCGTTGGAACGATTTGAAAACGTTTGTCCGCGGCGGGTATTGGCGGAACTTCAAATCGAAGTACGAAGAAACCAACGAGATGTACGCGCGGATGATGCACGTCAGCCGTCGTCTGGCTGATGCCGAATCGGCCGGCATCGAGGCCGGACAATTGGCGGTGATTCGCGACCATCTCTACCGCGGCCAATGCAATTGCCCCTACTGGCACGGAGCGTTTGGTGGGATCTATCTGCCGCACCTCCGCAATGCCGTCTATCAACACCTGATCACGGCCGACAATCTGCTCAGCAAACTGACCGGTGAACTGTCCGGCGCGGTCCAGGCGACCGCCGACGACTACGACTTTGATGGTCTGCAAGAAGTCCGTTTGAGCAATGACAAGCTCTGCGTCTGGGTCGCTCCGGGACGCGGCGGTCGAATTTATGAGTTGGATGTGCGCGAGATTAGCCACAACCTGCTGGCCACGCTGCAACGTCGTTCGGAAAGTTACCACCAGAAAGTGCTCGCCGGACCCAACACCGGTGGCGACAGCGTCGCCAGCATCCACGACCGCGTGGTGTTCAAGCAGGCCGATCTGGACCAGCGATTGCAATACGATCGCTACCCGCGAAAAAGCTTGATGGACCATTTCTACGACGTCGACACGGATCTCGAATCGGTCGCCCGTGGTGAAGCGATGGAACGCGGCGATTTCGTTGAGCTTCCCTTTGAGGCGAAACTGCGTCGGGGGGCCGATCGTGTCCAAGTGCAAATGCGCCGTGAAGGCAACGCTTGGGGAATCCCGATCGTGCTGACCAAAGCCGTCACCATGGTGACGGGAAGCGATGCCTTGGAGATCACCTACCTGCTGGAAAATCTACCGCGAGATCGGGATCTGCACTTTGCGGTCGAGATGAATTTTGCGGGGCTTCCCTCCGGTGCCGACGATCGCTATTTCAGCGACGAAGACGGCCAGCGTCTCGGACAGCTCGGCGAGAAGCTGGATTTGGAACACGCCTCGCAGTTGTCGCTTTCGGATCGCTGGCTGGGGATCGACGTGTCGCTGAAGCTGGATCGCCCCAGCGGCATCTGGGCGTTCCCCGTCGAAACGGTCAGCCAAAGTGAAGCGGGGTTCGAACTGGTGCACCAAAGCGTTTGCGTGCAGCCGCACTGGTTGGTCCGCGGTGACGCCGAAGGCCGCTGGCACGCCAAGATCGAATTGGCCGCAAGTTGCGAGTCCCACGCCGAAACGATCAACGAAGAGCAGGTGATCCAGCTGTAGGGCATGCTGTGCATGCCAATCGTCACGCACAGCGTGACCTACGCCGTCACGCACAGCGTGACCTACGCCGTCACGCACAGCGTGACGGACCTGCTACTGCAGCACCGGCAACTCACTCTTGGACGGTTCGCGATCCGGGGCGTCTTTGTCCGGGTCGCGATACTTGGCCGCGTCGAAGTGCCGTGCGTAGGTTCCGAAATCGTTGAAGGCGTACTTCTTGGCCCAGCGATAAACAAAGCTCCGTTCGGGGATCTCATCACCGGGTTGGAACTGGCTCCGCCGCGGCGTGATGTTTTTCAGCTCTTCGATGACGGCACCCCGAGCGGTGGTGTCGCGGGCGCCGTGCTTTTCGGCCAATTCGACCAGCAAGTCGGGACGCTCCATGATCACGCAGCCGCGCGTGTGCTCGGCCGTCAACGATCGGAACTCTTTGAGAAACTGTGACTCGTTGAACGTTTCGGCCAGCGGACGGTCGTCGTGGATCGATTCAGTGGCCAGTTGGATCACCGGACAGGGCTCGAGATCACCCCAGGGGCCGACGTGGTGTGTGAACCCGGTCGCAGCCGGACACAAGGCGTTTCCGGCGTCATCGTGATAAGCGTCGATGACGATGATCGGCTTGGTCGCGCGGGTGTCCACGACGAACTGTCGAACACGCCGCTGCTCGTCACTATTGAGTGCCAGCTGGGCATTGGCTTCCGGACCGACCGGTCGATAGATGTGGAACCAGCAATACATCACCCCCATCTCGATCAATCGATCGACCCAGGCGTCGTTGACAAGGTCATCGATGTTGGACTTGCAAACGCTCGTGCACACGCCGACCAACAAGTTGTGCTTCAGGGCGGTCTTCAGCCCCTCCATCGTCTGATTCAAGACGCCGGCACGACCACGTCGCTCGTCGCTGATGATTTCCGATCCTTCGACGCTGATCAGCGGCGTGACGTTCCCCAGCCGTTTCAATTCGGCAGCCACCTCGTCGGTAATGAAGTGGCCGTTGGTGAACACTTGAAAATAGACGTCGCGATTCTGTTCAAAGATTTTGAGCAGATCCTTGTGCATGAAGGGCTCACCCCCCAGGATGCCGAAAAAGCTGTTGCCCATCGCTTTGGCCTGCCGAATCGTCTCGTTCGCCGCATCCAGTTCGATCCGCTGTTGTTTGGCCGCCACATCCACCCAACAGCCCTGGCAACGCAAATTACAACTGTTGATCACCGACAGATACAGAAACGGCGGAAAGAACTCGCCGCGTTTCAGACGCCGCTTGTGCTTGTGCACACTCCAAAGTCCCTTCACACCAAGCGTCCACGCCGCTTTGGCAAGCAATCGCTTGTCGGTTTCGAAAAGGAATCGCGAAGCCAAACGAAGATACATAAAGCAACAAACCGGACTTGGGACTTGGAACTTGGAACTTGGAACTTGGAACTTGGAACTTGGAACTTGAAACTTGAAACTTGAAACTTGAAACTTGAAACTTGAAACTTGAAACTTGAAACTTGAAACTTGGAACTTGAAACTTGAAACTTGGAACTTGAAACTTGGAACTTGAAACTCGGACCTATTATGCCCGCCCAGGCAACCCCGTGCACGACAATTCCCCGGCTGCGAAGTCCCGCCACACCTGATTCAGGCGTTTGGCGGTCGTGGGAAGCATAACCGGCGGCTGGTGACGGATCCGCCCTGGTTGGATTCTCCCAAATTGAGACCCGGCGCCTAGCAAGGCATCCGATCCGGCAAGCGTCGCCATTTCCAGCACCGCGTGTGGATCGAGATCGGGGCGATGATGGAGCAGAAATTGCACTTCCTTCCAAACGCTCAGGTCGGGATTGCTGGCCCGCGAATCCGTGCCGATCGCGACACGGATTCCCGCGTCGAGCAGTTTTTGGACGCCATGTCGGGGGTGACCGAAAAAGTGGTGGGTTCGCGGACAGTAGACAACGCTCAGGTGTCGATGCCGCGAAAGTTGCTCGATTTCGTCGTTTTGAAAGTCATTGCCGTGAATCAACAAGGCCCTCGGTGCCTCGGCGAGCCAGCCGATCAACTCGATCAGCGGTTCCGAACCGGCCCAAGGAAAAAGCCCCTCGGGCCACAGACCGGCGGCGCGGAGGGTATCGGCAAACGGCCCGCTGCCTTGCCGCAGCAACGTTCGCTCGTCAGGCGACTCGGCGACGTGCATCGCCAATGCTGCGCCGTGCTGCTTGGCCAAATCGACACAGCGGCGAATCAAATCAGGTGGCGTTGAATAGGGGGCGTGGGGGCTGACGCCAAAGTCAATCGACGGGTTCGCCGACAAAGTGTCCGCGTGCGTCTGTGCGGATCGAAACCGCTCATCGGCCCGGTCGTCACTCAAACCAAGCACTTCGGCAAACGAAACAATCCTCGCATCCGCGTCGGCCGGGTAGGCCGATGGTGTTGTCGCGATATCCCCGATCAATCCCACGCCGGCGGCAACCGATTCGGCGATCCCGGCGCGGATGCAGTCCTGACGCTGGTCCGTCGTTGCCACACCGCGAGCGGCGATCACGCTGCCGATCCAGTCGGCCAGTCCGATCCCGGGTCGGCCGATCGGGGTCAGACAATCGGAAAACTCCATGTGCGTGTGCGCATTGACCATTCGTGGAAGCACCGCTACGTCGCCCAGATCAACGACAGCTTGGCTTCGGTAATCGCCGTCGGACAGCGCCCCGATCTCCACGATTCGGTCATCGACGACACGCAAAAACCCGCCATTGATCGGCGGTCGACAAATGGGGAAAATCCAACCAGCGGTGTAGATTGTTTCACGGCCTGTAGAGTTCACAGCGTCATTTCATCAGATTGCTTGAATGGTCCAACGTTTCTCGCCCCCCAAAATGCTGCACTCCGATTGCCTCGGCGCCGCGTTTTACGGCCGGCCGACGGCGGTCGTGGCGAAAGAACTGATCGGCAAAGCACTGCTTCATCACGTCGACGGTCAATGGCTGGGCGGCTGGATCGTCGAGACAGAAGCGTATCTGGATCAAGGCGATCCGGCCAGCCATTCGGCGCGTGGAAAGACGGCCAGCAACGCGTCGATGTTTTCCGATCCGGGAACGCTGTACGTTTATCCGATTCATGCGAAACACTGTTTGAACGCGGTCACGCAACCGGCTGACCAGGGGGCCGCGGTTTTGATCCGGGCGATCGAGCCGGTTTGGGGCCTCGATGTCATGCGTCGCCTGCGGGGTTACGACGATGTCCGCCGGTTGACTCGCGGTCCGGCAATGTTGTGCCAGGCGTTACAGATCGATCGCGACGACGATGGCCGATGTCTGGTCAGCGACGAACGGTTGGGCGTGTTCACCGATTCGATGCCGCGTGCCCCCGTCGTCCGGGCGACAAAACGGATCGGCATCAGCAAAGCCAAGCACCGTAACCTGCGATTCGTCGACGTGAACTCCAATTACCTGAGCCGCCAAGTGGGATAGGCTTCCAGGCTCGTCATTTCAGTATTGACGAGCCTGGAAGCCTATCCCACTTATTTTCCGTATGTTGCTAACGGTCCTTCAAGTACGCCAACAAATCAGCCATCTGCTGCAGCGTAATGTCCTTCTCGATTCCCTCGGGCATCAACGACACGTCACTCGCTTTCATTTGGTCAATCTCGGCCCTGCCGATCGCTTTGGTTTTGCCCTCCGCCATCTTCAAGATCACCGCTTCGCTGGTTTCTGATTCGATCAGTCCCGTGAACACCGAGCCCTCGGCCGTCAAAATCGAATACGAGGTGAAACGCGGTTCGACTTTTGCGTTGGGATCCAAGATGTCGTACAGCAGCGCGGGTTTGGAACGATTGCGGACGTCGGTCAAATCGGGACCCGTCTCATGGCCCTCGCCACTGATCCGGTGACAACTGGCACAGACCCGCGTGAAGACTTGTTTGCCGTGCGCGGCGTCGGCCGTCATCGCCAACGCGCTCTCATAATCCTTGGCCACTTTCTGGCGGTTCGGCGAAACCACTCCGCCAAACAATTTTGTCGCCTGGTCTCGCAGTGGTCCATCGGTGTGTTTGAGCAATCGCACCCGTTGGTCGATACTCAACGCCGACGGATTCATCTTCCCTTCGCTCATCGCGTCAAGCGTCATGCGAGTGGATTCGGTCCGACGCAGCAAGAACGCGATGGCGGTGCCACGGACCGACGGTCCGAGCTCTGGCCACCGATCCAAAACGATCTGCGCAGCCCCTGCCGAGCCGCTGCGTTGCAGCGCCTCCAGACAGGCCGATTGGATTTGCACCGGCTGCTCGCTCGAGAGCAACTCCGCAAACATTTCCGCAGCGGCTTCAAAGGGTTGGTAGGCCATCAACTCGATCGCCGCGACGCGATCCGCGACGGCTTGTTCGGGATCCAACGCAATGTCTCCGCTGCGATCAAACACCGCTTTGAGTGCGACGATGGAATCGCTCAGCTCTGCAGGCGGCTTCGCGATCAGACTTGGCAACGTCATCCGCCCCCGCTCGCCACGATAACGCGGCAGCCCGTCACCGATCCCGGCGATCGCCGCGGCTCGCCACCAATTTTCGTCGCCGTCGCTGCCGAGCAACTCAAAAACCGTTTTCAATTCTGCCTGATCGCCACGGGCGCCGACGATCGCGGCCAGTTTTCGAACCAAATCCAACTTGCCGGCGTTCCCTTGCTCGCGAAACGAACCGTCGGCGATCAACCCGACCAACACCGCACCGCTGCGCTGCCGGAGAGATGTCAGTAATCCGTCGGCAAAGGCGCCGTCGTGCCCATCACGTCGCGCCAGTTGAGTCAACGTTGCGGTGGCCTGTTGAGAATCGTTGGCCGAGAGCGACAACGCGACTTGAAAACGGACGCGGGGGCTGGAGTCGCCCGCGAGCGAGATCAGAGTGTCCCGAACGGCGTCGTCATCGGTCATGGCGCCCGCCAACGTCGCCGCCGCGACACGGCAATGAACGCTCGCGTCGGAACACATCTGCTGGATGTCGGATGGTTTGAGTGTCGATAACCCGTCCAGCGTCCAGAGGGCGTGCAATCGTGTCGTCGGTGATTGCGACGTCAGCAGGCTGCGCAGTCGAGCCGCCTGGTCGGTCGCTTGCTGCTCGACCAACAGCCGTTGACCGAGGAACTGGCGCCAGCCGTTAGCATCGGCGAGCAAGTCAACGAAATCGGATTCGGACTCCGGCGGGGTGAATGGCCGTGGGACCGAACCGGCGGGAACGATTCGATAAATCCTGCCGCGGTCATCGCCGGCCCGCCAATCCAGCTTCGCCGCGATTTCCGGCGGCAGAAATTTTGGGTGTTCCACCCACAAGCGATACATGTCTGCCAGGTACAACGCACCGTCGGGACCGGTGGCCAGGCTGGATGGCCGGAACCAGGTGTCGGTCGAGGCCACAAAATCGCTTTTCTGTTGCGCACGTTTCGCCGTGAATTTCAGAGAAGCGGTGTCGACGATCGACCGTGTCACCAAGTGGCCGATCGGTTCGCAAACAAACACGCTGTCGCGAAACGATTCGTCTCCCAGGTCGCCCGTGTACGCGGTCGTGCCGCATGCCGAGGTATGGGTGCCCGCGTGAGACAGATAGTTGCTCTTCATCGCAACGAGCGGGAAGACTTGAGATTGTCCGCCCGAAGGAGCGACGTCGTAGTACGGGCCGCTGACGATGTGAAACGGGTTCCGCGCCAAGACGTTCGGGGCGAGAAAGGTCGTGATGATCGGGTTTCGGTTGGTGCAATAAAACCGATGCCCCCAACGGTCGACCGTGTTGCCGAACTGTCCCATTCCGCTGTCGGCTTCAAATTCCATCGTCTGGGGATGGAAGCGAAAGTCTTTCCGCGGCAGCGCGACGGCTGAATCCGGATCGGTTTTCGAAGTCACATTTCCGGGACCGTAATTCAAGTACACCCAGTTCTCGATTCCCCAGCGTGGGTTGCCGATTTGCATCTGGGGGTGCGCGGGGGTGAAACCGTCGAACAGGGTTTCACGGACATCGGCGACGTGGTCTCCGTCGGTGTCCTTGAGGAACAAGACTTTCGTTTTCGCACCGACCAGCAAGCCTCCCTTGTAGGCCATCATGCTGTGGGCAAAATCCAATTTGTCGGCGAAGACATGTCGGCGGTCCGCAAGGCCGTCACCGTCACTGTCTTCCAACATCACAATCTTTGACAGCGGATCACCACCGTCCTCGGGGCCGATCGGATAGTCGCCGTATTCGACCACGTACATCTCCCCTCGCCGGTCGAAACAGATTGCGACGGGATCGCGAACGAGTGGCTCGGCCGCGAACAGAGAGATTTCATAGCCCGGTTCGATTTGAATCGCGTTGAGCGAATCAGCCGGCGACTTCGGCGGCGCCGTTTCCTGTTCGACCCAATGTCGACCACCACGATTGCTCTCAATCGCCTCGAGTGCAGATTTTGCTTTGTCCTGTTCGGCGGACTGAACTGATGACACAAATAACAAAGCCGCAAGAGTCATCGCAAAACGCATCATTCATCACTCAAGTCAAAACTGAAACTGAAATACGGATCGACCCATTCACTGCAACCGTTGGTGTTTAGCCTTTAAGCGATTTCCCGTCGCTACGACGCAGCGACAGTGGGCGGCTGAAGCCTGCACACCAACACTGATTGCCCCACAATTCACCGCGGAACCGTTATTCTACTAACCACCGTAATCTGGATGTTCCCAAGTCGACACCTTTTTAGCGGTTGCGACGGGAACTCTCCGCGGCGTACCTGGCGAAGCAGTCGACCAGCTTGCACAGGACGTCGCGTTTCAATACACGTCGAAGAAGGCACCAGGTTGGAAGTTGAGTACGCTCGAAAAAGTGATTCTGACGCACCAAGTCACCGGCCCGACAAGCGACCGTGTTGTGGCTGCAAAACAATCCGCCTCGCAGATTTCCGATCCAGCGCTAAAATCGATCGCCGGATGCTTGATCCAAACCGGAATGGAAGTGTTGGACAAGAACGGCGGCAGCGGCGACGATGAAGAAAAGTACGATTTCGAGCAAATCCAGCGGCTGATGGGGGATCGCTGCGATGATGACCTGAAGCCGGTCTTTGCAGCAGTCTTCGGTGAGTTGGGGGCGGAGGTCGCAAACGCTTGGCAGGCGCTCCGGCACTTGCCATTTGATGCCATGCTGCAGGGGACGCCCGCCCGATGCCCCCGATTGAACTCGGCAACGCTGAAAGTGCGATTCGGTTGGTTGTGTGAACTGGCCAAGGTCGTCTACCGTTTTCCCGCGGGCTTAGTCACCCCGGAATGGCTTGCCGTTCATGGAGCCGGATTGACCCGTGAAACCACGGCTGATTTGATGTTGCGGGTGTTCGGGTTGGCGAACAACGCCACTGGAGAGCAGGATGTGGTCGGTCGGCTCTTGGGTTGCGTCATCGCGACGGAATCCACAAGCGGAGAAAACGTCTACGAAACACTCGCTCTGATCGCGCGGGGAAAACACCCAGTAGGAGAAGCTGGCGTCTATGTGTATCGGGCACTGTGGGGCAGCATTCAAGATCGCTCGCACGACCTGCTGATCGATTTGCTTCGATGTAGCGAAGACGCGGCTCAAATTGAGTCGATCGTTCGCAGTGCTACCGATGGAGGTCCGGCGGCGATTGCGGCGGTCTTGCGGGTCGCATCGGAAACTCAACTTCTGAATCAGAAACCGATTGCCGAATGCATCGGTTCCTGGTTGGCCTTGCGACTAGCCGATGTCGATCCTGAAGCCCGTTGTGTCTTGGTAGAGCCTTTCACGCTAACGCTCGAAGGCGCGGTCGGCGAAACGACGTCGAACTTGCAGTCCGCGGCAGTCGATAGCGAGGCAGAGTACGTTCGATTGATAACTGCATTGATGATCGACGCCTCGGAAGTACCCGAGCAAGCGTCAGAACTTCTCGGACATGTCGATGCGGACCGTCGCATGTTGATCGCCGCTCTCCTGCGTCAAGTCAACTTTCCCCGAGCCCTGCATGAATCCGTCTCGCGATTTTGGTTGACGCTACTCGACGACGAAGATCTGAACGTCGCTTCCCTCGCCATCTGGTGGCCGGATGATTACCCGGTGCCGACAGATGGCCATCTCATGTTAGAGACGGTCCAACGCGTGAAACAGCGGCTATCGCAACACCGAGGGGAACTTGGCGAGGACGACAAGAGCAAGTCGAAGAAAGAGGCTCAAGCAAAACTGGCCGCAATCATTGGCGCTGTCGCAGATCGATTACCACTCTCCGTACTGATCGAGCACTACCCGGCTGCACGTGCGGGTGAATATCGAGATTGGGGGGGCTACGAAAAACACTTCAAATCGTGCACGATCACAAGTCCCGAGGATCGCGCAGTGGCCATTGGGTTTATCAAGCGTTCCAAATCGGATGAAGAAGCTTGTCTGTTGATCGCCGCCGTGGTCCGTGATGGAGTTTCTCCGGCTGACCTCGATTGGCTTCGACCCTACCTCGAAGTCAAAAACGAATACAGCAAACCTCATGCGGCAACGTTGATCGCCGCCAATGCCCCAGAGCAAGATTTGCATGAAATCGTTGATGCGATACTTTCAGAACGCAAGAAAGAAATCCGCTTGGGCGGTCAGGTCATGCTCGCCGAAATGATCAACGCCGCGCGATCCACCGCATGGGCGGTGCAACGTGTGGCCGATCTGTCAACGCGTAAAAAACTGACCAAAGATGAAAAGGTCAGTATCGGGAAGATTCGCAAATTGATTCCGAACAGACTTCTCTCCCAAGCGAAATCGCAACAGAAAAAGGAAACGCCGACAAAGCAGACGATCGAAAGCGATCGACAAACCGACGCGTCGCAAGTCACGCCGGTGAAGAAGCCTTGTTCCCATCAACCTGAATTAGACTTTCAACAGATTTCGAAAACGTTCAAACAACTGACGAAATTAGTGGAACAGCAAAAAGACGTTCGCATCAGGATGGTGCAAGATAATGAGGTCCGCAGCGGTCGCTTGGTTGAGTTGCCAATCGAACACGCCGCGACCAAGGGTTACCGCATGTCGACAAGACTGAACGACGATTTCCCGTTGGCTGAGGTTTGGCAATCCTGGTACGAATCGGAAGAACAATCTGCCCTCCGTGAGTCAACGGTGCTGGAACAGATCTTTGTCATTGTGCACTTGAACCGGTTTCGGAAGACCGCCTTTATTTTTCCGGAAAAGCGCCAGCCTTACCTCGACTTGTTTGTGTGGGATGATCCGCTTCTGCAATCCGACGTTGCGAAACATGTTTTCGGCGTCGTGTGTTGGCTTGCAAGCAAGAATGCGAATGCTGCCGGCGCGCAGACGTTGCTCGATTATTTCGAGGGTTACCTCGCATCGATTTCCGAAAGCGTCTGGCGGGCGGATGCAGACGCGTTTGCGACACGATGCCGAAGTCGCCATTCGTCGGGACTGCCGATCGCGCTCGATTGCTGGGATCGATTGATCAATGATTACTTGGTCGGATTCGAAACCCGCTTTCCACCCGAGGTTGCGGAACGATATTGGCATTTGCTTCGCTTTGTCGACAAGCCGGCCGAGGATGTGCCGAGTCTGCCGCCGCAGATGCACATCACCGCCAGTGCGTTCGGTGCCGGAAAAGCAACCGTCGCCGATCTGCGAGAGACATGGCGAACGTCACGCATGGGCGGTGAACCCTTGCAAGACGCGACCGATGTGGATGAAGACTCCGTGCGAATTCGAAAGCATGCGCAACCACGCGAAGCGGAATACGATGCAGCCTTGAACGAATTGATTGACGAAACCGTCGCAACGGCCCTGTTTCAGAAGTCAGACGAAACCGACGATGCGATTCGAATGGCGGGACGCATTCGTTCTTACCCCGGTACCGCGCGTCTGATGCGATTGCTCCAAGCTTTGGGGAAAAAGAGATTGTCACGATGGAATCGTCAAAAGCGTAATGAGTTGACCAAGGCGTCGGTGCTCCTTCGGCAACTGGTCGCGTATTCCATGCCGGGCTACGGAGAGACCTGGGAACAGTTCGATTCGGTCGTCAAACAGGCGCTGAAGGAAAAGCGGCTGGATGAACAGAGATTGCTGGAACTCGCCCTCGCTGCGCCGCAATGGGCCCAGTGGATCGGGCGATCGATGTCGCGAACCGGGCTTCTCGAGGCAGTCGAATGGTTGCTTCATCAGGCGGGCGAAGATTGGATTTACACACCTGCGCTTTTCGTCTGGCACAATTTCAATCGGGGCGGCAGCGATTCGTTTCCGACGATGGAACAAATCGCTGAGTCGCCTGACGAAGCGTATAAGCCTTGGCTGAAACTCAGGTCCAACCACTCGGATGTCGATTCGGAATCGGACAACTGCGTCGATATCCAATGGTTCGAGCGAGCATCGCGAGAAATAAGTGCCGCGCATTGGTTGGAACTGGAAGCGTGTTTACCCGCCATCGCGACGCCGCAACGCGTCACGCAGATTCGCACGATCACCGAAGCACTGCGGGGCGATACGGATCGGCAAGAGCTTCGCAGACGGATTGAGTCGGAGATGAATGGGATCGATGTTCAGGCACTCGCACTGATTCCGGTGGCCGTCGGTGAGCAGCGCGAAAGCGATCTGGCGGAGCGAATGAGGATTCTGCAGGAACACCGCCGCGCGGCCAATCGACTGAAGTCGAGCAAACGCGACCAAGCGATCGACGTCAATCGACAAGCGAGAGCGACACTCGCACTGCGAGCCGGGATGGACGACCCCGAACGACTGGAATGGTTCGCCATGATCGATATTCAAGATCGCATCGACGCCGTCTCACCGGTGGAGATCGCTGACACCCTCATGAAGTTGGTTGTCCAGGCCAACGGCAAGCCGATCATCGAAGTCACCAAGTCCGGTAAATCGCAGAAATCGATTCCCGCCAAACTTGGGAAGAAGCCGGAGGTGCAGAAGCTAAAAAAACTGCAAAAGGAATTGCAAACTCAAAGCCGACAAGTGGTGCGATCTCTCGAACAAGCGATGGTGACGGGGGCAACCTTCGAAGCCGCTGAACTGCAACGGTTGCTGCAAGACGGACTGATCGGTCCGCCACTGCGATCGCTGTTGTTGATGCACGGGCAACAGATCGGATTGCCGCGATGGGACAACGATTGTCTCGTGCTGGTCGACGTCGACGGAACCGAATTTCCAATGAATAGCGATCTTCCATTCCGAATTGCGCATGTCTCGGATCTTGCCGAGGCCGGCAGCCTCAAAGCGTGGCGAAACGCTTTCGCCGATCGGGTCCAAGCGATCCCGCAAGTCGAGCGTGAGCTCTTTCAGCCGACCAAAGCCGAATTCGCGTCCCCAAAACCATCGATCACGCGTTTCGCCGACTATGCACTTCGGCAAGACCAAACCCATGCGATTCTGCTGAAAATGGGCTGGCGTTCCGATCGGTTCGAAAGCCCGTTCACCTACGCTCAACATCATCCGCATTCCGGTGTCACCAGTGTCGCAGAACTTGATTTCCCGCCCGGTGATGGAGATCACGTGTGCATCAAGGAGGTTTGGTTTGCCGATCCGCAGCAATCCGCCATTGCCTTGAAGGACGTCGATCGTCGCGTGATGAGCGAGACGATTCGCCAAATCAATCAGATCGCAACCTCGGCGGAGAGCGATTGAATCAAACGAGGATGCAGAGGCCGTTCGCCGACGTGAGCCGTCATGCGTCGTCTCGATTGATGTGGTTTCCTATTGATCAAATGGTCCCACGGTTGTCCAGCGAGGAATTAAACGCGGACAGTCTGATGGTCAAAAAATTAAGTGGTCAAAAAATGAAGTCATCGAGACAGAAGAAAGTCTCTCTCCGGAGGCTGCCATTTTTTGACCAACCCATTTTTTGACCAACTCATTCCAATTCGACCTGAGTCGGATGCATCAAATAACCGATCAGATCGCGGATTTGCTCTTCGGTCAGTGTCGTCAGCAACCCATCGGGCATCGGTGAGAGTGTTGTTTCTTTGACGTTTTCGATCGAATCGATCGGGATGGTTTCTTGGCGGGATTGGGTTTGAATCACCATCGTCTTGTCGTTTTGGGAGACCACCAAACCGTTCAAGACGCGTCCGTCAGCGGTCAGCACGATGGTCATCCGGTGATCTTTGCCGACCACCGCGCTGGGGTCGAGGATGTTTTCCAACAGGTAGTCCAAACTGGATCGTTGGGCGCCGGTCAGGTCGGGACCGATCTTCTCTCCGTCGCCGAACAGCATGTGGCATTGCGAGCACGTTTTCTTGAACAACGCACGTCCTGTCGGCAGATCCGCTTTGGCCAGAACATCGCCAGAAAGCATTGTCTTCACGGCAGCGATTTTCTCGCGTCGTTCCGCCGGCGACTCGCGCAAGGCGCCCCAGGACTCGGTCAGTTTCTCACGCAAGCCATCGTCACCGAGCCCCAGGATCTGGCGGGCGTGAAAGGCGGTGATGTCGCTGCGAGGAATCGGATCTCGATCGGCATCAATGCGATCGAGCAACGCCGCGGCAAAACTCGGTCGGGAAACCAAGATTTCGATTAACCCGGGGCGGTCATTGATGTGGAATCGCCGATACATCTTGGCCAGTTTTTCGCCGACGGCGGGATCGTCGAACCGCGACAAACCTTGGGCGGCCGTCGCGTTCAATTCACGCTGATCCAGCAACGATTCACAGATCTCGCGCAAGTCATCCGGCCGCGCACCGATCAAACTCTCTAGCGCCGATTGCCGTGTCTTGAGCGTAACTTTGGATGACATCGCAAGCTCCCTCAATTCGTCGATCGCCCGGCCGTCACCGAACAGCAGGTTCAACTCGCGAACGGTGTCGGGATTGGCTTTCGCCGCTCGGCTTTGAACGATGCTCGGCCAGGTCTTTGGCATGGGGACTTTCAGCCAGCCGCGATAGGCTTCCGCCATGCCCTCCAGAACGCTCGCCTGCAACGCCGCCGGCATCTTCAGCGAGGCGGTCAACACCTCGTCGAGTGGCGCGGGCGTTGTTTCGACCCGCGTGGCCAACCCCCGTGTGATCCAACGCAGGGTGTCGGGCCAACGACAGTTCGCCGCGACCCGTGCCAAGGCCGCGGGGTCCTGGTCGACCAGCGGTATCAAACCGAACCAGACCATCATCGGTAAATCGCGGTCCGCGGCGAATCGCGGCTGGGCGACCAGTTCGCTGGCAATCAAGGCTCGCTCTCGGACCGGCAAACGCTGCAAGGTCGACGCCAAGGTCAGGTGGACCAACCCGGAAGGGTCTTGCTGCGCGGTCCGTTTCAACGCCGCCAGCGTTTCGGGGTCGTTGGGGTACTCGACATCTCGTTGCGGTCCCAAAAACGTGTCCAGCGGCCAGTGGTCGGTCAGCAGCCGAATCGCCCAGACGCGGACGTGTTCATCGGGATCGCGGAGCAGACTTCGTAGCTGTGCGGGCGTTGTCTTGCCCGCTTGGTAATCCCGCCAAAGCTGGGGCAATTCGCCGTCACCGGCCAAGCAGGCCGGTTTGCTGAAACGGTGACTCGGCTTGTTGCCGGCGTCATAGCTGATTTTGTAAACGCGTCCGCTGGTTCGGTGCACGCCGGTGTGATCGTGGCATTCACCGGTATCACTCCAGTCGAGCACATAAACATCGCCATCGGGCCCGACGCTGATTTCGATGCCGCGAAAGAACGGGTCTTTGGAAATCAAAAAGTCGGGCTCGTGACTGGCCAGATATCCGGCGCCGTGACGTTTGATCGTTTCGACGTTTGCCCGTAAGCCGTGCATGTTCAACGTGAACAACTTGTTGTGATATTGCTGCGGCCATCGGTCGGATTGATAGATCATCATTCCGATGTGGGCATGTCCGCCTCCCAAATCGTTCGCCGCCCCGTCACGACTGTTGGTCCATGATCCCGAGCGATCGTAGTGGTAGTGATCGGCGATCATGTCCATCCGCTCGAACACCAAGGGATTCGGACTCTCGCCGAACGACTCGATGAAGTGGGCGCCGGGAATGGAATGCCAGAGGTGGCCGATCACGGTGTTGATAAAAAACAGTTCGCCGTTGGCGTCCCAGTCCGATCCCCAGGGATTGACCGTGCCGTGGTTCAGCACTTCGACGGTCTTTCGCTGCGGGTGAAAACGCCACATGCCGCCATCGATCGGAATCCGGCGATCGTCCGGCGTTCCCGGAACACCCAGGTTTCCGGGACAGGAATGGCCGCAACGCCCATACAGCCAACCGTCGGGACCCCAGCGGAGTCCGTTGGCAAAGTTGTGGTAGTTGCTTTGCGAGACCGTGAAACCGTCCAAGACGACTTCGGGTGATCCGTCGGGGACATCGTCACCATCGGCATCGGGGATGAATAGCAACTGCGGGGGGCACATCAACCACACACCGCCACGGCCGATTTCGACGCTGGTCAGCATTTGGACGTTGTCGGTAAACACCTTGCGTGATTCCGCGTGCCCGTCGCCATCGCGGTCATTCAAAATGATCACTCGGTCACGCAGCGAAAGATCAAAGTGCTGGGTGCGATCTGAGTAGGTGTAGTTCTCCGCGACCCACATGCGGCCACGGTCGTCCCAGGCCATCGCGATCGGGTTGCGCACCTCGGGTTCGCTGGCGTAAACCGTCGCCCGGAAACCTTCGGGCAATGTCATCGTAGCGGCGGCTTCGGCAGCGGGCATCGGGCTGGCCTCGGAACTCGCCTCGTTGTTGAACACCGGCGGGAAATCATCGGCCTGGCAGCAGCAGGTGAGCCAGCCGATGACCAGCAGTGACGCGACGGCGGTAACGAATTGCTTGGGGGCGAAGGAGCACCGGGGATTCACGTCGCAGATCTCGATTGAATGGGTGAGGGAAACACGGATCGATCTGCCGAACACTATACCAGCCCGACGCGACCCCAATGCCTTCTACTTTGCCGCCAAGTGGGGTGTTTTTGTTAGCGGTAGGGCGCGAGCCCTCCGGTATGTCCGGCTGAAACCGGCCCGCTTGCGGACTGTCGATTGAGTCGGGATCTGCTGAGTCAATGGTGAGCCGCTGNNACGCGTCGCGGCTCACAAAATCGACAGCCCGCTCGCGCCGTTCCGCTAACACCTAACACCTTCAGAGCCAAAGTAGCTGGGGTTGGGCGCCCGCCCGCGCGCCCCGAATCATTCTGCCCCGAATCATTCTGCCATCTCTCCCCCGCTTTCGACCGTCCCGACAGGCAGAACCACGGTGAACACGGTGCCTTGACCGTTGGACTGAAAATCGATGCTGCCGTCATGTTGGCGAACGATTTTGTCGCACAACGCGAGACCCATTCCGGTGCCTTCATTGCGGGTCGTGAAATAGGGGTCAAAGACTTGGTCCTGAATCTCCGGGGGGATGCCGGCTCCGGTGTCACTCACCGTAATTCTGACATTGCCATTCTCTCCGGCGATTTCAAAGCGGAGCGTTCCGCCATCGGGCATCGCCGCGAGCGCATTGATCGCGAGATTTAAAAAAACTTGTTCCAGACGCGTCGAATCGGCTTGGATCATCCCGACCATCTCCGCCGGCAGATCTGCTACCAGTTTGACATTCTGATGTTCGGCTTGGGGGCGAAGCAGTCGGATCAATTTTTCGACCAGGAACGTCACGTCAACCGGCACACGGCCGAACTCGGCGACGGAGGCATAGTTGCGAAAACCATCGAGTACGTCATTGATGCGCCTGACTTCCGTGTTCAAGATGTCCAGCAACTCGGCGACTTCCGCGTCATCGCTCTCCTGGTCCAGTCGTTCACACAACAGTTGAATGTGCAACGACAGGGCGCTCAGCGGGTTCTTGATTTCGTGTTGCAAACCGGCCGCCAGCGATCCGAGACCCATGTAGCGTTCCATCCTGCGGAGTCGTTCTTCCATCAGCGTTTTTTCGGTGACGTCACGAACGTGAATCACCATGCCGATTTGCTCGTCGTGTCGATTGTGGAGCATCGTGCAACCGGCGCGCAGGGTCGATGGATGGCCGTTGCGGTTGACGCAGTAGTCTCGATCGCGAATCGGTTGATGGTAGGTCGTGATTTCCTCGCAGATCTCGTCCAACAAGGCGTGCTGCGGATCGATCTCGGACAATCGCGTCCCAACGCCATCACCGTTCAATCCGATCAGCTCACGACTGCTGGGGTTGGTGCTGGTGATGACCGCGTTCTTGTCCGTGGTGATGACTCCCACGTCCATGCTGGCCAAGATGTCCGCCGAAAGCACCCGCACGTCGCGGAGCGTTCGTTCGCTGCTCAAGTAACCGCGCACGACCAGCGCGAATGCGATCGCGGTTGCGACGATATTCAATACCAGCAGGAACGACAGGCTGCTCTGAAGGTTCAAATCGCCGGAGAGTTCCTTGGCCACTTGCAGGTCGCTTTCGGGCAAGTGTTGAATCAATCGCGCCACGATCTCCTGTTCGCGACGGACGTTGGACAAGATCCAGGCGGTGACCGAGACCGCGGTCAGACTCAGCAACGCCAGCCCGAATGCGAACCGACGAATCCCCCGCCCGTCATGAGAGTCAAACATCGCGTGTTGCTGTGAGAAGGCTGTCGTTGGAAAAAAAGACTCGTGTGTCACGAGTCTATCCGCCGTCGCACGCTTTCATCATGAGATGCGTTTCCGGTTGGAGATTTTTTCGATACTCACAAACTGGTGCGTGTGGGGGGTGTATGCCAAGACCCTGGCGGTGCTGTCGTCGACGACCCAGCCATGAAGCCGTAATCGCCCAACCGCCAGCCGATCCTGAACGATGGAATGTGACCTCAGGTTTTCAAGCTGATAAAGCGTGTGCTCACAAATCATCAGCGTCTGCCGCTCACTTTGGGTCGTGTAACGATAAAGACGGTCGACCGTCCAACAAGCGTTTTGGTTGAATCGACAACCGGGATCGTTGGGGGCGTGCAGGATCGGTGTTCTCATCCAATAACGCACGATTCGACAGCACAGGTGGTGGCACACGATGATGTCGCGGACACCCTGTTGAACGACCGCGTACTCGAGACTGGCCATTGTGGAATCGTAAGGTTGGTCCGCCGCCGGAATCGACGCCGCCAAATTTTGCACGACGGCACAGCGACCCGGTGTCGCGAAGGAGAGCATGTCGGGAGCCAATCCATGATCGGCACATCCGACGATCAAAACCCGCGGTGAAGCCGCAGCGGCTGATTCACGCACGTCGGCGAGCGAGCCGAATTCGTCTGCCCGCAGGGTGTGAACGTGTTTGTGCAATTGGATACGTCGGTGCATCTCCCCGCCTCGATCGCCGGTCTGTTGGGAATTTCCTCGCTGCACGCTTCGCATACCGCATGCCAATCCGTTTAACCCCCTCTGAGCGACGTTTCTACGGGCAAGAAGCTTCGGTGGTGATGCAATTCAATGCACGGCGTGCAGCGGATTGCAGGTCGACGCGTTGAGTCGCGCATCGTGTACCGTGCATGTCTTTGCAGTTTGCAACGCTGGCCGGCGAAGTGAACACCGCGATGGACCCATCGACCTCCCCTCGCTTCGCTCGACCCTCCTGCCAGGAGGGTGACTTCAAAAACCGTACGACCTCGCAGGCAGAGGGGAAAGCGATGCGGACATCTACATGCTGCGTGCGCAAGTGCATTTCTAACCCCTCCCCATTCGGACTGTGCAAGGTTTTGCACTGCAGTGCAACGCAGTGCACCTGCTCGGATTTAAGGCTGGTGAAGCCGCGTTGCCCGGCTTCACATCGCCTTGCCATTGTATTTTTTCCACTCCCGGATTTGCACGAATGTCCGGCGATTGGCGGGCATGGACGTCAGTCGGGGCCCCCAGGTCGCAAGGTCTCAATCGGTTTGGTACGAATTGTGCCCAGTGAATGACGTCAACACGTGATCACAGCGCGTGACATTCAGATGTGATCACTTTGCCCGAACCATCTGTCGCCACCATGCAAGATGCTACCTCCGCCGTCATCCCCTCGACCGAAGCCTTCGTTCGGCTCGGCGCGGATCAACACTCCAAGCTGCAGGCGGCGATCGAGCACGCGACTCACTTCTTGCCTTCCCAAGGACCCATCTCGGTCTTCGTTCACCACAACACGTTGCATTGCTTTGAGGACATGCCTTTTGAACAGGCGGTGATCGAAGGGGGACGGCGCTACGGCTGCGAGCCCTACTGGCCGGAACAACGCTATCGAAGCGAACTGGCTCGCGGGCGGATCTCAGCGGAGGATCTGCGGCAAGTCTTGATGGATGACCTGGATGAGGAAGCCGATGAATTGGTCGCCAGTTTCGGGACGCGCTACACCCTTCGCTTGGCCATGCTGCAGATGACGCTGCATTCGGCTCCCGATGCGGAGCTGAAATGGTTGCTGGCCGAATCGGATCTGCTGACCCGGTTTCGCGCGGAGGTTTCGCCACAGCGCGCCGAACAGATGGTGGGAAAGACCCGCAGTTGGGTGATGCGTCATCGGGACCTGGCTGGACAAGTCGCCGGGGCGGTCGCCAAGCAGAACGCAGCGGGTGGGCAAGCAGTCGAACGCCTCCGAGGTGATGCGGGGACACGATTGCCCGATGTCGTGGTGTCGGCGGTCGACCGTTCGCGTGGCCAGCCGATTGAAAGGTGGTCCGACGCCCGGTGGGAAGCCTTCACGTTGGAACTGCTGTGGCAGATTTCACGCACCGGCGTCAAATCCGCCGGACTACCCGAATTTGAACGGCGCGATCCGATCCGGTTGCGAGACCTGTTGTGGGAGGTTTCCGGCGAAGACATCGATGTCAGCGTCAACGAAGTGCTGATTCGTTTCTGCGGCGCCTTTCTCGACCAAGGATTTTCCGATTGGGCGTTGCCCGATCGAGGACTCGGATTCGCGCAAGCGTTTGCACGGTTGTATCAGGGATCGCTGGCGGTCACGCCGATTTGGATGAATGGGATCGCCACCGAATTGAACGCGATCCAGGCTGAACCGTTCGATCCGCTCGCCTCGATCCGGCAGTCGCTCGATGCGTTGGGCATCGCCGAGGAAGAGGCCGAAGAGAAGATCGCATCGACGCTGCTGGCCCTGCGAGGCTGGGCGGGCATGATCTGGCAGATGGAGACAAACGCTCCGTTCTTGCAGCACCCGGTTTGCGGCGGAACGTTGAACGAATACCTGGCGATTCGCTTGATGCTCGAACGCTATGCGATCGCTGACTTCGGCGAACGGCTGTACGGGACACGCGATTATCGAGAGATTCGCCGGATCGCCGAGAGCCGACTTGGCGTCAAACCTTCACCCTCGACCGACGAGCGGACGTACACGATTTTTCAACTCGCCCAGGCAGGCGGTTGGACACCCGAACAACTGGTCCACATGACGCCCGGGCAATGGGCGTGTCTGATTCGTGAAATCGAAACGTTCGATTCGGTCCAACGGCGCCGCGTCTTGCACGCCGCTTATGAACGACATTATCGCAATCAGACGCTCGATGCGATCGCCATCCATTCGGCTCGTCGCCGCCAGAAACGTCGGGACACCAAGTCCGGTAAACCCGCGTATGCAGCGGTCTTTTGCATCGATGATCGTGAAGAATCGTTCCGCCGGCACCTGGAAGAAGTCGATCCGGAAAGTGTGACGGCCTCGGCCGCCGGGTTCTTCGCAGTCGCCATGTATTACCAGGGTGTCGACCACGCACACTACCGAGCGCTCTGTCCGGCCATTCTAACGCCGCAGCATTTCGTCCGCGAAGAACCCCTCTTCTCAGCGATGCACGTCAGCGCGAAACGGGCGGAACGGCGTCGCCGCATCGGTTGGTTCACCCACCAAGTTCACACCCACTCGCGGACCATGCTTGGTGGCTGGGTGACCGGGATTTTTGGTGCGTTGGCGACATTCCCGATGGTGGCACGTATCTTGGCGCCGCGGCTGACGTCAAAAATTCGCGAAACGATGGGGTCCTTTGTCAAACCCCCCGCGACCGAGTTGCACTTGGAACGGACCGCCGCAGCACCCGGGCCTGAACCCGAATCGCTCGGTTACAGCTTGGACGAGATGGCGGGGATCGTGATTCGCATCCTGCAAGACATTGGGATGGTCGACAACTTTCCCCCGATCATCGTGTTCTTCGGTCACGGCAGCGGCAGTCTGAACAATCCCCATGAATCCGCTTACAACTGTGGCGCCTGCAGCGGCGGTCGTGGCGGACCCAACGCACGCGCGTTTGCCATGATGGCCAACGATCCTCGCGTCCGACGATTGATCTTCAGACGCGGTGTGCAATTGCCCGATGACGTGCGTTTTGTGGGGGCGTTTCATAACACCTGCAATGATGACGTGGAGTACTACGATCTGGACTTGTTGCCACGGACGCATCGTTTGCTGTTTCGCCGCATCGAAAAAAGCGTTAACGAAACGCGCGCCCGAAATGCTCACGAACGGGCTCGGCGGTTCGAATCCGCGCCGTTGGATCTGACCGTCGAAGAAGCGCTCGAGCATGTCGAAGAGCGGGCGGAAGATTTGTCCCAGGCTCGGCCGGAATACAACCACGCGACCAACGCGGTCGTTACCGTCGGACGTCGCGACTGGACCCGTGGTCTGTTCATGGATCGTCGCGTGTTCTTGACAGAATACGATCCGGCGGTGGACGACGAAAACGTCAGCGTGCTGACCCGGATTCTGCAAGCGGCGATCCCGGTTTGTGCGGGGATCAGTCTGGAATACTACTTTTCCACCGTCGATGTCGAAGGTTACGGCTGTGGATCCAAGTTGCCCCACAACGTGGCGTCGATGATCGGCGTGATGACCGGAGCCGCCAGCGATCTGCGTCCGGGATTGTCTCAGCAGATGGTTGAAATCCACGAACCGATGCGGATCCTGTTCGTCATCGAAACCTCGCCGGAAAAGATGGACAAGATCATCGATGAAAATCCGGGGATCGAACGCTTGATCAAGGGGAACTGGGTGCAGGTTGCGCTGATCGACCCCGAGACCTCGACGATCATGCGGTATGTCAACGGGGCCTATCAACGCTACACCCCGGAGTCGAGCGATTTGCCCGTCGTCGCGTCGTCGGCCGATTGGTACCGCGGCCAACGCGATCACCTGGGCTATGCGTCAATCGAGGAGCACTCGTGAGATGTGCCGATTCAAGCGTGGGGTAAGCATCCTGCTTGCCATCTCGAGACACCCCGGCCATCGCAAGCTGGAAGCTTACGCCACGTTTCGTAAGCTGGAAGCTTACGCCACGTTTCGCAAGCTGGAAGCTTACGCCACTTCGGTCCGCACCCTGCTTTCAATTTGAAGCCTTCATCATGACTCCACTGCACTTACTCTTTCACATCCTCGGCACGGCGGTGGTTGCCAGCCCGATCGTGTTGTTGGCGATTCTCGGGCTTTCGACACTCGTCAATCGTCCCTTGAGCGAGACGTCGATCGCGCGTCTGACGCAGGCAGCCGTGCTGTTTTCGTTGTTGCCCGCTGTTGCCATCCTGGTGATCATGCTCGCAACGGACATTCGCTATGTGCCGATCGAGTTGGGTAACTGGGTGACGATTCCCGAGGAGCAGTTTCAGTTCCATTTGAAATTCGCTTTCGATCGCCTCAGTATTCCTTTCTTGATGCTCTCCTGCGTCCTGTGTGGCGTGGTGGGGGCCTTCACACGTCGTTATTTGCATCGCGAAGAGGGTTATGGGCGTTTCTTCCTGTACTACGCGATGTTTTTTTGTGGCATGGTGCTGTCTTCGTTGGCCAGTACGATCGAAACGTTGTTCGTCGGCTGGGAAATGGTCGGTCTCTCGTCCGCGCTGCTGGTGGCCTATTTTCACGAACGGACCAATCCGGTGCGCAACGGTCAACGGGTGTGGTCAATCTATCGCCTCAGCGACGCCGCGTTTTTGATCGCCGCGATCACGATGCATCACATGACCGGCGAAGGCGACTTCGGCGGGCTGATGAGCAGCGGGGTTTGGCCCGAAGGAACGGCCGCGATCACGTCCAGCCAGGCCTTGATGGTCGGGTCGCTGCTGTTGGTCGCGGCGGCCGGTAAGTCGGCCCTGTTTCCGTTTAGCGGTTGGCTGCCCCGAGCGATGGAAGGCCCGACACCCTCGAGTGCCATTTTCTACGGTGCCTTGTCGGTTCACCTGGGCGCGTTCTTGCTGCTGAGACTCAGTCCGATCCTCGAAGCCTCGTTGACCCTGCAGGTGATGGTCATCAGTCTCGGCGTCGTTTCGGCGGTTTGCGGCGCGGTCATGTCACGCGTGCAAAACGATGTCAAGGCTTCGCTCGCCTACGCCTCGCTGACCCAGGTCGGAATCATCGTCGTGGAGATCGGATTGGGGCTGAAGTATCTGGCACTGATCCACATCATCGGACATGCGAGCCTGCGGACGATGCAATTGTTGCGTGCCCCGACGTTGCTCCGGGACTACAGCGATTTGGAAAACAAGATGGGCACACGATTGCCGCGTGATGCCTGGGTGGGAGCTGGATTATTGCCACCGCGGATGCAGCGTTGGTGCTACCGGTTCGGCTTCGAGCGGGGATTCATGGACATCGCTTTGGACAAGTGGATCGTCCAGCCATTCGTGCGGGTGTTCCGTTGGTGTGATTCGGTGGAGCGACAGGTCACCGATGCGTTGTCCAATGAAGCGTCACGTGAATCCGACCAGGCCGAATTGCACCCCGAAGATTTAAAGTCCGCCGCCTAACGCATCAACGTCCACTCTTTGATCACTTTCCCCCGCAACGCCCACGATGCCCGAGTTTCATTTTCCCTGGATTGAAGTTTCCATTCTGTTTCCCCTGTTCGGGGCGGTTTGGATTCATTGGCTCGGCAACCGCGACAACATCCTGCGACACGCCATCGTGATTTGTTCGGTGACGCTTGCGCTGACGATCGGCGAACTGATCGATTTTGTCTTGATCGGGACGTTCGAGGCGCACGACCATTGGCCGTTTATCGATTGGATGTTTGATCGAGACATTTTTGTCGTTGATGAACTCAGCGCGTTTCAATTGCCGCTGGCTGCGTTGATTTTTCTCGTCACGGTGATGTCGACGCTACGCACCAAAGCGCCGCGGTTTTCGCTGAAACTCGCGTTGGTCTCTGAGACGCTCGTGTTGGCAACGTTCAGCTGTCGTAGCTGTTGGACATTGATTGTGTTGCTGATCGCGGCGACGATTCCTCCCTATTTGGAACTGCGCAACCGTCAGCGGTGCACGCGTCTTTATGTGTTGCACATGGCCGTCTTCGCGGTGCTGCTGGTGGTCGGCTTTGGCTGGCTCAGTGTGATCGAGGTGAACAGTACGGCGGTGCTGATTCCGGGGGCACTGCTGACGGCAGCGGCGCTGTTCCGCAGCGGCGTGTTCCCGTTTCATCTGTGGATGACGGATCTGTTTGAAAAGGCGACCTTCGGAACCGCGATTCTGTTTTCCACGCCGCTGGTCGGCGCCTATGCCGTGATGCGGTTGGTGTTGCCGATCGCGCCGTCTTGGGCGCTGCAGAGTATCGCCGTGCTCTCGTTGGTAACGGCTGTTTATGCGGGATCGATGGCCTTGATCCAACGAGAAGCCCGGCGGATGTTTTGCTTCTTGTTTCTCAGCCAATCCTCTCTGGTGTTGGCGGGACTGGAATTGGTTACCCCAATCGGACTGACCGGTGCGTTGTGCCTGTGGTTGTCCGTGGGGCTGTCGCTGACCGGGTTCGGGATCACGCTCCGCTGTATCGAAGCGCGAATCTCGCGGGTCGCGTTGGCCGATTACCACGGCTTGTATCACCAGATGCCGATGCTGGCGGGTTTCTTCCTGCTGACCGGGCTGGCTGCGATCGGCTTTCCCGCGACGGTCGGCTTCGTCGGCATGGAACTGCTGATCGAAGGTGCGGTGGATGTCTATCCGCTGGTCGGAACGATGGTGGTGATCGCCGCGGCACTTTGCGGGATCACCGTGCTCTCCGCCTACTTTCGCATCTTCACCGGACATCCGACACGGACGCAGGTTCCGATGCACGCCCGTCCGGCCGAACGGATCGCGGTGCTGATGTTGACCCTGCTGATTCTCGGCGGCGGTTTGGTGCCGCAACCCGGCGTCGCGTCACGCTACCACGCCGCCAAAGAACTGACGCGGCTGCGGCAAACGCATCCGATCAATGATGACGCACATGTCGCCACCATCGTCGAGCCGTCGGATCGCAACGAGCGGTGATGGTGGAAGCCGTTGGTGTTTAGCCTTGAGGCGATTCCCGTTCGCTGCGACGCAGCGACAGTGGGCGGCTAAAGCCCAATACCGCTAAGTTAAGCGTCGTTTCTTCAGATGAGGGCCCGTAGGCTCGCGCCAAACGGCTGATATTCGTTTGACATCAGCCGGTTCGCGCCAGCGTCCGGGCCCCCTCATTCATGTTAACTTAGCGGTATTGGGCTAAAGCCTGCACACCAACACTCATGCCCGTGCCATTCGGGTCACGCACCCTACCGCTAACAATG